>NZ_LOTA01000025.1:0-352794 GCF_001521935.1 Burkholderia sp. RF7-non_BP4 | reverse complement strand
TAATTGTCGACCTCCACGTCGACGGGTTTGTCGTCGGCGACCAGCTCGATCAGCTCGCTGTCCACGTCGACTTCGACGGGTATCAACTCGCTGTCGACGGGCCTCAGTTCGACCGATAGCACGGTGGCGTCGCTGTCGACTTCGACGTCGACGGGTCTGTCGTCAGCGACCAGCTCGATCAGCTCGCTGTCCACGTCGACCTCGACGGGCATCAACTCGTTGTCGACGGGCCTCAGCTCGACCGACAGCACGGTGGCCTCGTTGTCGACCTCGACGTCGACGGGTCTCTCGTCGGCGACCAGTTCGATCAACTCGCTGTCGACGGGCCTCAGCTCGACCGATAGCTCGGTCGCTTCGCTGTCGACCTCGACGTCGACGGGTCTGTCGTCGGCGACCAGCTCGATCAGCTCGCTGTCCACGTCGACTTCGACCGGCATCAACTCGCTGTCCACGGGCCTCAGCTCGACCGATAGCACGGTGGCGTCGCTGTCGACCTCCACGTCGACCGGTCTCTCGTCGGCAACCAGCTCGATCGGCTCGTTGTCCACGTCGACTTCGACGGGTATCAACTCGTTGTCGACGGGCCTCAGCTCGACCAACAGTTCGGTCGCCTCGCTCTCGACCTCCACGTCGACTGGCCTCTCGTCGGCAACCAGCTCGATCAGCTCGTTGTCCACGTCGACGTCGACGGGTATCAACTCGTTGTCCACGGGCCTCAGCTCGACCGATAGCACGGTGGCTTCGCTGTCGACTTCGACGTCGACGATCGGAAGCTCGCTGTCCACCGG
Source organism: Burkholderia sp. RF7-non_BP4 (assembly GCF_001521935.1). Classification (NCBI taxonomy): domain Bacteria; kingdom Pseudomonadati; phylum Pseudomonadota; class Betaproteobacteria; order Burkholderiales; family Burkholderiaceae; genus Burkholderia; species Burkholderia sp. RF7-non_BP4. The sequence goes on along the minus strand of NZ_LOTA01000025.1, from coordinate 352,006 downwards.
CCTGTCCACGACGAACAGCAACGTGGCATCCCTGTCGACGGTGGTCTCGGCGACACGCACGCATTACTACAGCGTGAACGACAACGGCGTTCAGCAGGCCAACTACGCGAACGACGGTGCAACCGGCATCAACGCCATGGCAGCCGGCACCAGCGCGACGGCAAGCGGCGGTGCGGCGACAGCGATCGGCAACGCAGCCAACGCAGCAGGCACGCAGAGCGTCGCGGTGGGCAATAGCTCGACGGCGTCCGCGGCTTCGAGCGTGGCGATCGGCGACAGCAACACGGTGTCGGCTGCGGCGGGCCCAGGCTCGATCGCCGGCGGTCACAACTCGACGGTCGTTTCCGGCACGGGTGCGATTGCATTGGGTGAAGGTCAGACGGCCAACGGTAGCGGAGCGGTCGCCCTTGGCGATCCGAACACGGCGACCGGAAACGGTGCGATCGCGGTCGGCGCGAACAACACGGCGACCGGCGACGGCGCCCTGGCGATCGGCAATACGAACACGGCGCAAGGCACGGGTTCGGTTGCGCTGGGCCAGAACTCGGTGGCGGGGACGGCGGGAGCGACGACCGGAAGCGTGGCGATCGGCAATGGCGCGACCGCCACAGCGAATCCGGGTGACGTTGCGCTGGGTTCCGGGTCGATTACCTCGGCACCGAATCCGGTTGCCAGCGGCATCGTGGCCGGGAACGTATACACCTATGCCGGCGCCAACCCGACCAGTGTGGTCAGCGTCGGTGCGCCGGGAGCCGAACGCCAGATCACCAACGTCGCTGCCGGCCGGGTGAGTGCGACGAGCACGGATGCGGTCAATGGCTCGCAACTGAACGCGACCAATCTCGCGGTCGGTAGCTTGTCGACGGGGTTGTCGACGACGAACAGCAACGTCGCCTCGCTGTCCACGTCGACCTCCAGCGCGGTTAGTTCGCTGTCGACGGGGTTGAGCACGACCAACAGCAGCGTGACCTCGCTGTCGACGTCGATGTCGAGCTCGGTTGGCTCGCTGTCGACCGGGTTGAGCACGACGAACAGCTCGGTCATTTCCCTGTCGACGGGACTTTCCGTAACCGACAGCAATCTTGCATCGCTGTCGACGAGCGTCAGCTCGGCCGTCGGTACGGCCACCTCGCTCTCGACGTTGGTTACGTCAGCGCGCACGCACTACTACAGCGTGAACGACAACGGGACCCAACAGGGCAACTACAGCAACGATGGAGCGACCGGTGTCAACGCGATGGCGGCCGGGGTCAACGCGACGGCATCGGGCGCGAATGCCACGGCGGTCGGCGCCAGTGCGAACGCTTCCGGAGACGGTGCAACGGTGATCGGCGCGAATGCGTTGGGCAGCGGCAAGAACAGCGTCGCACTCGGCTCCGGCGCGAACGCCACCGCGCCGAATTCGGTCGCGCTCGGTGCGGGTTCGATCGCAGGCGAGGCGAACACGGTCTCGGTCGGTGCGCCGAACAGCGAACGCCGCATCACCAATGTCGGACCGGGCGTCAACCCGACCGATGCCGTGAACGTGTCGCAGCTCAATGCGGTGCAGGGGTCGATCAATACGGTGGCGCGGACGGCCTACGCGGGTGTTGCGGGCGCAACCGCGTTGACGATGATTCCGGACGTCGACCTGGGCAAGACGATCTCCGTCGGCATCGGTACCGCGACCTATCAAGGCTACGGTGCTGTCGCGCTCGGATTCACCGCCCGGATTACCGAGAACCTGAAACTCAAGGGCGGGGTCGGGGCCAGTAGCGCGGGTCGCACCTACGGCGTTGGATTGGGCTACCAGTGGTAACGCGATCGGCGGGGCCGGGCATGGCTCGGTTCCCGTCGATCGTGCGAACGATCGGGAATCGCCAAAAAACGACATGAAACATGAGGTACGACATGTATAAGGCAATGTTCTGCATTGCGGCGCTGGCTACCCTGGCGGGCTGCTCGTCATCATCCGGACCGACCTTCAGCGCGTGGTCGGTCGATCGGCAGGACGGGCAAAAAACCTATCGGGTAAGTTGCTACGGACTGCTTGAAGGATCGGGAACCTGCTACAGCAAGGCGCGTGAGATCTGTCGCGATCAGCCGATGCGACCGGTCCAGGATGACGCGCCGCTCGGATCCACGACGTCGGACGGCAAGCCGAACACCCGTCTTCTGACATTCCAGTGTGGCGCGCCTGCGGCGACGCCGGCCCCGGTACCAGTCCCAGCCCCCGCGCCGGTCGTTCGATCGGCGCCGCGGCAGATGACGTTGTCGGGCGATGCGAATTTCGAAACCGACAAGGCCTCGCTCACACCGGTCGCGATCGGACAACTCGACAAACTGATCTCGGATGCGAAGGGCATGACCTTCGGTACGGTCGGCGTCAATGGCTACACCGACAGCGTCGGCTCGGGCGAATACAACCTCCGCCTGTCCGAGCAGCGTGCGCAAACGGTCGCGCGCTATCTGCGATCGCATGGGCTGAACGCGAAGCAGTTCGAGGCACACGGATATGGCAAAGCCAATCCTGTTGCAACGAACGGAACGGCCGCCGGTCGTGCGCAGAATCGCCGCGTCGAGATCGTGTTGCAGCAGAACTGATGTACTGCCCCGGGCTGGATTGGTTCCCGGACGAATCCTCGTGCGTTCCGGCGAATGTTTGGGGCTTGAGGACCGGATTTCTTCGGTCCGGTCCTCCTTTTTATTCCATACCGACGAGACGAGGGCGTCGGTGCTCGGGCGTTACCGGTTGCCGCAACGGTGACACCCGATTCCGTCGGAGGCTGGAGTAGCGGCATCGCTGTAGAAATTGTTTCGAGAAAAAAACACGAGGACGCCCCAAGAGGGCGAGACGAAACACGATGCGTATTGGAATTTCATTGGCCACCCGGCCAGGCCACACCATTTGGGACAGTGGACTGGGGCAGAACGTATTTTTCCTGGCCAAGCTGCTGCGTGCACTGCCGGCAGTTCGAGATGTGGTCCTGCTCAATTGCGGCTTCGAGCCGAGAATGCCGGCGGACGCCGTAGCGCTGATGCCGGACCTGAAGATGTTGCGTCCGGACGAAGCAACGGAACTGGTCGACGTCGTGATCGAAATGAGCGGCGGGCTCGATGTCGCATGGCTCGACCATCTCCGCGCGCGCGGCAAGAAGGTCGTCTATCTGTGTTGTGAACAACCGTATGTCGGGTTGATCGAGCCGAGCATCTTTCAGCGCGGCGGATATGGCGCGCGCGCCGATCGATGCGACGAGGTCTGGATACTCCCGAAAGACCGTGTCTTCGGACCGATGCTGGAAACGCTACATCGGTGCCCGGTTCATGAAGTGCCGTTCCTGTGGGATCCAATGTTCGTCGATCATCGCGCGAACGCACTCAATGCCGCGGGACAGCACTTCGGATACGTACCGGCGGCGGCACCGCATGCTGCGCCGCGGGGGCTGCGGGTGGCGATCTTCGAGCCCAATATTTCCGTCGTGAAGTGTTGCATGGTGCCAATGCTGATCTGTGACGCGGCGTTTCGCGCAGCGCCAGACGCGATCGCCGAGATGCGGGTCTTCAATGGTGCTCATCTCGAACAGCATCCAACCTTCTCGTTCATGCGAAACGGGCTGGATCTGCATCGCGAGAGGCGCGTCTACGTCGACCATCAGCACGATTTTTCGGACTACATGAGTCGGTCATCCGATACGGTTGTCGCGCATCAGTGGCAGAACGATCAGAACATCCCGTATCTGGATGCGCTTTATCGCGGATACCCGTTGATTCACAACTCGGCCTGGCTGCGCGAATTCGGCTACTACTACCCGGAATTCGACGTGTCGGCAGGTGCCCGCGCGCTCATCCGCGCGGCGCGGCAGCATGACGCGGATCATGCCGACTATGTGCGCGGCGCGCGCACATTCCTGGCCGGACTGCATCCGCACTCGCCGGAAAACGGCGCGCGCTACTTCCAGCAGTTGCTGAACGTGACCGCGTGCGGCCGCGGCAGGGGGGCGTGATGTCCCGTCCGATACGAGTGAAGGTCGGCGTCACGATTTTTCTGCGGACCGGCCAGCAATCGATCTGGGAGAACGGCATCTTCCAGAACGTCTATTTCCTCGCGATGCTGCTCAGGCGCTCGCCGTTCGTCGACGAGGTATATCTGGTCAACGGCGGCGATGGAAACCCGACCGAAGCAGCTTCGTTCCTCGCGCTATCGCCTGCGCCGGTGATCGATCTCGATGTCGCGCGAGAGAAACTCGACGTGGTCATCGAATTGAGCGCGCAGTTGGATCCCGACTGGGCGCGCGGATTTCGTGATCGCGGCGGTCGCGTGATCGGCATGCGCGTCGCCAACGATTACGTCATCGACATCGAACGGATGATGTTCGGCAGGCCCCATGGGCTGCTGCTGTCGGGTACGCCGTACAGCGCGGTCTGGACGCTGCCGGCTTTCGAGAAGACGTGCAGCGGCTACTACGAGGCTGGCTCGCGGGCGCCCGTACACGTGATGCAGCACCTGTGGAGCCCGGTGCTGCTGGAGCAATCGATGAAGGGCTCGGGCGTTGACGGAGCGCTGGACTACGTGCCCGGGCGTTCTCGCTGGCGCGTTGCCGTGCTTGAGCCGAACATCTGCATGGTCAAGACCGCGCATCTCGCGATGCTGATCGCCGATCTCGCACATCGACAAGACCCTCGATTCATCGATTACCTGCGCGTCTTCAATGCGATGACGCTGAAGGAGGATGTGGCGTTTGTCGGCTTCGCCCTTGGCCTCGACTTGACACGGCAGGGGCGCGCCAGTTTCGAGCCGAGGTTGCCGGTGTACGAGATATTGCCCGCCCAGGCCGACGCGATCGTGTCGCATCAGTGGGAAAACGCGCAGAACTATCTGTACTACGAGGCACTGTACGGCGGCTTTCCGCTGATTCACAACTCGACGCTGTTGGGGAATTGCGGGTATCGCTATGACGGTTTCGATTGTCGAGAAGGCGCGCTTGCGTTGCGTCGCGCGTACGCGGAGCACGACCTGCAACTCGAGAACTACCGCCGCAACGCGCGGACTTTCCTGGCGTCGCTGGCCCCGGAACTGCCCGCGAACGTCGAGCAGTACACCGCGGCGATCGAGTCGGTTTTCAGTGGAGGGTGATGCACATGGCCGCCCGCATGTTCTCTACTCAGGTTGCCGTCGCGCTCGCCGCGTTGGGGGGCGCGATTGCAGCACTCGCGCAGCCGGTGCCTGCCGTGCCGCCAGCCGCAGTGCCCGTCACGGTCCTTGCACATGCCGCCCAGGAAATCGGCATTCGTCGCTGTTACGACGCTGTCGCACAGGTGTCGGCGCGCGTGTTCGATCACGCGCACCGGGCCGATGTGCTGCTCGACTGGCAGCGCACGAATCCCGACATCGGGCCGTTCTTTTCGATGTCGGGCATCGAATTCCCGACATCGTCGGCGCTGTTGTCGCTGGTTACGGTTCCGGGCGTCACCGGCGGCTGCTCGGTATTGGCCGAGCGGATTTCCAGCGCACCGCTGTCCTGTGCGCAGGTTGCACGCACTGAATTGACCGGGTATCACGCCACCCCACTCGTCAAATCCGTCATGGTCTATACCGATTCGTCCCACCCGCGCGAAACGGTCGTTCTCGTCGATACGCCGCCTTCCTGCCTGATCCTGCGCCGTCAGGTGCAATTCCAGTGGGGGGCCGCGCAATGAACCCGACAACGTCGGCTCGTCTTGGGCGTGCGGAGCGATCCCTGCGCATCGGTATCACGATCGGCCTGCAGGATGAGGCTGAAAGCCTGTGGGTCAATGGCATCAAGCAGAACGCGTTGTATCTGATGCGCGTATTCCAGCATTCGCCGTCGCGCCATCGGGTGATGCTGGTCAACACGACGTCGGTCGCGATTACGTCGAGACTGCCGTGGGACATCGAGCGCTACCCGGTCGGGCGCTTCGAGGACGTCAAGGATGATCTCGACGTGCTGATCGAGCTGGGTGGTCAGATCAATGCCGACCAGACCGGATATCTGAAGGCGCGCGGCACCAGGCTCGTCAGTTATTGCTGCGGCCCGGAGTTCGTGCAGATGATGGAGGCGATGATCTTCGATCGCCGGATGTGTGATTCCGTATTTATTAACCAGCGTTACGACGAGGTGTGGGTGATTCCGCAGGTGGTCGAGACGAGCTGGCATTTCTTCAAGACGTTGCGCCGGTGTCCCGTCCGGGAAGTGCCGTTCGTCTGGGATCCGATGTGCATAGAGGCACGTGCGCGCGATCTGCCCAACGGCGGCGAATACCGGCCGGCCAGCGGGCCGCGGAGGCTGTCGGTGATGGAGGCGAACATCGACGTGCTCAAGTTCTGCCTGTATCCGATGCTGATCGTCGAAAACGCCTATCGTCTCGTGGGCAGCGAAATCGGCCATCTTCATGTGACGAACGCGCAGCATCTGGCGCTGCATCGTCCCGAATTCATCGGCGTTGCGAAGTACCTGGATATCGTGCGCGACCACAAGGCAAGCTTCGTCGGTCTGTTCGAAACGCCACGATTTCTTGCCGAGCATACCGACATCGTCGTGTCCCATCAGTGGGGGCTCGCGCTGAACTATTTCTATTTCGACGTGTGCTGGATGGGCTATCCGTTCGTGCACAACGCGCATTTATGCAGCGACCTGGGCTACTACTACCCCGGCCAGGACGTCGACGAAGGCGCGCGTCAGCTCGTACAGGCGATTCGAAATCACGACCATGGATGGGAGGAGTATCGGGCGCGCCAAAGAAAATGCATCGGGCGCTTCTTGACGACTGACGCCCGGGTGGTTGCGTGCTACGACGAACTGTTGCTTCGAGTGAGCGGAATCGATCGCTCGACGGAGGAGACATCATGAGCCGCTATCAGACTCTGCTTGAACGATACGAAAAGCTGAAGAGCGAAATCGAGCGCGAACGTGCGATAGAAAAGGACCGTCTGGAGAATCTCGTGGCCGCGCGTGTGCGTGCGGTGCTCCAGGAGTTCGGATTCGACTTCGAAGTGGTACCGCGTAAGACACGTGGGCTCGACAGAAGCAAGCGGCCCGTGCCGAAATACTGGAATCCGGCGACGGGGCAGACATGGAGCGGACGAGGGCGGCCTCCGGTCTGGATGATCGGGGAGGATCGCGAACGATACCGGATTCCCGGTTCCGGCGACGAGCAGGGGGACGATCCCGAATGCGAGTCGAATTGACCAGACGGAAAGCCTTTGCGACGCGTATACAACCGGGAAGAACAATGACGACACATGAATCCCTTTCGGCACGGATCAACAGACTGCTCGACCGGGGCGACCTGATCGGTGCTTCGCGACTCTTCGATGAGCTCGCCGCGCGAAACTCGTCCGATCCGCCGCTTCTTGTCGCCGGGAGCCGGATCATGCGCATGCGTGGCCGCAGCGCCGACGCCGATGCGCTCATTGGATGCGCGTTGGTGCTGGATCCCGACTATGGACCGGCGTGGGTCGAACGTGCGAGGCAGGCTGCCGCTTTGGAAGACTGGGCTCACGCAAGCAGGTGGTATGCACGGGCCTATCAGAATGGGGGGGAGGGTGAGCCGTGGATTATCGAATGGATCGAATTGCTGGCTCGGCAACCGGACGAAACGAGCGCGATCGACTTGGCCGAGCGCTTCTGTGAGGCGGCACCGCATAGCGCGTCGGGATGGTTTCATCTCGGATTGCTGCATCAGCGTGCAAGACGGCACCGGGAAGCGTTGGCAGCGTACGCGCGCGCAGAGCGGCTCGATCCGGCGATGCCGATGCTGCAAAACAATATTGCGGCTGCGCACATCGAACTCGGCGAGTTGTCGCGAGCTCAACCCTTGCTCGACGCACTGGTCGCCCGTGAACCGTCGAATGCGCTGGCATGGAACAACCTGTCGCTCGTCCTGCTCGAGCAGCATGATCTCGTCGGCAGTGAAGTTGCGTCCGAGCGCGCCTGCGCATTGGCACCCGACTATCCGGTCGCGCTGCTCACCTATGTTCAGGTGCTGAAAGAGAGGCAACAGTGGGGTGCGGCGCTGAACGCGATTCACCGCGCACATCAGTTTGATCCGAATAATCCGTCGATCATCTGGGCAATGGCGATGTTGCAATTGCTGCAGGGCGATTACGTGCAGGGATGGGCGAACCACGAGGCCCGTTGGCTTGGATCACCGGAGCTGCGAGACGTGTCGCCGAATCCGCCCGCGCCGCGGTGGACGGGCGAGTCGCTGGACGGAAAAACATTGTTTGTCTGGGGCGAGCAGGGAAACGGCGACGCGATCCAGTTCATGCGCTTCGTGCCGCAACTCGCGGAACGTGTTCGTGCAGAAGGCGGCAAGCTCGTGTACTGCTGTTTCGCACAATTCCTGCCGCTCTTCAGTCGGACCCTCGAGGGCATCGTCGACACGATCGTGCCGCACGACGTATCGGCACTACCCGTATTCGATTTCGAACTGCCGCTTGCCAGCCTGCCTCGGGCGCTCGGTATCACGATCGACCGATTGCCCGGTGCGCCGCATTATTTGCGGCCGGATCCGGGCAAGGTCGAGCGTTGGCGCGGCCGCTGGGCGCACGACGGTCGGTTGCGTGTCGGGCTGGTATGGAGTGGAAACCGGACGCATCGACGCAATCCTCTGCGTTCGATCGAGCCGCTCGCCTATGCGAACGCATTCAAGGACATCGACGGAATCGAGTTCGTCAATCTGCAACTGGACGCATCCGATGAGCTGGGCGCGATGCGCGAAGCGGGGATGGTCGTCACCGACCCGACCGCCGAACTGCGTTCATATGACGATACGGCCGCGTTGCTTTCGACGCTGGATCTCGTGATTACGGTTTGCACGTCGGTGGCGCACCTGGCGGGCGCGCTAGGCGTGCCGACCTGGCTGCTGCTCGACGTCAATCCGCACTGGATATGGATGACGGAGCGCACGGACAGCCCATGGTATCCGAGCTTGACGCTATATCGTCAGGCAGAGTACCGGCAGTGGGCGCCGGTCATCGAACGGGTGGCGGCCGACCTCCGGCACCTCTCCGAAGGCAGACGAGGCGGATTGCGGGCGCGCGATGCAGGAACGTCGATTGACGAACCGCGGATGCGGCCGGAAACAAGGGGGACGAGATCGCCGTGGTTCGGCGTACGTCGCGCGGTGCGTGGTGGTTGATCGCGCGACCTCGAATCGTGCGCCATTTGGTTTCATGAACCGGGTGAGAATGATCTGGATGCCTGATCGATCGAGCCGAAAAATAGATCGTAATTTTACTAATCGCCATGAGAATTGCCATCCTCGATGACGATCCGCTGCAAACGGAATTCGTCAACAAGACGCTGTCGGCCGAAGGTCACACCTGCTACGAATTCACGAGGAGCAGGGCGCTGATGAGGCGTCTCCAACGTGAGACGTTTGATCTGTTGGTGCTCGACTGGAACGTTCCAGACGTGTCCGGAGAGGAAGTGTTGAGATGGGTGCGCATGAAGCCGTACGGAGCAAGGCTGCCGATCCTCTTCATGACTTGCCGGAGCGAGGAAGACGGTATTGCACATATCCTCAATGCCGGCGCGGACGATTACGTCGTCAAGCCTGTGTCGGGCACGATCCTGCGCGCGCGCATCGCCTCGCTGTTGCGCAGAACATATTCGATCGACGCGGAGACTGCGATGCGAGAATTCGACCAGTTTCGTTTCGACATGCACCAGCAGCAGGCGTATGTCGGCGATACGGCCGTGTCCCTGACGCAGAAGGAGTTCGATCTCGCATTGCTGTTGTTCCAGTTCTTCGATCGGCCGCTATCGCGCGCACACATTATCGACATCGTCTGGCATCAGGTGACCGACGTCTCGTCGAGAACGATCGACACACACATGTCTTCGTTACGAACGAAGCTCGGCCTGCGACCGGAATGCGGTTATCGGCTTACGTCACTCTATGGATATGGATATCGACTGGAGCGGACAATTCAAATGAAACCCCGTTGAGCGTCGCTTCGGGAGCGTGGCGAGGGGACAGCTCATGAAGGACCAGCGGGGGCAGCAGCTACTCGAATTTCATGTGCGGGAAAAAATCCGCAGCAACACGAGTTGCTGCGGGTTCAACTTGGAGAAAACGCCCGCGACGCTTCTCGCACTTCCACGTCGCGCACCAAAGCGCATGACTTCGGTGGGTTGATTATCCGGCAGCGCGATCGGGATATCCAGATCGGAAGGTAAGCGTGACGATGTTTGACAGTCCGATGCTCGCGTGCAACAGGCCTGTTTGGAAGCGCAATTGTCTTTGCTAACATCGGCTCCGCCTTGTCCGGTTCATTCCTGGTTCATCGAATAACCTAATTAATCTGGAGACCTTACCACTATGAAAAAATCGCTCATCGCGTTGGCGTCCGTCGCGGCATTTTCCAGTCTCGCGCACGCCCAAAGCTCCGTAACGCTGTACGGCATTATTGACGAAGGGCTGAGCTATACGAACAACGTCGCGGTGGTCGGCACGAATGGTGTCGTGACGCGCGGCAATGTGTTTGCCTTGCAGAGCGGCGTGCTGCAGGGCAGCCGATGGGGGCTCAAGGGTACCGAAGATCTCGGCGGCGGCATGAAGGCCGTTTTCCAGTTGGAGAACGGGTTCAATGCCAGCAACGGCGCCCTGGGTCAAGGCGGCCGCATGTTCGGTCGTCAGGCGTATGTCGGCCTGTCGTCGGCGAACGCCGGCACGGTTACTTTGGGTCGCCAGTACGATTCGGTCGTCGATTACCTCGGACCGATGACCGCCAACGGCAATTGGGCCGGCGCGTTCTTCTCGCATCCGTTCGATAACGACAATACGGACAACTCGTTCCGCATCAACAACTCGATCAAGTACACGAGTGCGAATTACGGCGGCTTCCAGTTCGGCGGCTTGTACGGGTTCAGCAATTCGACCCAGTTCTCGAACAATCGCGCCTGGAGCGTCGGTGCACGCTATTCGAACGGACCGTTCACGGTCGCCGCGGCCTATCTCGATCTGAAGAATGGGGCGACGATCAATGCGGCCGGCGCGCAGACCGACGGTATTCCGTTTGCGGGTTTGTTGAGCGGCCTCGCCAGTGCCGCGACCGGGAAGGCCGTCACCGTCGCCTTTGCGAATCAGCGGACGGGCGGAATCGGGGCGAGCTATGCAGTCGGTCCGGCAACCTTGGGCGTGATGGCGAGCGAATCGCTGATGCAGACCCCGACGGCGTATGCTCGATTCCTGAACGTGGAAGGCAATGTGCAGTATTTCGCGACGCCTGCGCTGGCGTTCGGAGCGATGTACGACTACACGCGCCTGACGCTTAGTGCAAACGGTGGCCGGGAAGGCGGGAATTTTCATACGGTCGGCCTGATGACCGACTACTTCCTGTCCAAGCGCACCGATCTGTACGCGCAGGCGGTCTATCAGAAGGGTTCCAGCGGGACGGACGGCCTCGTTGGCGTCATGGGCGCCGGCGGGTATTCCACGGGAACTTCGCAGGTCGCCGCACGTCTCGGTATCCGCCACAAGTTCTGATCGGGATGGAGGCGCGATGGGTTGATCGCGTCTTGTCGTCCATGGCCCTGATGCGCATCTCGTGCATCAGGGCTTTTTCTTGTGCATGACGACAACAACGCTCGCAGGATCAAATCGAACGGCCCCGCGATTCCGGCAGCGCGAACGTGCCGGCGACGGCAATGAGGCCCGCGGCGCACATGTACCACGCCGGCATGATCGAATTTCCGGTGACTTTGATCAGCCAGGTGACCATGAATTGCGCGGAGCCGCCGAATACCGTGACGCTGAGCGCATAAGCGATCGACAACCCGGTTGCACGTATGCGCTGGGGCAGCATTTCGGGTATGCCGATAATGACCGCCGCTCCGCTCATCGATGAAAGCAGCGTCAGCAAACCCGTCGAGGCCAGCAACGATCCGAGCGATGGCGCTTCGGTCATCCATAGAAACATCGGTACGGCGAGCAACGAAGCGATCAGGCGCGGCCAAAGCATCACGGGTTTGCGTCCCCATCGGTCCGTCATCCATCCGCCGAGGACGCTGAATACCAGTGTGAACAGCCCGTTGACGATCGTCGCGCTCATGGCCACCGCGGGCGACAGCTTCAGCGTGGATATCGCGAACGTGGTCATGAAATTGATCACGTAGGTTGCGATCGTGCCGCCAAGGATGGCCAGCATGCTGAGGACGATGACGTTTCGGTGCTGCTTGAGCCCCGCCAGTCCGGCTTCGTGCACAACGCGCGAATCACGCTGCAACGATTCCGGCAGATGCCGGCGCAGAAACAGCCCGATCGGCAAGAGCAGCAACCCCGCCGCGAACGGCACTCGCCATCCCCAGGCCTGTGTCTGCTCAGGCGTCAGGCACAGGATCACCGTCAACCCGATGACACCGGCAATGAGTACCGCCATGCCCTGGCTCGCGAGTTGCCAGCTGGTATAAAGGCCCCGGCGCGCCGGCGGGGCGATCTCGATCAAATAGGCAGTGGACGGCCCGACCTCGCCGCCGAGGGCGAGACCCTGCACGAGTCGGCATGCAACCACGACGACGGGAGCGGCCATGCCGATGGACGAGTAGGCCGGTGTGAGCGCGAGACCCAGGGTGCCGATGGAAATCAGTCCGATCGTCAGCAGCATGGCCGGCTTGCGTCCCGCACGGTCTGCAAACGCACCGATGAGAATGCCGCCCAATGGACGGGCAAGAAAGCCGACGCCAAATACCGCGACCGACAGCAACAGGCTTGCCGACGGCGTCGACGCGGGGAAAAAGGCCTTGCCGATATAAATCGCGAAGAACGCATAGGTGACGAAGTCGTAGAACTCCATCGCGTTGCCGGCGACCGTGGCCACGACGACCTTATTGCTGACTCGATGGGTGAGCAGCGGGGACGATACGGAATGGGTCATGGGGACTGTTTCGAAATGGATGAGGCTTGCGCGGCATGCCGTGACCGCATGTGTACGGAGCACAGGTGCAACCGGCTATATCGAAGTGGGAGTCAGGTGGGGTGGTTGGCTGTCTTTACGCTTGTTGCCCATCGAATTGTTGTAATGCTTCCCGGGTTACGTGATCGCAGCGACGCACGACGGAGTGCCGCATATTGGCGCGGCTCCGCATTCCAGACGCGTTCGAGCGGTGGCACCCGCAAACGATATGCCGGACAGCGGCAGCTCCGTTTTGCGTCCCAGGCCCTTTGCCCGGTTGCAACCAAATACGTCGACGCCTTCCACTTTCATGGACGCCTGCATGCAGATCGGGCACTCGTACAAGGGCGCGCGACCGGCTGCGGCATTCGCGTTGCCCGGCATCGCGGCTTCGCCGCTTGTGTCGCGGGTGGATTTAAGCATGCGCTGCAGCGTTCGCTGATGAATCTTGAACCGCCGCGCGACGGCGGCTTCCGACTGATGCGTCAACAGTCCCCGAGCCTGTTCGAGTTTTTCTGCATCAAGTAGTGCCCGTCGCCCCGGCCTTTTGCCGCGCATGCGCGCAGCGGCGAGACCTGCCCGGGTTCGTTCGCTGATCAATGATCGCTCGAACTCGGCGAGTGCGGCGATCAGGTGAAACGTGAATCGGCCTGCCGACGATTGCGTATCGATCGCTTCGGTCAGCGAGACGACACGAACACCGGCCTGGTTCAATTCGCCGATGACTGAAACGAGGTGGCTAAGCGAGCGTCCGAGACGATCCAGCTTCCAGACCGTGAGAGTATCGCCGGGTTGCAGTGTCGCCAACGCTTGCTGCAGTCCCGGGCGGTCGGTCCGGGCACCGGAAATGCCCCGGTCGGAGAAAATCCTGTCGCAACCCGACTGCCGAAGTGCGTTCAATTGCAGGTCGAGGTGCTGTTCGTCCGTCGAGACCCGGGCGTAACCTACTTTCATTCGACATCCTGAATATTGTCTATCCGATACCGATCCGGGCTCATGATCGAGCGATGCCCCGCTAGCGCGGATGCCGCTCCCACTTGACGCCGTCTCCACCAGGATCCGGTACCGGATGCCCCGTTCCCATGCACACCAGAAACCGGACAGGGCCTTCAACCGTCATCGCAAGGCCCGTGGCGTACTCGAGATCTGTCCCCGGGAGCGATTCGTCGTGGTCTCCGTGTATTTCCCGAGGGTGAGACAAGCTTACGGTGAGGCAAAATTGACGTCCAATGCATTGTTTTGCGAAATATGATGAGTTTGAGTTATGGATAGCCCGTCATGACCCTCACCCAACTGAGGCATGTGATCCTGCTGGCCGAACTGAGCTCCTTCAGTCGTGCGGCCGATGCCGCGTTCTTGACCCAGCCCGCGCTGAGCCGCAGCATCCGCGCACTCGAAGAGGAGTTGGGCGGCGCTTTGTTCGATCGCATCGGTCATCGCATCGAAGCGACGCCGCTGGGACTGCTTGTCCTCGAGCAGGCCCGGGTGATTTGCGCCAACGTGGACGCGCTGACCGACTCCGCGGCTCAGATGGTCGAGGGATCGCTGGGTCGTCTATCGATCGGAATGGGGCCCGGCCCGGGCGCGATTCTGATGACGCCATTGCTGCTATACGTCACGGAACACCAGCCGAACCTGAAACTGCAGATCATGCGAACGGAGCCAGAGCAATTGCTGAAGGCATTGCGCGAACGTTCGCTCGACATCCTGATCGCGGATTCGCGGGCGATTCAGGCGGATCACGATCTCTCGGTCGAACCCATCGGTGTCATGAGAGGGGCGATCATGTGTCGTCAGGGGCATCCGATTCTGAAGGGCAACCTGCCGGCTACGTTGGCCGACCTCAAGCGCTTCCAGATCGCGAGTACGATCGTGCCCGAAGCGACGCGGCGTGCACTGATGGAACGATTCGGGCCGGACGGCCACCCGGACCGTCTGTTCAATCTGCAATGCGGGGAGCTGGGCAATCTGCTCGAATTGGCGCGCCTGAGCGATACCATCGTCATTGGCGTGCGTCACGCGGCGCCGGGGCTGGCAGAAATTCCGACTCAACCGGCATTGAACATCGACGCGCATTTTTCGTGGGTTTCGCTGAAGGGGCGCACGTTGCCCATGGCGTCGAAGGTCATCCGTCCGTTTATTGATGCCCGGCTGCGCGACCCTGATTGACCGGCTGGCCGCGAGATGTTCCGGATGCCGCGCCGGCAATGGCCCGATCGGGATCGCCGGTGCGTCTGTCGTCGCTGTCGCGGTCCGGGATCGGTCTTCGGGTTCGTTCGTCGGTAGTTCCATTTTCCGGGCGTTCTCTCGGCTTCCTGATGCATATCGTTGCGCCGGCCGTGCATTGCTTGCGGCGTTTGCCACCAAGAATCGGTCATTCGGCCCGAAACGTCACTAGACGAGGGGGATAGCCGAACGCGGATCGTTTATCCCGGCGAGATAGTCAGGCGCGTTGCAGGCCTTGCCGTTTCAATCCGTGGGCATCCTGTCGGAACGCATCGATTGCTCATACGTCCGTCCCTGTTCGAGGTCGTACTCCCCGCACCATCTCGCGACGACGAGCGGTGCAACGGCGTTTCCGAGAACATTCAGCGCGGTACGGCCCATGTCGACCAATCGATCGACGCCGGCGATCAACGCGAGGCCCTCGACGGGCAATCCGGCGCTCGACAGCGTAGCGTACAGAATGACGAAGATGAATCCGGGCACCGCCGCACCGCCTTTCGTGGTGATGGCCATTGTTATCGTTAGAACCAGTTGTTCCGACAGGCTGAGATGGATGCCGTAGAGCTGCGCGATGAATAGCGTGCTGATGCCGAGGTAGATCGACGGACCGTCGAGGTTGAACGAGTATCCGGTTGGAATCACGAACGTCGCGATGCGTGCCGGGACACCGTAGTCCTGCATCTTTTTCATCAGCTGCGGCAACACGGTCGCCGAACTGCAGGTTGAAAACGCGACGAGCAGTTCGCTGCGGATGATGCGCAGGATGGTCGTCAGTCGAAACCCGAACAGTCGTGCCGTGACGCCGAGTACGCAGACGGCAAACATCGCCATCGCAAAGTAGGCGACCGCGACGAGCCTGATCAGCGGAAGCAGCGAACCGAATCCGAATGTGGCCGTCGTCACGGCGATCAGCGCAAAAACGCCGACCGGCGCATATCGCATGACCATTCCGGTGACCCGGAACATGACTTCGGCGATGCCGCGGAACATGTCGACGACCGGTTTCCTAGCATGCTCGGGTACGGATTGCAGCCCGGTCCCGAACAGGACGGCGAAGAAGATGATCGGGAGAAGGTCGCCTTTCGCCATCGAACCGACGATGTTGTCGGGGACGATGCCGAGAAGCAGGTTCAGGAATCCGCGGCTTTCATGCAGCGTTTGCGCCACCCCGTGGATCGTGTCGACACCCGTCCGCGACAACTGCGACATGTCGATGCCGCCGCCGGGCTGCAAAATGTTACCGAATACGAGGCCCAGAACGATGGCGATGGTCGTGGTGACTTCGAAGTAGATGACGGTCTTGATGCCGATTCGGCCCAGCGTCCTGCCATTTCCGGTTCCCGCGATGCCGACCACCATGTTCGTGAACACGATCGGCACGACGATCAGGCGAATCAGCTTGATGAATATTTCGCCGGCGGGCTGAAGATAGCGCGTAATGATTTCCTGTCGGTACTCGGGGAAACGATTGAGCAATAGCCCGGCAGCGATACCGAGCGCGAGGCCGATGAAGATCTGGATCACCAGTCCGCTGCCCGGTGCATCGGGACGCGAATCGAGCGAACCGTCGATGATGGCACTCATGACGTCTCCGGATTGGGTGTCTTGAGATGGGTTGCGTGCGTCGCGTCGCGCGGAATGCGGGGCCGCCTCGCGAGGAGCGTGACCGGCACGCCAGTCTTCAGCGGCCGACATGCTGGGTCACGAGGCACGGCTTTCGCATGTGCCGCCGGCACGGGGAAGGCTTCTGGCGGGAAGGGGTTCGAGGTGCCTGGCATACCGGACGACGCGTCGTGCGAGGTTGTCGGTTGCGTCGATCATGGGGCGTGACAGCGGTAAGCCGGACAGCGTCAGCGGAATCTCGGTGCAACCGGCGATAACGACGTCGGCACCTGTATCGACGAGCGATTCGGCAAGCAAGCGCATCTGCTCCCGGGATCGGTCGGTGGCACGTCCCAGCTTGATGTGGTGGATCAACTGCATCAGGCATTCCTGTCGATGGTCCGTCAACAGGATCGGTTCGCAATCCAGACGACGCATTGCACGTTGGTAGAGGCAGGTTTCCAGGCAACCGCTGGTCGCCAGGATGCCAACGCGCCGCGTCGGCTCGGTCAGGCGGCAGGCCGCGTCGCAGGCTTCCTCGATGATGCTGACGAATGGAATCGAGACGGCTGCACGGATGTAGGCTTCGAATGCGTGTGCCGTATTCGAAGCCATGACGAGAAGCGTCGCGCCTGCGTGCTCGAGATGCCGTGCCATGTCGGCCAGTACCGGACCGGGGTTGGCGTCGGCGGAGAGCATGCGTTCGCTCATCGCGGCGATCGAGTGCTGCCGGTCGGGTATTTTCGGATTCGAGTCGAGCAGAACACGTAGATACTCACGCTCGTGTACGACCGGCGTCGCGGAAACGAGCTTGTTGACGAAATCGATATCAGCCAAAGGCCCCATGCCGCCGAGTACCCCGATGATCAATTCCGGCAATCCCGATGAATTTTGCATTGGCGTGTCCGTCAAAGTCGAAGCGACGAAGGAAGGCTAGCCGCCGCGACAAGCGAGCGCCAATGCCGCTTTTGGCGGTAACTATGCGAATCGGGAATAGTTTTTCTGGCAGGGATCGACGTGAAAACGGATGAGGGAACGACCGATGGAATTGAAGTGGCTGGAGGACTTTGTCGCCGTGGCGCGCCTGCAAAACTTTTCCAGCGCGGCCAGGACACGATATGCGACCCAACCGGCATTGAGCCGGCGCGTGAAGGCGCTGGAGAACTGGTATGGCGTTGCGCTGATTGATCGCAGTCGTTACCCGGTCGTGCTGACGGCGGCGGGCGAGCAGTTCCTGGATGTGGCGGAGCGCGTCATCGACGAGTTGTACGGCAGTCGCTCGCAAGCGCGCGGTTTGATTTCGGCGGCTGACCGGACGGTTCGATTCGTGATGCCACATTCGCTGGCGGGAGCATTTTTCCCTGGCTGGTGGGTCGATCAGGGACACGAAGAGGTGACGACGATGATCGCGACCGCAAACTTCGACGAGTGTGTCGAACTATTGCGCAGCGGCGCGAGTCAGCTTCTGATTTGCTGGCGAAGCACCGGCGTTGCCGACGATCTCGAGCGATACGGTATCCAAATCATTCGAATCGGACACGATCGACTGGTGCCGGTGGCCGGTTGCGATAGTGGCGGGAGGGTGCTCTACTCGCTGGATGCGGTGCCGGGAGGGCGCATTCCGATCCTGGGCTACAGCAGAATGTCGTTTCTGGGGCGTGTCACGCGCAATCTGTACGACCGGCTGGATATCGAGCGTCGAGCGACGCTTCATTTCGAGGCGGAACTGGTCGAGCCGTTGAAGGCCGTCGCGCTGCTCGGCGAGGGGATTGCCTGGCTTCCCGAGCTGACCATTGCCCGGGAGCTGCGATCGGGTTTGCTGAAAATCGTCGGCGACGATTCCTCTGTGGAACCGTTGAGCATCGAGCTTTGCCGAATTGCTTCGCAGAAGGGCAATCCAGACAGCGCGGTGGAGCGGATCTGGAACAATGCTGCATCCAGGGTCGACGAACTCGACTGATACGGAAGGATCAGATTGGGTGTCCTACGTAACGGCCAGCGGTAAGGTTACGAAGACTGGGGATCCGATCTGCGCGAGACAAGCCAGTGTGAGCGCCATTGATGTCACGCGTTCGCCGTTCGGCAGAAGCGGCTGGCGCGCCGGCACATCATTCCACCGGATAAGCGAGATCATGCCAGCGCTTCGCGGATTTTCCTCCGGAGCCGAGATGGCCGCCCGGAAACTGCATCATGGCGATAGCGTGGAGTGCCTTCTCGTCGAGATCCGGATCGCCGCAGCTCCGTCTGACCTTGAGGTCGCGGACACGCCCCTTTTCGTCGAGCCAAACGCGCACAAGTACTCGTCTTTGTGCCAGTTGCTGTTCCACTCCGCGGGACAACAGGCGATCCAATAGCGACACGATCCTCTCCGCAACACTCACGAAACACATCCCGGTCCAGGCTTCACGCGACGGCTTGCGCTCCCGGCGCCGATATCCCGACGTTTCCAGTGCCAACCCCGCATCCTGATCGCGGCTACCGTGGCGCTACCCGCGTCGCTAGTGTCGCGCGAGCCCGGTCAGCATCGTTTCCCAGATTTCCCGGTACACTGGATTGCTTGCTCCTTCGCCATGTCCCGGGTTCTTTCCTTCCGGATGGCGAACGGGTTTGCTCAGCGGGAATTGATGCGATGCCGGTATGCCCATCGCTCGATAAGATGCCGCAATCGCCGACGCGAACTTCTCGTCGACGTGGTAGGTCCCATACCAGCGTTCTGGCGGCGTTGCGCTCGGAGTGGAATACCATGACGCAATATCGTCATCGGAGCGCATGTCCCAACCGCCCGAGAAATCGATCACGCCGCCGATCGCGATACGTTTCGCGATGTAGGCCGCCATTCCACCTCCTTGCGACTGCCCGGACAGGACGATCGCACGCCAGTTCAACCGTGTGCCCGCGAGATACTGCTCCCAATGGTCGCCGGCATCGTGCGCTGCAAGATAGCGAATCAGGGCAGTCAAGCGATGAACGATGGCGTCTTGCGGCGCATCGTTGATCCGTGCGGTCGTGTCGTCGCCGAATGCGCGCTTCTGGCGTACCTGCTCGGCGCAGGCCGGGTCATTCGCCAGAACGCGCTTGGTACAGACCTGAGCGATCGCCGGTGTATCGATGTACGACAGAACGATGACCCGATAACCGTGGGCCAGCGCTGTCCCGATGAATGCCTGTTCGGTCTTCGCGGTTTTAGGGGTTTCCCCGCCGGTTCCGGGAATAAAGACCAGAAGCGGGCCCGGTGCGTCTCCCCGCACCGAATAAACGATGTACGGCTCGATGCCGGCGGAAATCGTGCCATCGGTATCGGACGGTCGCACGACCTGTCGATCGATTGCCGCCAAAGCGGGAGGCGCGACGGCGACGGCTAGCGCAACCGCCATGACCGCCCCGGTTCGTCTTTGCCACGGACACCGAATCTCTTTCAATCGCACTGTCTCACCTCATGAAGATCTCGCCCTGGCGGTGCAAGGCGTCACTGAACCGATGGAACCGAACGGCGATGGCTCGGTGATGTTGACCAGGATAAAACGCAAACGTGCCATTTAAGTTTGCTATTGAAATATGGCCCATCGATTTCCAGCGTTCTCTATCACATGGCGCATCGGTCCGGCGTCGGGGCACGCAAGGCTGTCGGCGAATCCGTGCTGTTGCCCGCTTGGCCGCCGATAGGCGACACTGGAAAAAAGAACCACCGGACCCGGGGAAGGTTCGGTGGTTGACTGGCACATCCGACTCGGACAAGCAACGATTGGGGTCATTGCAAGAACAAGCATACGTCTTGAATCAGGGGCCGACTGTCATGAATTGTCATGCTCGACTTCCATGACCGATCGCCATGATCAGGGCCTTGCTGTTTGGAAACGGTGAGCGTCGCCTTTGCCGTTCGCGTACACGTTGATGCAGGCGGAGGAGGGTAGCGCGGCTGCGACAATCAGCTTCTTCATTGTCATTACCCACGGTTCTCGTTTTGTTGTTCTTGTTCGCCGATGTGATTTGGCGCACTGGCGCGAAGCACCATAGACCCTTCGCATTGCGCGAGCCATACTGATTACGGTACCACGCAGCGGTGGATCGTCCTGCAGGGCAGGTTGATCGATGTTCTTCGCCGAAGCAATACTGGAATCTCGCGCGCAGCGAACGGAGCTCATCAAATGGCGAAGTATCCAGAGAAATCGATTGCTGCGGAGCAACTGAAGATCGTTTACAGCACCGTGACGTTGAGCGTGTCCGGCGGCACGCTCCTGGCTGCTACGCTCGCGATTTCGCTGAACCGACTGGGGCACCTCGATCCATTTGCCGGCCCCGCGTGGGTTGCGTACATTGCGGCCTGTTCCATCGTCCATGCCATTCTGGCCTGGCGCTATCTGCGCTCGGCGACGAAAGTGCGCCTTGGATCACGCTGGGCGGTGGCCTTCATTGCGTGCAGCGCGGCGGCTGGCATCGGCTGGGGCTGGTCGTCTATCCGGCTCGCATACGGAGGCGGGTTCGAGGTCGAGAGCCTTGCAGTGACCGCCACGCTCGGCGTGGTCGCAGGCGCGGTGCCGGTCTTCGGCACTTACTTCCCCGCGTTCCTTGCATTCCTGTTGCCGGCCACCGTTCCGTATGTCCTTGTCGCCGCGTTCTCGGCCAACCGGGTCCAGCAGGCGACCGCTCCCATGATGTTCCTGTTCATCTGTGTCATCGCCTATCTCGGATTGCTCGCCAACCGGAGCGCGACACAAAACATCCGCTTGCGCTTCCAGGCTGAACAGCTTGCGACCGATTTGCGTGCACGCAACGAAACCGCGAAGCAGCTTGCGGATGACCTGTTGCGCCAGAAGCAGATCGCTGAAGAAGCGAATCTGGCCAAATCGCGCTTTCTCGCGGCGGCGAGTCACGACCTGCGCCAACCGTCTCACGCGCTGAGTCTGCTGGTCGGTGCACTGCGCGGCGCGGCGACTTCTTCCGAAAGGGAGCGAATCCTTCTTCGGATCGAGCAGTCGACAGATACGCTGAACATGCTTTTTGGCGCTCTGCTCGACGTCTCCCGGCTCGACGCCGGAGTAATCGAGGTACACCGGCGGCCGTTCCAGCTCGATGCATTGCTGGCGCACGTATGCAACGACCACGTACTCGACGCGTCGGAAAAGAATCTTCGGCTGTCACGCGTACCGTGCCGAGCGATCGTCGATACCGATCCGGTGCTGCTCGAGCGTGTCGTGCGCAATCTCGTGTCGAATGCAATACGTTACACGGATGCAGGCCGGGTAGTAGTTGGCTGTCGCCGCCGGGGAACACGCATCGCGATTCAAGTATGGGACACGGGGCGGGGTATTCCACACGATCAGCTTGATCTGATATTTCAGGAGTATTACCAGATTGACAATCCCGAGCGTGATCGCGGTAAAGGCCTGGGATTGGGCCTCGCGATTGTACGTCGCATGGTTGACCTGATGGAGTGTGGTCTGACCGTCCGCTCGGAGCCCGGTCGAGGGTCGTGCTTCGAAGTGTGCCTGGACCGCTCCGACGAGATACCCCGGCAATTGAGCACGTCCCCGGAGATCACTCGCGATTTCATTCAAACCGGAGGGTTCGTCGTTATCGTGGATGACGAGCCCGCGATTCGGGAGGGGATGTCAAGGCTGCTCGGCATGTGGGGTTACGAGACGATTGCGGCGGATTCCGACGAAGATGCGGTCGAGCAGCTATCCGCGTATTCCAGGCTCCCGGATCTGATCGTCTGCGACTTCCGCCTCCGCGGCACCAACGGCCTGAAAGTCATCGAGCGACTACGCACCGAATACAACGCGGAAATTCCGGCGATGCTCATCAGCGGCGACACGGGCGCCGAACGGCTCGCCGAGGCGCATGCCAGCGGTTGCCTGCTACTGCACAAACCGATCCCGAATGGCAAGCTGCGTGCCGCGATTGGCAATCTCATCGCGGCCGGCGCGCGTGCGCGGGCAGGAGGCGATGAACGCTAGCCGGAACGCTTGCCCGGGTGCGGCGGATTTTTATTCTGCATCGTGCGACCGCCCCGCAGATCGGTCGCGCATGCATGTGCGCGCTTGCCTGCACGCGCCGGCAGATGACACCCAACGCAGCGCGGCTGACGACGAACGTCGTGGCAATACGCGATGAATCTGGCACCGCATTCGACACACCGAACGGTATCCAGTACGGCGCCGTCGATAAATCGCACCAGCATCCATGCGCGGGTCACTGTCGCAACCTCGCTCTGCAGCATCGGGAGGCGCGCGCCGAGCCGGATCAGAACAACCGCGTCCATCACCAGCTTCGCGTCGTCGGCCAGTTTCGATCGCTCGACGTTGCGGCTCATACAGTCTCCTCGGCGTCCGGCCTGCTGGTCGCGAGCGTCATGGCGACATGCAGGCGCACGATGTCGACGGGTGGCGTCGGCCGCATCAAGGTCCGCACTACATCATGCGTCCCCGGACGAGGTATGCAAAGCAACTGTCCTGACGACGCAAGGTCGATCATGTGCTTCATCGACAGCGAACTCAGCGCGGCGGCCATATCGGCCGTCAGGCCGAGGCGAAACATGCCTCTCGCGCGATCTTCCTGCAGCAAGCGTTGCGCGAGCCACAGATACGACATATTCAATTCCCATACTGCGTCGCCGGTATTGGCAATGCTCATGGCTTGCTCCAATTGCATCGAAGATAGAACCAAATCAATGTCGTTCAGGTTGATGAGCCTGAAATCGTCATCGCGTCATCCTTGACGATGAGTACCCGAATTGACTTCCAAGCAGTCGACTCGCATTAGGAACTAACGGGATTCAGTCTTGGCAATTTTCGAGAAAATGTAAACGCGACGTTGGGCTAACGAAGTGCGAAATTAAAATAAGACTGAAGCATTACGACCTTTGACTATCCTATTGATATAGGAAGCCTGAATAGGGCGAAGGTCTTAAGACCTTTCCTTTCATCGGTTATTCATCTGTTCGATTGCCATGAAGATACTCATCGTCGACGACCATCCGGTCCTTCGGGACGGTGTAGCGGCCCTGCTTTGCCAGAGCGAGGAAGGCCTGACTGTCGAACAGGTCGGCAATGCAGACGAAGCCATGCGGATACTTGATCAGGATACCGAGGTAGATGCCGTTGTGCTCGACCTGAAGATGCCCGGGATGAATGGCCTCGAAGCCATTTCCACGATTGCAGGCATCCGTCCGGAGGTACAGATCATCGTTCTGTCGATGTCTGAAGATCCTGGCGATGTACGCGCTGCATTTGCGCGTGGCGCACTCGGCTATGTCCCGAAATCGGCTGGCCCGCATACAGTGCTTTCTGCGATCAAGATGGTGCTGATCGGCGAGCGCTACGTGCCGCCGCTCGTGCTTGACCAGCAAGTCTCACCGAATGCTGACGATTCCCACCGTTCGGCACCGTCTTCCCCTGGCGGACCACTCACGCGGCGACAGATCGACGTACTCCGGTATCTCGCCGACGGTGTCCCCAACAAAGTCATCGCAGACAAGCTGGATCTATCCGAGAAGACCGTCAAGGCGCACGTCACGGCCATATTCAGAGCCCTGAATGTGCTGAATCGCACACAGGCCGCCGCCGCCGCGAGAAAGGCCGGTCTCCTGTGAGGTCCGGGCCGATGCGGGTTCGGCCCATCCCTGGCGTGCAGACTCATGATAAATACCGCGTCGAAGAAAGAGCCCTCTCGCTGAACGGCCTGGATTTCCCGGCGATTGTCGACTGCAATCCCGGAATTCGAAACCGGGTTCCGGAAATACCCTCGTCATTGTCGGCGCCCGCAGCCATCCGCGACCAGTGCATCCATTCAGCCGCCTTGCAGCGCAGGCGCGCGTCCAGGGGATCGGCCATCCGCATGTTGACGGCGTCGGATATCAACTTCCGTCGCTTCGGCTTCATGTGAGCCACCCGGTTCCGGTTTTTGGGCCTCCACACCAAGAGAGTCCTCAAACGTCTATTGGCTCGGTATCATGCCGGCACTTCGCGGGAGCGCCGCGAGGCAGAGGCTGTAGCAATCAGAGCTGGAACAGAGGGGGGACGATATGGGGATGACGGTCGGCGAGGCGTCTCGCGTCGGTGGGATGAAGGAGGCGCGACTGATCGCCGGCAAGGGCGGCCAGGCGAATGTCGTGAATCATGTGAATGTACTCGAGACGGTCACCGAGCATGAGGATGACTGGGATATTCGCCATCATCTGTTTCTGACGACATTGAGTTTTACGGGAAGCGACACGAGTCGCCAGGTCGCACTGATCAGACAATTGAGCCGCGGCGGTTGCGCGGCGCTCGTGTTTCAGGCCGGACTGATCGATCCGTTGCAGCCGGCTGTATTGCAGATGGCGGACGAACTCTCGCTGCCGTTGTTTGAACTCCCGCTCAGCGTCGATTACGCGGAAATCCTGACGCCGCTCATCTGCGCCGTTCAGCGCGAGGACGGCTACGTCGCGCGCGAAGCCGGCGTGATTCAGCAGCAGCTGCTGACGGAAATGTTGAACGGCGGCGGATTGAATACGCTCGTGTCGCTGCTCGCGCGCGTTCTGCGACGGTCAGTCGTCGTGCTGGATGATCGTGGCGTGCTTTACGCGGCATCGGACGAATGGAGTGCCGCCGATATCGCCGCCAATCTGCCTGCGTCTATCGTTCCGACCCGGACTGTCGTGAGGAGTGCCGCCTGGATGGTCGCCCTCGGCCGCCGGCCCGATACGCCGGTCGACGGCTACCTGATCGTGAACGTGCCCGACGGGATGGAGCCCAGCCCGCTGGAAGTCGCGACGATGGAGCAGGCGGCGGCGCTTCTGACGCTGGAACTGACGAAGCAGCGCGTGGCCGACGAGGCCTACGCCGAACCGTTCAGGGATTGGCTGGTGCACCTTGCCGCAGGCGACGTCGACCGGGCGAATGCGCTGGCGATGGCGAAGTCGCTCGATCTGTCGCCGCTGAGTGTGGCGGTTCTGTTCGAGCCCGCGCGACCATCATTCGATGCGTCGACGCCGCTCGAGGCACGAGGCCGGCCGATCTGGCGGGCGATCTATGCAATCGAATCGAAACCGCTCGTGTTCGAGTGGGACGGGCGTTTGCTCTGGTTGCCGGCGATTCCGCGCGGTGCGTCGTCCGGCGGCCCGCGGCAGGCGATCGACATGCGGCTTCGCCGGATATGGGAGCGCCTCGCGGATACCGACCGCGAGGCCTGGCGGATCGCATGCGGTGCCCCGGTCGACTCCGCATTGGACCTGTATCGAAGCGTGCTGGACGCCCAGGCGGTATTGGCGCTCGATGCCGCCGCGCTGGCCGACGGCCCGGTCGTGTACGACGATGTCGCGCTCGACGTGCTGTTTTGCCAGATCGCATCGCAACCGGCCGCGCGACGCTGGGTCGACAGCATGGTCGGTGTGCTCGCCGGTCACGACCGGGCGCAGGAAAGCGAGCTCGTGCGTACGCTGGAAGCCTTCTTCGACGCGGGCCAGTCGCATAAATTGGCGGCCCATCGCCTGGGCATTCACCCCAAGACGCTCAAGTATCGGCTGGACAAGATCGAGCAGATCGTCGGTTGCGTGCCCATCCGGGACGGCGCCCAGTTCGCGCTGCACTTCGCATTGAAGCTGTCACGCAGCGCCAGCTGACGCGGTTTTGCCCCGCACGGCTGGCGCGTTATCCCGCCGGGATAACCGACGCGCTTCCCATTGCGCATCTTGTCTAGTGACCGTCCGAATTTGGCGCCTGATTCTCGGTACCACGCTGCTGGACGCGGCTTGCATCCGGCGTGGCGATCTAATCCGAGAACCAAAGGGGCACTCAAGACATGGAACGACGGACAATCGGGCCGGACAGTCGACCGGGCGCAGCGGCAGGGGGCATGCATGCGGCGGCTTGACGAAGGCGCGGTGAGAAACATCGCATTGGGGGCAGCAGTCCTGGGCACGGGCGGCGGCGGCGATACGGCGATCGGGCTTTACATCGCGCTGGATGAAATTCGCCGCAGCGGCCCGATCGAACTGCTGGACGTGAACGAGGTGCCGGCCGGCGCGTTGATCCTGCCGACATCGATGATGGGCGCGCCCGCGGTCTCGATCGAAAAATTGCCATCTGGGCGGGAACTGGACATCGTGTTCGACGATATGCAGGCCGCGCTCGGCAAGCGGGCATTCGCGACGATGCCCGTCGAGATCGGCGGCGGCAATTCGCTGGTGCCGCTCATCCTGGCCGCGCGACGCCGGCTGCCGGTCGTCGACGCGGATGCGATGGGACGCGCGTTTCCGGAATATCAGATGGTGTCGTTTCATCTGCATGGCCTGGCGGCCCGCATCGCCACATTTGCCGATGAACGCGGCAATCGCGCGACCGTGCATCCGAGCGACGGTGAATGGGGGGAACGCCTCTGCCGTCCGCTGGTGGACGCAATGGGTGCGAACGCAACGGCTTGCGATTTCCCGCTGACCGGCGAGGAAGTACGTCGGTGCGCGATACCGGGCTCGATCACGCTGGCCGAGGATATCGGCCGGCTGATTTCGCGGGCCGGCGATCGTCAGACCGGCAACGTCGTGGCCGATCTGGCCGATGCGCTGAACGGCTACCTGCTGATCGAAGGGAAGATCGCCGACCTGAAGCGTCGCACGACGGGAGGATTCACGCGCGGCTCGATGGTGATCGCGGGCATCGAGCGGCACACCGGGCGCAGCGTGACCGTGAATTTTCAGAACGAGTTTCTCGTCGCGCAGGATGCGCAAGGGGTCCTAGCGACCACGCCTGACCTGATCACGCTCGTCGATCATGAAACCGGGCATGCCATTCCGACCGAAACGCTGACGTACGGCATGCGTGTCGCGCTGCTCGCGTGCCCGTGTCATGACCAGTGGCGCACGGAGCAGGGTATCCGGACGACCGGCCCCCGATACTTCGGCTACGAGGTGGACTACGAGCCGGTCGAATCGATTGCAAGGAGGCGCGCATGACCGTCTATCGAATCGGAATCGACGTCGGCGGCACGAATACGGACGCCGCGATCCTGAATGAAAACCTGACGTGCATCGCGACGGCGAAGGTGCCGACGACTGTCGACGTGTTCGGCGGCGTGCGCACCGCCATCGAGCAGTTGTTGTCGGATACCGGCATTGCGCGTGACGAGATCGGACTGGCGATGCTCGGCACCACGCATTGCACCAATGCGATCGTCGAACGCAAACGGCTGCGGCGCGTCGGTCTGCTCCGGCTGGCGGGGCCGTCATCCGCGTCCGTGCCGCCACTGGCCAACTGGCCGCGCGATCTCGCGGCGGCCGTCGGTTTGCAATGGCGCATCGTGGGCGGTGGTTACGAATACGACGGCCGTCTCCTCAGCAAGCTCGTCGAGAGCGAGATCCGGAATACCGTTCGCCAATGGCGCGGCAACGTCGACGCAATTGCCGTGTGCGGCGTGTTTTCCAACATCAATCCCGAACAGGAATGCCTGGTCGAGCAGTGGGTGCGGGATGAACTCGGCGCGATACCCGTCACGCTTTCGCACCGGATCGGATCGGTGGGTTTTCTGCCTCGCGAAAACGCGTCGATCCTGAATGCGGCGCTGGGCGACGTGATCGAGGACGTCATTACCGGGTTCGGCAACGCGCTCAAGGCGACGCGGCTCGACCACGCGCGCGCGATGATCGGACAGAACGACGGCACGCTGATGGCGGCCGATGTCGCCCGTGCGTTTCCGGTGCTCACGATCGGGTGCGGGCCGACCAATTCGCTGAAGGGCGCGGCGTTTCTGTCGGGGCGCAAGGATGCGATCGTCATCGACGTCGGCGGCACCACCGCGGACATCGGGATGTTGATGAAGGGATTCCCGCGCCAGTCGGCGCTCGCCGTCGACATCGGCGGCGTGCGGACGAACTTCAGGATGCCGGACATCATTTCGCTGGGAATCGGCGGCGGCACGGTGATCGGGCGCGGTCCGGACGGCGCGCCGGTGATCGGCCCGCAAAGCGTTGGCTATCGCCTGACCCGCGAAGCGATGGTGTTCGGCGGATCGACGTTGACGCTGACCGACGTCGCGTCCGTTCTCGGCACCGGGCTTTGCATCGGCGATCGCGTGCCGGCCGTGTCGGCCGGCTTCTGCCGGGCTGCATTCAATACGGTGCTGCGGCAACTGGCGGCCGGCGTCGAGCGAATCAGGACCAGTGGTATGCCGTTGCCGGTCATATTGGTCGGCGGCGGAAGCGCATTGTTCCCCGATCGCATCGATGGCGCCGACGAAGTCATCCGCCCGGCCAACTTCGGTGCGGCCAACGCGATCGGCGTGGCGATCGGCGACGTCAGCGGCGAGGTCGATCGCATCGTGACGATGCGCGACGACATCCGCGACGAGACGCTGGCGTCCTTGCGGGATGAGGCGATCCGGGGCGCCGTTCACGCGGGCGCGGATCCGGCCACGGTGGAGATCCTCGAGCAGGAGGACGTGCCGCTTTCTTATCTTCCCGGCAACGCAACGCGAATCCGGTTCAAGGTGGCCGGTCGCCTGATGTCGCCGGCGAATCCTTCACATCGTCAATAGGTGCACGCAGCCATGCTTACTCAATCCACTCTGAAGGCGATTCTCGCGGCGGTTTCGTGCGCGATCACGGCGGCGGTCTGTTGCACGGCGACGCATGCCGACGAGGCCAAGGTGCTTCATGTGTACAACTTCTCGGAAAACATCGCGCCGGGCACCGTCGAGAAGTTCGAGAAGGAAACGGGCATCAAGGTGACGTACGACGTTTACGATACCGACGACACGCTGATGACCAAACTGCTCGCGGGGCGATCGGACTACGACATCGTCGTGCCCAGCAACAACTACTTCGCGAAGGAAAAGGACGCTGGCCTGTTCGCGCGGCTCGATCCGGCGAAGTTGCCGAACCTGAAGAACCTCGATCCGCAGATCGTCAATCTGATCAAGATCAACGATCCGAAGGGGGAATATGGCGTGCCGTACGTATGGGGCATCACGGGGTTGGCCTACAACCTGACCGAGGTCAGGAAGCGTGCCGGCACGGATGCCCCGCTGAACAGCTGGGACATGATCTTCGACCCGAAGTGGGCCGGCAAGCTGAAGTCGTGCGGGATCTCGCTGCAGGACAACGGCGGCGAGACCTTCCAGGATGCGTTGTTCGGGGCGAAGCTCAATCCCGATACGCAGGACCCGAAGGACTTCAAGACCGCGCTCGACAAGCTCAAGGCGATTCGCCCGTATGTCACTCAGTTCAGCTCGTCCAGCTATATCGCGGATCTCGCGGGAGGGGACGTGTGCGCCGCGGTGGCGTACTCCGGCGACGCACAAACGGCGAAGCTCCAGGCGAAGGCGGCAGGACGAAAATTCGATCTGACCTTCGTCATTCCGAAGGAGGGTGCGCCGCTTTGGGTCGACATGTTCGCCGTTCCCGCGGGCTCGCCGCACAAGGAGAATGCGATGAAGTTCATCGACTTCATGTTGCGTGCGGATGTATCGGCCATGCAAACCAATGAGATCAAGTATCCGACATCGGTCAGCGCTGCACGTCCGCTGATCGATCCGAAGATCATGAACGATCCGGCCATCTTTCCGCTCCCCGAGGACATGAAGCGGGTGACGCTCGAGAAGCCACTGCCGATCTCCCTGATGCGCCAGATCAATCGGGACTATCTCGAACTGAAAGCCGGACGATAGGCAGGCGCGGCGCCGGCATGACGGCGTCGCACGCGATGAATATATTCATATTGATATGCATAACGAAATAATTGGCACGGTGAGGAGGCACGGGATGAACAAGCGGATTGGAGCGTTGCTGATGGCCTGTGTGCCGGCGGTTTCCCATGCGGACACGGTCGTCGACGAGCTGAAGGCGCAGTTGCAGGTGCTACAACGAAAGGTCGACAGTCTGGAGCGGGCCGCTAAGGATGCGCCGGCGAAGTCGGGGAGCGCGAATCCGGGTGTTTCGGAGGAGGAATTCGCCGATCTCAAGCAGCAAGTGGCCAGACAGAATCTGCAGGTCGAGACGCTGAGTACGGCGGCGAGCGAGGGGCCGATCGCCGGCCTGTCGATCACCGGCTATCTGGACCCGATGTATCTGTACAACCGGAACGCGCGCAGCGGCGGCGTCTCGTTTCTCGATCACAACAGCGGGTATACGTACTATGGCGGCAACATGGGCGACGTATACCTCGACATCAAGAAGACGTTCGGCGTCGGGCCTACCGCCCCTTCCGCCGAAATCCAGATTCAGCCCAACCGCGGTGCCGGCAATACGACGCTCGACGGTGCCAAGGGAAACAATATTTTCAATTCGGCCTTCGTGACGATCCCGCACGACGACACGAACCAGTTCCTGTTCGGCCTCATGCCCAGCGTCGCAGGCTACGAGTCGCAGCAATCCAACCTGCTGCCGACGCTGACGCACAACCTCCTGTACGACTTCAGCATTCCCGGCTACTTCGTCGGCGCCGGATACAACGGTTCCAAGGGCGACTACAGCTGGAAGGTGATCGTCGGCAATGCGCAGAACCTGACGCACGCGGCGACCGCATCCGATTCGAGCGGACGCCTGCATACGAGTCTCACGCCGATGATCAACTGGCGCATCGATCGCAGCAAGGGCGCCTGGGACGTGGGCTGGGCGGGTGCGATCGGTCGCCAGGCGATCTATTCGGGCAATGCCGGCGGCGATTGCGCGTCGGGGGGCTTCGGCTACAACTGTACGGCTGCATCGCCGTTTTCGACCTACATGTTCATGGACATCGACGCGACCTACGCGGTTGCGGACACGACGTTCAACGCGGAAGTGGACTTCGGCAAGCAGAAGCATGCGGCATGGAACGGACGGGATGCAACATGGTGGGGGCTTTCGATGCTGTACACGCGCAAATGGCACCTGCCGACGATCGGCCTGATGGGCGTCGCGTTGCGCTGGGATTATCTGAACGACAGCAGTAACGGCGGCGGAGGCGGGAATACCTATGTCGGCGGCAGTGCCCAGGCGGGCGCCGCCTCGGCCGGAACCGACGGCCTGAACGGCTTCGGGATCGATCCGCTCTGTCTGGCCGCGTCGAGCGGCAACGGACTCGAATGTCGCGGGGCGAATCGGCAGGACGTCGCGTTCGACCTGATGTTCTACCCGGCCGTGAACTACACGATAAAGGTCGAGTACCGCCATGACTGGGCCAACAAGAACGTGTTCCAGCGCGCCGACGGCTCATGGCGAAAAAGCAATGACGTGATCGGTACGACGCTGGTCTATACGTTCTGATATCGGGCATGGCGCGCGACGCGCATGCCGACGGAATCCGATTTCATTTTCAGACAAGCGAGCACCCCATGAATCTCACCGATGCCGAACCGCTGTTTCAGCGGCAGGCCAACCCAGGCGACACCGCTCGCAGCGACACAGGTTTCGTTCGCATCGAGAAACTGGTCAAGAAGTTCGGCGATGCGATTGCCGTGCAGGAGGCCGACCTCTGCGTCGGCAAGGGCGAACTGTTTGCGCTGCTGGGCAGTTCCGGATGCGGAAAGTCGACGTTGTTGCGCATGCTGGCCGGCTTCGAGGCACCGACTTCGGGCCGCATTTTCGTCGACGGCATGGACATCACGGAATGTCCGCCGTATCGGCGGTCGGTCAACATGATGTTTCAGTCGTATGCGCTGTTTCCGCATCTGAGCGTCGCGCAGAACGTCGCGTTCGGTCTGAAATGGGAAAAGATGACGCGGCGTGCCCGCAGGGAGCGCGTCATGCAGATGCTCGAGCTGGTGCAGATGACCTCGTTTGCGAACCGGCGGCCCGATCAGCTATCCGGCGGGCAGCAGCAGCGTGTCGCACTTGCGCGATCGCTGGCGAAACAGCCGAAGCTCCTGCTGCTCGACGAACCGATGTCGGCACTGGATCGGCAGATTCGCCAGCAGACCCAGCTGGAACTCGTGAAGATCATCGAGAAGGTCGGCGTGACCTGCATCATGGTGACGCACGACCAGGAGGAGGCCATGGCGATGGCTGACCGTCTCGCGATCATGAGCGCCGGAAACATCGTGCAGACGGGAACGCCTCGCGACGTCTACGAGTATCCGAACTGCAGGTTCACGGCGAGTTTCATCGGCACGACCAACATTCTCGAGGGAACCGTGCACGAGAGCAGCCCGGATCATACGGTGATCCGCTGCGGGCAACTCGAGTCGGAGATATACGTCGGCCACGGCATCACGGGGTCGCCCGGCATGGCGGTCGCCGTTTCGGTCCGCCCGACCAGGGTCAGGGTTTCGCGCCGACGGATTGCCGGTGAACGCAACTGCGCTGTCGGCACGGTCGTCGACACGGTGTACATGGGCGATTACTCGAGCTTCCATGTCGCGCTTCCGGGGGGCAGGACGTTGCTCTCGCATGTGCCGGTCGCGGGCGGGACGGGCGAACGCCTGCCCGCCGCGGGAGAAGAGGTCTCCCTATGCTGGGACGCAGACGACGTGATGGTGCTGACGGCATGAACATTTCCCGCATTCAGTTGACGCAGCGCCGCCGGTTGCCGGCCGTGCTGCAACGCGTGCCGGCATGGCTCGGCTCGATTGTGCCGAGCCGGCGCAGCTTCGCGATTGCCGTTCCGTCGGCCTGGCTCGCGCTGGTGCTCGCCATCCCGTTTCTGCTGGTCCTCAAGATCAGTTTTTCAGACGTCGCGCTCCGAAGCCCGCCCTATACGGACACGATCGTCGTGTCGGATTCGCTGATTCGAATCGTATTGAGCCTGCAGCATTACGCCAACGTGCTGACCGACAGTCTCTATGTGTCGACCTACTTCAGTTCGCTGAAGATCGCGGCGATCTCGACCGTCCTGTGTCTCGTGCTCGGTTTTCCGTTCGCGTATTGCATTTCGCGGGCGTCGCCGGCGCGCAGGAACGTGCTGCTGCTCGGCGTGATGTTGCCGTTCTGGACGTCATTCCTGCTGCGGGTCTATGCGTGGAGCGGCATTCTCAAGGACGACGGCATACTCAACCGCGCGCTGATGGCAGCCGGCCTGATCGCGTCGCCGCTGCGTCTCTATCACACCGATATCGGCGTCTACATCGGGATGGTGTACTCGTACCTGCCGTTCATGGTCATGCCGTTGTGCGCGCACCTGATGAAGATGGATATGCGCCTGCTCGAGGCGGCCTACGATCTCGGCGCCGGGCCGGTGGAGGCGTTCTTTCGCGTCACCATCCCGCTCGCGCGAAACGGGATTGTCGCCGGCAGCCTGCTGGTGTTCATTCCGTCGGTCGGCGAATATGTGATCCCCCAACTGCTCGGCGGATCCGACACGTTGATGATCGGGCGGTTGATGTGGGACGAGTTCTTCAACAATATGGATTGGCCGGCGGCGGCGGCCATCACCGTCGCGATGATGGTGCTGCTGCTCGTACCGATCGCCGCATTTCAGCATTACCAGAACCGCGAGCGTGGAGGCACGGCATGAAGAACATGACTGGCAAGGCGAGCGTGCTCGTGCTCGTTCTCGGATTTGCATTCCTGTACTTTCCGATCGCGAGCGTGATCGTTTACTCGTTCAACGATTCGAAGCTCGCAAGCGTGTGGTCCCATGCGTCGTTGAGATGGTATGCCGAGCTGACGCGCGACGACGAACTGCTGCACGCGGCCGGGCTTTCGCTGAAAATCGCGTTTTGCACCGCGTGCCTGTCGGTCCTGGTCGGCACATGGGCGGGCTTCATTCTCGCGCGCTTCAATCGCTTTCGCGGGCGGTCCGCGTTTTCGCTGCTGATCAATGCACCGCTCGTCATTCCCGAAGTGGTGCTCGGCATCGCGTTGCTGCTGTTGTTCGTCGCGCTCGAGCAATGTCTCGGCTGGCCGTCCGGGCGCGGATGGATGACGATGACGATCGGACATACGGTGCTGTGCGTGTCCTACGTCGCGGTCATCGTTCAGTCGCGCGTCAAGGAGCTGAATATCGCCATCGAGGAGGCCGCGCTTGATCTGGGCGCCGGCCCGGTCGCCGCGTTCTTTCACGTGACGCTCCCGGCGATCTTTCAGGCGATAGTGTCCGGATGGCTGCTGTCGTTCACGATTTCGCTCGACGACCTCATTCTGTCTGCATTTCTCTCCGGGCCAGGTTCGACCACGCTGCCACTGGTGGTGTTCTCCCGGGTGCGGCTGGGGATGAATCCGGAGATGAACGCGCTGGCGACTGTGATGATCGGGGGCGTGTCGCTGATCGTACTGGCGGCGAGCGGTCTAAAACGCCGGCAGGTTCGCTTTGCGCGGTAAGGCGAGTTTGGCCGACCGGGCTCCAGCGGCGCAATCTTCGAAAGCGGGGGCGGACCGTGACATCCGCCGTCCGGGAAATTCCTACTAGTTGTCTAGGGAGGTTCCCGCCATCATGTTTCTTATTGTGGAACATAGTTCCAAAATATGGAACCAGCGATGGGCTCTCTCGAAAACACCAGTGCGATTTTCCAGCTTCTGACTCGTCTGCGGCGTGCCGTGACGGTCAGCGATGTCGTCCAATACCTCGACATGCCGAAGAGTTCGGCGTCGCGTGTCCTGAAGCAGATGGCGGAGCAGAGGCTCCTCGAACGCGACCCCGGGACGCTTGCCTACGGGCCGGCATTGATGCTGCTCGAGCTTGCGCATATGGTCCGGGCGTCGACACCCTTGCTCAGCATGATGGACAAGGCGTTGAGCGGATTGTGCGAACAGACCGGACATACGGGGTACATCTCTGTTCTCGACGAGCAGGAAGTCGTCGTGCTCCGTGTTCATCCCGGCATTCATCCATTGCGCGTCGTCACCTTTCCGGGGCAACGCGGGCCCGCATGGGCCGGCTCGACCGGCCGGGCACTTCTGGCGCGAGAGCCAGACGAATCCGTCGCGCACCGATTCGCCGGCGGGTTGCCGGCAACTTCGTCCGCTGCGCCGGATACGGTCGCCGAACTTTTGCGGCGGATCGCGGAAACCCGTCGCACGGGCTTCTCGGTCGCGCTGGACGAATCGCTGCCGGGGATCGGTGCGGTCGGATGCGCGGTCGGTGATCCTTCCAGCGGTGAGTCGCTGGCATTCAGCCTGACGTTTCCACTCACGATGAGCACGCCAGCGGAGATCGAACGTCTCGCCGCGATGACGCGAGAGCAGGCGTCCCAACTGGGCCGCACGGTCGGGGATCCGTACTGGTCGACGGGAGCGGCTACGGGCGCCTGATGCTGCGTCGAACGCGGCACCGTCGCTCGTACGCAGACTTCTGATCGGTATTCAGCCGGGAGCGGCAGGCTGTCGAAGCCTCCACGACGGCGGCTCGATCATTGAAATAAGTATGACTAATCAAAATTGACGGTATTACAGAAAAGGAATGCTGATATGTCCTCGATCGGGAAATCAATGCCGGATGACGAGTCGTCTCCGCAAGTTCATCCGGGTACGTTTACTTTTTCAAATGCAGTTTTATTGGTAGTGCTAAGTATAGTCGGTGCGATCATCGGTATCGAGGTCGTCACGTCGCTTGGCGTCACGCCGATCACATCGATTGTCGGCGCGCTTGTTGCGATGGTGCTGGGGCGCGTGCCACTTCGCCTGTTCGCCGGGTACCGGTCGATTCACGTGCAGAACCTGGCTCAGAGCGCGATTTCTGCCGCGACGTTCGGCGCCGCCAACAGTTTGTTGCTGCCCATCGCCATTCCATACGTATTCGGTCGCTCCGATCTGGTGATGCCGATGTTCGCAGGCGCCGCGCTGGCGATGCTGCTCGACGGCTATCTCCTGTATCGGATGTTCGATACGAGACTGTTTCCCGCGTCTGGTACATGGCCGCCGGGCATCGCCGCCGCAGAGGCCATCAAGGCCGGCGATCAGGGCGGACGCCAGGCTCGTCTTCTCGGCGCCGGTGTGGCGGTGGGTGCGGTCGGATCGTGGTTCAACATTCCGATGTCCGCGTTCGGGACGGCGTTCATCGGCAATATCTGGTCGCTTCTGATGTTCGGCGTCGGTCTTCTGATGCGCGGTTATTCACAGCCGGTCCTCGGAATCGACATCGGCAAGGCGTATATCCCGCACGGGATCATGATCGGTGCAGGTGTGGTTGCGCTGACGCAAGCCGTGATGATTATCGTCCGGCGTCGCGGCGTGGACGCCGAGCATTCCGATTCCGCCCGGAACGTCCGGGTGCTCGGCCAGTCGCTGCGATTCGGTGCGATCGCGTATGTGTCGATCGCCGCCATGCTCGCGATGCTGGGCGGGTTGTTTACGGAGATGTCGCCCGGCATGTTGATGGCGTTCGTGCTGTACGCGGCGCTCGCGGCATTCGTGCATGAACTGATCGTAGGTATCGCCGCGATGCATTCCGGATGGTTTCCGGCATTCGCGGTGGCGCTGATTACGTTGCTGGTCGGCATGCTGATTGGCTTTCCGCCGATCGCGCTGGCGTTGCTGTGCGGCTTTTCCGCGGCAACGGGCCCGGCATTCGCCGACATGGGCTACGACCTGAAAGCCGGTTATCTGCTGCGTGGTCGCGGCCAGAACGCGAGCTTTGAAATGGCGGGGCGGCAGCAGCAGTTCTTTGCGGCGACGCTGGCGTTCGTCATCTCGATTCTGGTCGTCTATTTCGCGCATCGCAGCTATTTCCACGCTGGACTGATTCCGCCCGTCGCGAAGGTGTACGTGGCGACGATCAAGGCCGGTGTCGCGGCGGACGTCGCGAAGTCATTGGCGATCTGGGCGATTCCCGGTGCGATTGCCCAGTGGCTGGGCGGCCCGAAGCGTCAGATCGGCGTGTTGCTCGCAACCGGCCTCCTGATTGCAAGTCCGCTGGCGGGCTGGTGCGTAGTGACCGGCATCGCGTTGCGTCTGGTGATCGAGCGCATGGGCGGCGAGGCAGCGCGCGGCGGCATGGAGACGTTCGCAGCGGGCGTCATTGCCGGCGATGCACTGTTCAGTTTCGTCAGCCCGTTGGTGACGTTGGGCAAGACAGGTAAATAATCAGGGTAAGTCATATGAGTTTGCATCAAACCATCCAGGTATTCGAAGCGCTCGACAGCGCCTATGCGTCGGGTCAAACGATCCAGGCGCTTTTTCGATTGTTTCCTGAAGTCGAGGTCGAGGTAACGCCTCTCGTTGGAGCGAAGGGCGATACCGATTTCGTCAGGATGGCGATCCCGGGCCGCGTGGGAAAGCGGGCAGGAGGCCATGCGCCGACGCTCGGTATCGTCGGACGGTTGGGCGGTCTCGGCGCGAGACCGGCATGCATCGGCCTGGTATCCGATGCCGACGGTGCGATCGCGGCGGTGGCCACGGCGCTCAAACTGGCAACCATGCGAGAGCGGGGCGACGTATTGGCCGGTGACGTGATCATCACGACGCATGTTTGTCCGGACGCACCGACCCAGCCGCGCGAGCCTGTCGACTTCATGGATTCGCCGGTCGAATTCGAAAAGATCGAAGCGCAGGAAGTGCTGCCCGAGATGGATGCCGTCCTCTCCGTCGATACGACGAAAGGAAACAGGATTCTCAATCACAAGGGATTCGCGATTTCACCGACGGTAAAGCAGGGCTACATCCTGCGCGTTTCGGAGGATCTGCTGCGAATCATGGAGATGACGACCGGTCGACTGCCCGTCACGTTTCCGGTGACGACTCAGGACATCACGCCGTACGGGAACGGCGTGCATCATCTGAACAGCATCATGCAACCGTCGATTTCGACGTCTGCGCCGGTGGTCGGCGTCGCGATCTCGACCGAGGCGACGGTGCCCGGTTGTGGCACGGGCGCGAGTCATGAAATCGACATCGCGGCAGCCGTCGCATTCATGACCGAGGTTGCGAAGGCATTCACGAGCGGGAAATGTCGGCTTCACGACATGGAAGAGTATGACCGTCTCGTCGAACTGTACGGCTCGCTCGCGCACCTGCAGCAGCGACACGTGCTCGGCTGATGCGGAAATGAGTCATCGAGTGCTTGCCACGTTGACGATCGGCCAGGCGCCTAGGCCGGATATCGCACCGGTCGTCGAGGCCGCGATGCCGCGCGGCGTGAAGTGTGTTCATGCCGGGGTGCTGGATGGACTGACACGCGCCGAAATGGACAGACGCTTCGCGCCGCGCAAGAAGCAACCAAAGCTCGTGACGCGGATTGCAGACGGTACGACCGTCGTCCTCGACAAAGAGGCTGTCGGCATTGCAATGCAGGAGATGCTCGAGCGCCTCGAAGCGCGAGGATGCGACGCAGTTCTGCTGCTGTGCACCGGCGAATTCGACGGCCTTTCGTGTAGGCGTGCTCGGCTTTTCGAGCCCGACAAGATGATTCCGGCGGTAGTCGGCGTGTTGGCTCAATCGTGGAAAGTCGGGGTCATCGTACCGCTTCGCGAGCAGATCGAAACGGCGATGTCGAAGTGGCAGGACCTGGCGACGCCGGCATTGTACGAAGCGGCATCGCCCTATGTCGGAGACAGCCGGGAATTGACGGCGGCCGCGCGTGCGCTACGCGCGCGCGGTGCGCAGATGCTGGTGCTCGACTGCATGGGATACGAACAACGTCATCGGGAATGCGCTTCTCGCGAGGCGGGATGCCCGGTGATCCTGTCGAATACGCTGGCGGCCAGACTGGTCGCCGAATGGATGTGAACGTTGTTCGCGCCTTGGCCGCGGTAACGATATTCCAATAAAGGAAGAAAATTGAAACGTCTTCTGTTGATGAGCAGTTCTCGCAAGGGTGATCTCGGATATCTTGCGCATGCGCGCGAGCAGATCGACCTTGTTCTCAAGGGGCGCGCAAAGCGGGTTCTGTTCGTCCCTTATGCAGGCGGCATCACGTCGACCTACGACGAATACGAACAAATGACGCGCCCCGTTTTCGAACAGGGCGGCTTCGAATTCGAGTCGATTCATCGCGCCAATCCGCTTCGGGCGATTGCCGAAGCGGAGGCGATCGCCATCGGCGGCGGCAATACGTTCGCGCTGCTCAAGCGTCTGTATGACGAACGCATCGTCGATGCCATCCGGGAACGTGTGAATGACGGCATGCCGTATATCGGCTGGAGCGCCGGATGCAATGTCGCATGTCCGACGATCCGTACGACCAACGACATGCCGATCGTTCAGCCGCCGACCTTGCGTGCGCTCGGATTGATCCATTTTCAGATCAATCCGCATTTCATCAGCGGAAAGCCGGCGGGGTTCAACGGCGAAAGCCGGGAAGAGCGAATCGCGGAATTTCTCGCGATCAATCCCCGGGAGCACGTCGTCGCATTGCCGGAAGGCACTGCGTTGCTCGTCGACGGCGCCGCCGCAATGATATTGGGCGAACAGGCCGCACTGCATTTCGTTGATTCGCACAGGGCGATTCACCTGACGGCGAACGAGATATTCAACCTGGGTGAAATCAAGGGGCCGGTGATCGACGGAAGCTGGCCCATCTCCAGGCAGTGATCGGCGCGTCGATAAGCGGCGCTTCGGGATTTCATCAAGTACCGATTCATTTCAACGTGGGCAATCAAGGAGGAGAAAATGGGAAAATATAAATTAGGAATGCTTGCTTGTGCGATGTCGATGTATGGCGGTGTGGTTCAGGCGCAGAGCAGCGTGACGCTGTACGGAGTCATCGATGCGGGGATCACCTACGTCAGCAACACTGGCGGGTCCGGCGTCGCGAAATTCGACGATGGCGTCTCGTATGGAAACCGCTGGGGCCTGAAGGGAACCGAGGATCTCGGGGGAGGGCTGACGGCGGTCTTTGCGCTCGAAAGCGGATTCAGTGTGGCGAACGGGCAACTCGGATTCGGCGGCGCGGCGTTCGGGCGGCAGGCATACGTCGGACTTCGGAACGAGTGGGGTACGTTGTCGCTCGGCAACCAGCTGGACATGACGAAGGAGTTTGTCACGTACTACAACGTATCCGGATGGGGGAGCGGATACGCGATTCACCAGGGCGATTTCGACCGGTTCAACGGGGATCGGTTGCCGAATTCCGTGAAATTCAAGTCGGCCAACTTCGGCGGACTCGAGTTCGGCGGCATGTATTCCTTCGGCGGGGTGGCCGGGGCGTTTCATCAAAACAGCGCCTACAGCGCAGGTGCGCATTATGCCAACGGTCGATTTTCGATGGGTGCTGCATATACGCAGCTCAACAATCCGCACGGGATATACGCGTTCGATCCATACCTGATGATCGGCACCAGGACGTTCCTCGGGAAACCGACGGTCAGCGTCGATTCGGCGACCGGAGCCGTGACCGACCTGTATGCGAGCACGCCTTTCGCGGTCGACAAACAGGCGACGTTCGGTATTGGTGCGGGTTATGAAATCGGCAAGGTAACCCTGCTCGGCAATTTCACGTATTCGACCATCAAGGGAAATGGGCAGACGTCGAGAATGAAAGTCGGCGAGGGCGGCGCAGCCTGGCAGGTGACGCCGTCGTTCAGCGTGATCGGAGGGTATCAGTACACGACGTTCGAAGGCCATCACTGGAACGAAGGGGCGCTTGGCCTCCATTACCTGCTGTCGAAACGGACCGATGTCTATCTGTCAGGCGACTACGTGAAGGCGTCGAGCGGTGTGAACGCGGTGGTGGGTTACAGCTTCGTGCCGTCGTCGACCACGACACAGGCAGACGTACGAATCGGGATGCGCCACTCGTTCTAGTCGCCTTTTTGAGCAACGTGAACAGGCCGCGACATTCCGGCTGACATTCGTCGCCGAGCCCGCAAGCAGAGGGATTGACCGGGAGATCCTTCCGATGCGGGCTCGCCTGGGGAGCGCGACATGATCGTGGGGCTGCTTCCGTCGTACCGACGCAGGCAACAAAAAAACCCGCGAAGCCATGCGCTGTCGCGGGTTTTTTACAGATGCACGAAACACGGAAAAACCGTATTTGGTGCCGACGGCGAGACTCGAACTCGCACAGCTTTCGCCACTACCCCCTCAAGATAGCGTGTCTACCAATTTCACCACGTCGGCACTGCAAGGGGGCGAATTGTAGCGTTACATTGCGCGTTTGTGAAGGGGGTATGACACGGCGAGCGGATACGCGAAAGCGATCCCGGTAGAATTCGGGCGACCGGTCCGACGACCATCGCCATGGCTACCCGTTTTCCACCGTGACCACCACCCTCGAACAACTGCAGGCCGGCCAGCTGTCGGGCGCCCGGCAACTCAAGCTCGCGTGCGGGCTGACCGAATTACCGCGCGAGATCTTCGATCTGGCGGACACGCTCGAAGTGCTCGACCTGTCCGGCAATGCGCTGTCGGCGCTGCCGGACGACCTGTCGCGGCTGCATCGGCTGCGCATCCTGTTCGCGTCCGGCAATCGCTTCACCGAATTTCCGGACGTGCTCGGCACGTGCGCGCAGCTCGACATGATCGGCTTCAAGGCGAACCGGATTCGCACGGTGCCGCGCGGGTCGCTGCCGCGCGCGCTGCGCTGGCTGATCCTGACCGACAACGAAATCGATGAGCTGCCCGCCGGGATCGGCGATTGTTCGCGCTTGCAGAAGCTGATGCTGGCGGGCAACCGGCTGCGCGCGTTGCCGCCCGAAATGGCCGCGTGCCGTGCGCTCGAACTGGTGCGCCTGTCGGCGAACCGGCTCGACGCGCTGCCGGATTGGCTGTTGCGCCTGCCGCGCCTTGCGTGGCTCGCGTCCGCGGGCAATCCGTTCGGCGCCGCGCCGGAAGCAGCGGCGTCGGCCGAGCCGGGCGTCGCGGACATCGACTGGACGTCGCTCGCGTTCGAACAGAAGCTCGGCGAAGGCGCATCGGGTGTCATTTATCGCGCGCAGTGGCGCGCGGACGGCCAGGTGCCGCGCGCGGTCGCTGTCAAGCTGTTCAAGGGGGCCGTGACGAGCGACGGCCTGCCCGATTGCGAAATGGCCGCGTGCCTGCACGCCGGGCGTCATCCGAACATGATTCCGGTGATCGGCAAGGTGCACGGCCATCCGGAGGGCGCGCACGGCCTCATGATGGAACTGGTCGATCCGGCGCTGACGAACCTCGCCGGGCCGCCGAGCTTCGCGTCCTGCACGCGCGATGTATATGGGGCCGATGCGCGATTCGCGCCGGCCGAGGCATCGCGGATCGCGCTCGGCATCGCGTCGGTTGCAGCGCATCTGCACGCGCGCGGCATCATGCACGGCGACCTGTACGCGCACAACATCCTGCACGACGGCAACGGCGGCGCGCTGCTTGGCGATTTCGGCGCGGCGTCGGTCTACGACGTGAACGACCGCGTGCGCGCGGCGCGGCTCGAACGGCTGGAAGTCAGGGCGTTCGGTTATCTGCTCGGCGAGTTGCTGGCGCGATGCGAGCCGCGTGCGTGGGAAGGTTCGCATGCACTCGACGCGCTGGCGGCCGCCTGCTTGAACGAGGAGATCGACGCGCGGCCGTCGTTCGGCGAGATTGCGGCCGTGCTGGCCGCATCGAAGGGCTGACGGTTCCGCCCGCGCCGCGACGCCGGCCGTCGCCGCAGGAATGCTTACGCCTGCCGCGCAGTCAGCAGCTTGATCCCGAGGCCGACGAACAGCAGCCCGCTGGCGCGCTTGGCCGCGCGTACCCACGGGCCGACGCCGATGCCGCGATGGAGCCGGCGCACGCCGAACGAATAGACGCTGTGCACGACGACGACGGTGCATGCGATCGTCACGTACATCACGATGAACTGCATCGCGAGCGGGCGACCGTGTGAAATGAACTGCGGCATGAACGCCGACAGGAAGATCATCGTCTTCGGGTTGCTGCCCGACACGAACAGCGCTTCGCGGAACAGCTTCCTGCGGTCGGGCTCGATGATCGCGGCCTGGCCGTGGGGCGAGCGCGCGTTGCGGTCGCCGCGCAGTTGCCGGATGCCCAGAAAGATCAGGTACGCGGCGCCGACGACCTTCATCGCGACGAACAGCGGCGGCATCGCGGCCAGCACCGCGCCGACGCCGAACGCGACGAGCATGACCACCGCGCCTTGCGCGACGAGGTTGCCCGCGATCGTCGCGGCGGTGCCGCGCGAGCCGTAGCGCACCGTGTTGCGGATGACGAGCAGCACGTTGGGGCCCGGCGACAGCGTCGTCGCGAGATAGGCAGCGGCAAACAGCATCCAGGTCTGAATGGACATGCGTTGCTCCGAGAGGCGGTTCCGGCGGTCGGGATGAAGCGATGATGCCACGCCAAAATGACGCGGACCGCCGCCGGAACCGGCGCGGCGCGTCAGCGTGCGTCGCGCGCGCAGTATGCGGCGATCGACGACGGCGAATCGATCGCGGACGGCCGCGTCATCCACGCGATCCACGCCGCCCATAACCCGCAGGCGATCAGCACGGCGACGTTCAGCGGCGTCCGGTAGCGGACGATCAGGTTGGCCAGCGGCACGCGTTCCTTGCTCATGTGCATCTCCTTCGGTCGTTGCGGATGCGGCGTTACTGGCCGGTGTAGGAGGGCGCTTTCGCGTCGCAGGTCACGGACACCGTCGCGCCGTCGGCGAAATGCAGCCGGAGCGGCACCTTCGCACCGGGCGCGACGGGCTGGCGCGGTTCCTCCAGCATCACGTGATAGCCCTTCGGCCTGAACGTCACCGTGCCGTGCGCGGGCACGTCGACCGCTTCGACGTGAACCATCTTCGCGGTGCTGCCGGCCGTCTGCGTTTCGTGCATCATTGCCATCCCGAACGCGGGCGTATCGACGCCCGTGAGCGTGACGGGTTTGTCGCCGTCGTTCTTCAGCGTGAAATAACCGGACGACGGCACCGTCGCCGGCATCGTGCGGATCCAGCATGCATCGGCCTGGACGGCCGACGCGGCGAACGTGGCGGGCGCCTGCAGCGCCAGCAGTGCAAACAGCAGGCTGGTCGGAATCGAGCGTTTCATCGAGTGTGTTCCTGATCGGGTAGGGAAAGTCGCCGCGCGGGCGTCGTGCGCGTTATTTCACCGTGAACGTGTAGCGGCCCTGCGTGCGGTGCCCGTCGCTCGCCACCGCGACCCATGCGACCGTGTACGTACCAGGCGTCAGGTTCGCCAGCGCCACATGCATCCGCTTTCGGTTGCCGGCGTCGATGGCGGATTTTCCGTCGGCGACCGATTGTCCGTGGCTGTCGGTGACGGCGATCGAACTGAATGCGGGTTCGAGCGTTTCGCTGAAGTCGATCGTGACCGCGTGCGGCGCGCTCGACAGCGCGGCGTCGGCGGCCGGTTCGAGGTTTTTCGGGT
Organism: Burkholderia sp. RF7-non_BP4; assembly: GCF_001521935.1. Lineage (NCBI taxonomy): Bacteria > Pseudomonadati > Pseudomonadota > Betaproteobacteria > Burkholderiales > Burkholderiaceae > Burkholderia > Burkholderia sp. RF7-non_BP4. The sequence goes on along the minus strand of NZ_LOTA01000025.1, from coordinate 307,176 downwards.
GTGCGTGCGCGTGAGCGGCCTGGGCGACGATGAAGCCGAGTGCGACGAGTGCGCCGCGGACGAAAGCAGTGGTTTTCATGACAGGATGATCCGGTTGGAAATGACAAGGAGAACGATGCATTCGACGAACGGCCGCGCGTTCGTGCACGCGCAACCGCCGGAGGCGGGCGAGCGCACGCACGGCGCGACGCCGCGAGCGATACGGTCGAACATGAGATCGTCCTTCGAAACGTGACACGGCATGCACGCGCAGCGCGCGTGCGGACGGCGTGATGCGCGACGGCATCACGCGCGGTGACGACGAATCAGGACGCGAGCGGCGGGGCGCGCGGTTGCGCGGCCGTAAGCGGCTGCGTGCGGCGCAGGCTTTCGAAGCGGGTTGCTTCGCGATGCCGGAGCGGTTGGAGGTTGGCCGCGAACGTCAGTTCGGGCGCGGGCAGGGCGGGTGTATGGGCGAGCAGGCTGCAATAGCCGCAAGCCTGCAGATGGGCCTGCAGGCTTTTCGACGACGCATCGCCGGCATGGTTGCCGCCCGCCGGCCCGGCCGTGCAGTAGCCGGCAAGCAGCGAATCGACGCGGTCTTGCGTCGTCAGCGCTTGCGAGATCGTCGGCGCGAGCGCCGTCATCAGGATGGCGAGCATCCCGATCAGACTGACGATCTTCCGGAAACGACGACTCAGCATGCGATGCGCGGGGCGGCGTATGAACGACGATGGAGCGGATTATGCCACGCACCCGCCGCGAGGGCATGCGGGCACGCGGATGCCGGGAATGATGCGCGGCACGCTTACGCGTGCTTCGCGAGATATTTCGTGATCAGCATCATCTGCGCGGCCCAGCCCTGATCGTTCATCTCGCGCGCCTTCGCGCGACGCGTTGCGATCAACTGGTCGAAACCCGTTTCGGTGATCGTCAGCAGCGTGCCGCCGTTCGCTTCGGCGAGTGCGAACGTGACGAGCGTCATCGGCTCGGACGCGTAATCGACGTTCGGATCGATCGCGAACGGGTGCCAGCGAAAGGAAAACCGTTGCTTCGGCTCGACGCGATCGACGACGATTTCGAACACGGTGCCGGCATACGGCTCCTGTGCCCTGGCGACGTCGTCGTCGACGCGCGTCGGCGTGATGCGGCCGAACAGCGGCCGGTCGGCGACGAACGGTCCGTCGAACGTCACGCCGAACCAGGTGCCGAATTCCCCGGCATTGCTGACGGCTTCCCAGACGCGCGCCAGCGGCGCGGCGAGCAAGGCTTGTTTCTCGATGCGATCGGTGGACTGGGTCATCGCGTTCTCCTGGCGGGCATGCTTGATGCGGGACGGCGCACGGCCGCGCGCCGCGTTCAGTCGATCATCACCGCGTCGGGCACGTCGAGCACGACATCTGAGGTCGCGACGGCCACGCACGGCAGCGTATAGCCGTCGGCCTTTTCCTCGCGGCTCAGGCCCGGCCATTCGATCGTATAGCGTACGCTGCCGCTGACGATCCTGCACAGGCAGCTTCGGCACGTGCCGTTGCGGCACGAGCGCGGCAGCCTGACGTGCGCGAACGCGGCGGCCTCGAGCAGCGTCAGCGAATCGGGGGCGTCGAACGTCGCGCCGAGCGGCTCGATGCGTACGAGAGGCGGGTGGTCGGGATCGGTCATGGGGCGAAGCGGGCGGCGGCGCGGCGGCAAGACAAGGCAAGCGCCAAGCATACCCGAAGGCGGTGCGGCCGGCGCCCGTCGGGCAGCCGGCCCGCGACGTCAGTGTCGGCGCAGGTAGCGGTACACGGTATTGCGCGCGAGTCCGAGCTCCCGTGCGGCGGCCGATACGTTGCCGCCGTGCCGCGCGAGCACCGCGTCGATCACCGCGGCCTGGTGGCTCTGCAGGGTCGTTGCTTCGCGCGTGTCGGACGGCGCGGCCTGCGCCACGGGCGCGTCGTCGCAGTCGAGCCAGAAATCGTCGGGCAGGTGCGCGAGCGTGATTTCGGCTTCGTCTTCGGCGAGCATGCCGGCCGTGCGCAGCACGTTGGTCATTTGCCGCAGGTTGCCGGGCCAGCGGTGCCGCATGAACGCGTCGAGCACGTCGGTCGCGAGGCGGCTCGGCATCGGCTCGCTGCGACCGAGCCGCGCGAGGATCCGCTCGACCAGTGCCGGCAGGTCGGTGCGCGCGGCGAGCGGCGGCAGCGTGACGGCAAGGCCGTTGATCCGGTAGAACAGGTCTTCGCGGAACGTGCCTTCGGCGATCATCGCACGCAGGTCGCGGTGGGTCGCGCAGACCACGCGGACGTCGACCGGCACCGCGCGTGCGCCGCCAAGCGGCATCACCGCGCGCTCCTGCAGCACGCGCATCAGCCTGACCTGCTGCGCGAGCGGCATGTCGCCGATTTCGTCGAGAAACAGCGTGCCGCCGTCGGCCTGCGCGATCTTGCCGGGGCTGCCGCGCTTGCGCGCACCGGTGAAGGCGCCGTCCTCGTAGCCGAACAGTTCGGCCTCGATCAGCGAATCCGGCAGCGCCGCGCAGTTGACCGCGACGAACGGGCCGTCCGCGCGCGGCGATGCCTGGTGCAGCGCACGCGCGAGCCATTCCTTGCCGGTGCCGGTCTGGCCGAGGATCAGCAACGGCAGGTCGCGCCCACGAATCTTCGCGACGCGTTCGAGCACGGCGGCCATCCGCGCATCGCCGGTGTCGAGCGTCGCGAACGTGATCGCGTCGGGGTCCGGCGCCCGTGTGCGCGCGGCGGGCGCGGGTGGCGTGACGGCGACGGCCGTCTTGTGCGCTTCCGCGAATTCGCAGCGCGCGAGCACGCGCACGCCGGTCGACAGCGTGAGGCGGAACGGTGCGCCGGGTGCGCGGGTCGCCTGCTGCGCGAGCTGTCCGAAATGCATGCCGAACAGCGCATCGCAGCCTTGATGCTGCAACGCATCGAAGGTCGCGCCGAGCTGGAATTGCGCGCTGCGGTTCGCGGCGATCAGCCCGCCGTCGGGGCCGAACGCGACGAGCCCGGCGAACAGCGAGTCGACGCAATCCTCGTGGGCGTGGAAGCGCAGCCGCAGTGCTTCCGCGCACTGGTTCGCGAACAGATGGTTCTCGATCAACTGCGCGGACATCCGCACGAGCGCGAGCGTATGGGGGCTGAAGCCGCGCGGGTCGCCGCTCACGTCGAGCGTGCCGAGCGTGCGGCCGAACGGGTCGATGATCGGCGCGCACGAGCAGGTGAGGATATGGTTCGCGCGCAGGAAGTGTTCGGCACCGTGCACGGCGACCGCCTGGCCCGATGCGAGCGCGGTGCCGATCGCGTTGGTGCCGCGTGCGCCTTCGGCCCACGACACGCCGGTGCACAGCGCGACGCGGTTTGCTTTTTCGATGAAGTCCGCATCGCCGATGCTGTGCAGGATCACGCCGTCGGCGTCGGTGAGCAGCACGAGGCTTTGCGTGTCGGCGATCTGCGCGTGGAGGTTCTCCATCACCGGGCGCGCGTGCGCGAACAATGCGTGGTTCGTGTCGAGCAGTTCGCGCAGCGCGAGCCGCGACAGCGGCGAGAAATCGGGGCGCTCGTTTGCGCGCAGGCCGACCGCGGTCGAACGGGCATGCGCCTGCGCGAGCAGGTCGTTGCGGCCCGCGGTGGCGGGCAGCACGAAAGGTTGAGGCATGTCTTGTCTCCTGTCGACCAGAGTTAGCGCTTTAGCGCTTACTCTGGTCCCATGCTTCGCGGTCGGCCAGAGTTAGCGCTTCAGCGCTTACTGGGGCCCCATGCTTCGCGGTCGGCCAGAGTTAGCGCTTCAGCGCTTACTCTGGTCCCATGCTTCGCGGTCGGCCGGAGGTAGCACTTCAGCGCTTGCCAGGGCCCCATGCTCCGCGGTCGCCCACAGCTCACACTTTGCACCGCACCATCCGCCACCCGGGCCGCCGCCATCGATATCGCCTCATCATACAAGCGCCGCGCGCGTTGTGCGACTGCGTACAAAACCCCCTTGCTTTTAAGCGTCCGCCTGCAATGATGAAAGTGGAGCACGCACGCGCCGTGTTCCGCATCGCAACATGCATGCGACGTGACATGCATCCGTTCGGGAGACCCATCATGGTTCGGACGGAACTGAGAGTCGTGTTGGCGGCCATCGCCACTTTCATCATGCTGGGCGGCATCGCCGTCGCGATCCACGGTCTGCTGTTCGACCTGAGCGATGCGGTGCAATACGGGGCCGCCGCGATCGCGGTAGGTGCCACGACCGCCGCGATCGCACTGAACATCTGGCCCACCGATCCCCACTGACGCCGCTCGGCAAAACGGTGCCGGATGTCGCGCTGGTCTGATGAAAAAGCGCGTCGGAACGACGCACATCGTAAATTTTGCCTCCTGCGCGAAACCGTCTACAGTGGAATGCAACCGGCACGCATTGTCCGCGCCATACCCCCGTGGATGCTGCCTCTGCCGGCGAGCCCGCGTAAATTTTCGTCCGGCCGGTAGCGGACGACGGACGCGGTCATTTGCTTTCTACCGGACAAGGCGGCTCCCATGCAGATCCATTTCACGAATGAGAAGCCCGAATATTCGGGGCGCGACCTGATGCTTGGTTTCACGGCGCTGGTCAATGGCGAGCGCGTCCAATGTCAGATCACCGCCGAGGCGCTGGAGGATCATTTCGGTGCGGCATCGCCGCGCTTCGAGGACATGGTCGGTGCGTACGATCAGCACCGCGAGCGTATCGAGGCGGCCGCACGGCGGTTGCTGTCCGAGACGCGCGCGCAATGCGTGACGCTGCGCAGCGGCTACGTGCGCTTCTACGAGGCGAACTGGCGCTGAACCGGACGACCGGGCAGCGACGGAGCGGGCGTCGGATACCGGCGCCCGTGTCATATCGGCGCATGCTCGTCCGGTAGCGCGCCCGCGCGGGGCGGTGCCCGGCACGATTCGAACGTCGTGCCAGCGCGCTGGCGTGCGTGCGTTCCCGCGTTCCCGCGCTCCGTTGCGATCAATCCGCGCCGCTCAGCACGTATGCGTCGCCGGTTGCGCCGTTCGCGCGCGCGATGCGTGCGAAGCCCGTGTCGGCCAGGTGCATGCCCGCAATCAGCAAGTTATCCGAAGCGACTTCGGCGAGCGTGGCCGCGCGCGTCGACGATGCCTGCGACGGATCGTGATCGAACGCAATCGACACGTCGGGGCGAGCAACCTGAATCGGCGCGAAATGCACGAGATCGCCCCAGATCAGCAGGCGCTCGCCGCGCGATTCGACGCGATAGCCGGTGTGGCCGGGCGTGTGCCCCGGCAGCGGCACGGCGACGATGCCGGGCAGCACGTCGCCTGCCGCCTCGATGGTGCGTAGCTGCGCGCGATACACGTCGAACGTGCGCCGCGCGATCCGGAAATTGCCGCGTGCGCGCTCGCTTGCCCGCTCGTACATGCCGTCGTCCAGCCAGAACGCACGTTCCCGTTCGTGAATGAACACCTCCGCTTGCGGAAAGGCCGGCTGTCCGTCCGTGTCGAGCAGGCCGCCGATGTGGTCAGGATGGGCGTGCGTCAGCAGGACCGTGTCGATGTCGCGTGCATCGATGCCGGCTCGCGACAGCGACGGACGCAGCAGGCCGCCCCAGTTCCGGATGCCGCCGGCGCCGGTGTCGACGAGCACGGTGCGCCCGTTTCCGCGTATGACATAGCAGTTGATGTTGACGTCGGACGGCGCGTGTATGCCGGCCCTGTGCATGATGCCGGTCGCGTCGTCGACGTCGATGTTCGACAGCAGGTCGAGGCCGGCCGTCAGCGTGCCGTCGCTGATCGCGGTCACCGTGAAATCGCCGACCTTGCGACGCGGGAAAGATGGGCGGGGAACCGAGGCGCTCATGGGTCAATGTCGGGCGTGAAGGTGGGGGGTGTCGTAGCCGAAGCAGCGGATCCGTGCGACGAATCCGGTGTGGCGAAGAATCTCGCGATCCAGTTCCGTCATGAACCGGTCCATCAGTTCAGTGGTGCGAAATGATGTGATGCGAAAGCGGATCTCCGCGCTGACCGGATGTCCGCAGCCGTGCCGGACCGGAACGTATACGACATGGACCGTGCCGGGTGCGGCGCTCAACACGTCGGTGCAAATCCTCTCGCACGCCGACGACAACGCGTCGAGCGCCGCACTGGTCGGCATGCTCGCCTCCGGGATGAAAATCGTGACGCTCGGCATGGTCGGGCTCCGGTCAGCGCGCGGTTGTCGACGTCGTCGTGCTGACGAGTCGGTCACCCATCGGCGCATAGAGCCGGATCGTGGCATCGGACGCGAGCCGAGCCTGATCGTGCGCGAGGACGGCCAGCCAGCGCGCCGCCGGCCGGCGATCCAGCGCGACCGCATGCATGGCCGTGGCGGCGATACCTGCTCGCGCGAACGGGGCGAGGTCGTCGCAAACGGCCAGCCATTGATGGCCGGAGACGGCGGGCGCGGGTGCCGCGCAGTCGTATACGTTGCGACGCCACTCGACGATGTGCGGCTGCCAGCGCGCGAAATTGCCGCCGCCCTTGTCGCGATACTCGGCCGACGTCAGCACGTCCGGGCCGTCGATCGTATGCAGCGCGAGGTAGACGGGGCCGTCGCCGCCGAGCGCGCGAAAGCGTTGCGACGTCCGAAAGCCGGATACGGAAATCAGCGCCGGCAGTTTGATCCGGCTGTAGAAGTCGTTCCACTCGGCTTCGACGGCGGGCTCGGCGATGCTGCATTCAACGGCATAGATCATGACTTCTCCGCAGGGGGGGCGAGCGGCCTTCGGAATCGAACGGCTGGCTCGACGGGTTGAGTTTTTGTCATGATAATGAGCGGCACAACGGGCGAAAAACGATGATTCGTCACCGTTCAATGACATTTGATCAAGCCATGACCGACGGCGGTCGGACCGGGAGCAATCGTGACGCGACGCAGGATTCCGAGCAATTCGGCATTGATGGCATTCGAGGCCGCGGCGCGGCATGGAAGCTTCGCGCGCGCCGCCGACGAACTGGCGTTGACGGAAGGCGCGATCAGCCGGCAGATCGGCCGGCTGGAGACGTTCCTGGGCGTCGCGCTGTTCGAGCGGGTCGGCAATCGCGTGCGGTTGGCGCCGAACGGCGTGCGCTACGCGGCGCAGGTTCGCGAAGTGCTGGACCGGCTCGAGCGCGACAGCCAGTACATGATGGGGCAGCCCGGTGACGGCGGCAGCGTCGATATCGCCGTGACGCCGACATTCGCGACGCGTTGGCTGATTCCGCGGCTCAAGGGATTCCAGACGCAGCATCCGAACATCACGGTGCACTTTGCCGATCGCGCGGAGCCGTTCGTGCTGGCCGGCAGCGGTTTCGATGCGGCGATTCACTTCGAGCATCCTGCCTGGGCCGGCATGCACACGTACCGGCTGTGCGAGGAGGTGCTGGTGCCGGTCTGCCATCCGTCGCTGCTCGCGGGCGGGCAGCCGGACATGTTGCTGGGCACGCTGCCGCGCCTGCACAAGCGCCAGACGCCCGATGCGTGGTCGGCGTACGTGCACGAGACGGGGTTGCCGGTGAGCAATCCGGCCGCCGGCGCACGCTACGACCTTTACTCGATGCTGATCGCGGCGGCGCTGGCGGGGCTCGGCGTTGCGCTGGTGCCACGTCTCTATGTCGACGCCGAGATCGCGCAAGGGTTGCTCGCCGCGCCGTGGCCCGACGGGCGGGGCGTGGTCAAGCGCTTCTGTCTCGTGTTGCCCGACGCGCTGGAACTGGGCGAGGGGCCGCTGCAGACCTTCGCGCGCTGGGTGCTTCGGCAGGCGGAAGCTTGACCGGCGCTCACTCGCACCACGCGCGTAGCCGAATCGAGAACACAACAAAAACGCCACCCGAAGGTGGCGTTTTCGTTTCATCGTGCGGCGCACCGGGGCGCGCGTGCGTCACTCGCTGCCGAGATAGAAGAAGCGGAACAGGAACACGGCCGCGATGATCCACACGATCGGCTTGACCGTGCGGGCCTGGCCCGTCAGCAGCTTCAGGCCGCCGTACGCGATGAAGCCGAACGCGACGCCGTTCGCGATCGAGTAAGTGAACGGCATCAGCAGCGCGGTCAGCGCGGCCGGCACGGCTTCGGTCGCGTCGTCCCACGGCACGTCGACCATCTCGCGCAGCATCAGGCACGACACGTACAGCAGTGCCGGTGCCGTGGCGTAGGCCGGCACGACGCCGGCGAGCGGCGCGATGAACAGGCACGCGAGGAACAGCACGGCGACGGTGATCGCCGTCACGCCCGTGCGGCCGCCGGCCTGCACGCCCGACGCGCTTTCGATATACGCGGTGGTCGACGACGTGCCGAGCACCGAGCCCGCGACGATCGCGGTGCTGTCGGCGAGCAGCGCCTTGTTCAGGCGGTTCATCTTGCCTTCGACGAGCAGGCCCGCGCGGTTCGCGACGCCCATCAGCGTGCCGGTCGCGTCGAACAATTCGACGAGGAAGAACACGAGGATCACGTTGATGATGCCGGTCGACAGCGCGGCGCCGATGTCGAGCTTGAACAGCGTCGCGTCGATCGACGGCGGCGCGGAGAACACGCCGTGGAACTGGTTGTCGCCGAAGAAGAACGACAGGATCGTGACGCCGATGATGCCGATCAGGATCGCGCCGCGCACGCGCAGGTGGTCGAGCGTGACGATGGTGAAGAAGCCGATGATCGCGAGGATCGTGTCGTGCTTGTGCAGGTCGCCGAGCGTGACGAGCGTGGCCGGGCTGCCGACGATCACGCCCGAGGTTTTCAGCGAGATGATGCCGAGGAACAGGCCGATGCCGGCGGTGATCGAGATGCGCAGCGATTTCGGAATGCCGTTGACGATCGCCTCGCGCACGCGGAACAGCGTGACGAGCAGGAACAGGCAGCCGGAGATGAACACCGCGCCGAGCGCGGCCTGCCACGTGAAGCCCATCCCCTTGACGACCGTGTACGCGAAATACGCGTTCAGGCCCATGCCGGGCGCGCAGGCGATCGGGTAGTTCGCGTACAGCCCCATGATGATCGACGCCAGCGCCGCGACGAGGCAGGTCGCGACGAACACGGATTCCTTGGGCATGCCGGCATCGCCGAGGATCGCGGGGTTGACGAAGATGATGTAGGCCATCGTCAGGAACGTGGTGACGCCCGCGAGTATTTCGGTGCGGAAGTCGGTGCCGGCTTCGTCGAAGCCGAAATACCGCTTGATGGATTCCATGAAGGCGTTTCTCCGGTCGGGTTGTCGTGTTGCTTGTTGTTTATGCCGAATTGTTGTAAGGCAGCGGCGAGGCCGGCCTACTGTAACCAGCCACTATTGCGACGCTATCGGCGGATTGTAATAGCGCGGATAGCTCGGACGATATAGTTGCGGGGCACGATCGGCAGCGTTCGCGCGAACGGTGGGACAGGCCGGCCGCGCGACGAAGGCGCGCATTTTACCGGTTCGGACCAGGCGGGCAGGTAGAAACGATGGAAACGATTCGATGGCGGGCGGGCTGTGTCGGCCGATGCGGGCGCAACGGCATGATCGACATGCGGTGCATGGCCGCCACGCGACGGTATGCGACCGCAACGGCACGCCCGCACGAGGGGCGAACACAGGACGGACGCAATGCGCGCGCACATGACCGGCGCGGGTGCGCGGCGGCGCGCAGCGGCCATTCGTCAGTCCAGGCGGTTGCAGATATCGGGCTATCCTGCGCCGAAGCCGTCGCGTCCGCAACTGTCATTTCGCGGCGCGGGCCGGACTGTGGTTTCTGTGTAAAAGATTGCAAGACGTCATCGCGTTAACCGGCAAGTCTTTCTAGGATAGATACACCGCGCACACACGTCGGCCAGTTGTTGCCGACGCGGGGGAGTCGCAGTCCGTGCAGGCCAGGCGGTGAAGCGCGGTGACGGTCGTTGCGCATTCGGGCAGGCGCGACCGGTTGCGATTGCCCGATGCGGGTTCGTCCGTCATCACGGAGGTCAGCATGTTGAACTGGATCAGCCGTTGGGCGATGCGGCACGCCCCCACGCCGGAAAAAACCGCTGCGTCGATGCTCGTGACGGCGCGTATGGAACTGTTCGCAGCCGAACAGCGCGTCATCGATGCGAAATTACAGGCGGATTACTGGCGTACGCGGGTGTCATTTCTCGAGGAGGTGCAAAAGCAAGGCATCGACCCGTGGGTGACCTCGCAGGCGGCGCAACGCCCCGACCTCGATTCCACGCCTCGCAGCACGGGCCCGCGTCTCGCCGCCAGCACCTGATGCACGTGATGCATGTCAGGGTTGCGCACGGCGCGCGATCGCTCGCGGCACGCACGTGCGTGCCGCGTCATTCGATGCGCACCTGCGACGCGTCGCGTCGCGGGTGCGTCCGTTTCCGGATGCGCTGATTCAGTGCGTTCCGGCATCCCGTCGCGCGCGTGAGCGCGCATCGTCAATCCCGTATTCGCCATCGTCCGACGAGCAAACGTTGCATGCGCGCGAGCGTGCGTCTCAGCCGCTCGCCGCGCTTCACGTACGCCGTCGTGATCGACGCCTCGGCTGGCCGGTCGTCATCGGTGCCGAGCCAGATTCGATCGCCGCGCGCGATGCGCAGCACGTCGCCGGGTTGTACCCAGTAGTCGTCGACGCTCGGCGGCCGCGTGATCCACAGCGGCGCGCCGTGCGCGCGGATTTCCGCATCGCTCGGCGCGCGCCAGGTCAGCGTCGTGCGCGGCGCGACCGCGAAACGGATCACGACGGTCGGTAACGCGATCGCGCCGACGCGGCGCGAATCGGGACGGTCGAACAACGGGCTTGCCTGGTCCATCGTCTTCTCCATTCGTTGAGCCGGACGGATGACGCGCACCAGAACAAAAAGGCCTCATCCGTTTCCGGTGAGGCCTTGTGTGACATGCGGTACTGCTCGGATGCTAACGCACAAGCGCCTCCCGTGATCCATTCTTTCGAATGTTCAGCGGGCAATGATTCGCGATGGCGATGAGCTTGAACGTAGGCATGCGAACGAGTTTGTCGATGTCGTACGGCGTTGTCAACGACTATTTTCGAGATATGTGACGATCACGCGTCGTGCTGGGCGAGGCCGTTGACGAGCAGTTCGGACAGCAGGCCCGTCATCCCGTTCGGATGCGTGGCGGCGCGTGCCTTCAGCTGTTCGACGAGGTCGGCGTTGAGCTTGCACGCGAACGGCACGAGGCCTTGTTCCTGGTCGAGCTTGCGCTGCGCGCGGCGGTCGAGCTTCGCCGCGTCCTCGGCGCCCTTGCCGAAGCGGGCGGAGCTGGACTGCTTCATCGCGTGCGTCAGCTTGAGCGCCTTGTTCTTTTCTAGATCGGTTTTCTTCATGGCCATCGCGGCACCTCCGGGAAATGAAGCCGCGATTGTACGCATTTCGGCGGGCGCCCCCGCCGAAACCGTCGCGAACCCGCTTGCGGGCCCGGTCACGCGCCCTTCGTCGTGCCCCAGTTGCCGCCGTGCGCGGCCGCCTGCGCGGCCGGCGAGCGCGCCAGATACGCGAGCGCCTGCTCGGTCGAGCCTTCGTGGTGCGGCGTATAGCCCGGCCTGAAATAGCGCAGCGCCGCGCCGATCACCTTCCAGAACGACGGCAGGTGCCCGCGCCGCGAGCCCTTCCACCACGACAGCACGAAACCCGGATAACGGCCGGCGGCGGGATCTCGCCGGTACATGAATTTCGCGCCGCTCGTGATGAAGTAGAGCAGCAGCACGATCACGAACGCCATGTGCACGCAGCGTTCCGGATAGTTGCCGCCCATCTGGTTGTAGATGTCGAACGCGACGGTCCGGTGTTCGACTTCCTCCGCGCCGTGCCAGCGCAGCAGGTCGACCATCGTCGGGTCGGCGCGGCCTTCGTCGAGCCCGTGCGCGTTGAGCACCCAGTTGCCGAGATAGCCGAAGAAATGTTCGAGCGACGCGATCACCGCGAGCTGCTGACGCAGCCAGAAGCGCGTGTGGCCGATCTTCAGCCCGAACGGCGCTTCGCCGAGCACGCGCGTGAACAGCCAGTTCAGCTTCTGCGTGAATGGCTTCGTGTCGATCCCGTGCCGATCGTAGTAATGCTTGAGCACGCCGCCGTGCGAGCGCGAATGCACGGCTTCCTGGCGCAGGAAGCCCTCGGCTTCGTCGCGCAGGCGCGCATCGGTGATGTTCGGCAGCGCCTTGTTGTATACGCGGCAGAACCACAGTTCGCCTTCCGGGAACAGCAGGTTCAGCGTGTTGATGATGTGCGTGCTGCCCGGGTCATTCGGCACCCACGTGATCGGCGTGTCGCTGAAGTCGAACTTCACGTGCCGGGCCTTGATCTTGTGATAGTCGGCGGTAGCGGTCATCTGTGTCTCCGTTCCTGTGCGGCGCGCCGCGCCGTCAATGCGATGCCATGCTGACGCGGGCGAGCATCCGGCCGAGCCACGGCATGAAGCGGCCGACGAAGCGCAGCGCGTGCGCCTCGGTGCCCACGGCCACGACCGGCCGGTTGCGCAGCACGCCGTCGACCATCGCCTGCGCGACGGTTTCCGGCTTCAGGCCGCGCATCTGGTACAGCTTCGTCGCGCGTTTGCGCAGCCGCGCCTCGTCCTGTGCGTTGGCGCCCGCGTATTGCGTCGACGCCATGATTCCGGTTTCCGCGAAGCCGGGGCAGACGGCCGTCACGCCGATGCCTTTTTCCGCGAGTTCCGCGCGCATGCATTCGCTGAGCATCAGCACGGCGGCCTTCGTCGTCGCGTACGCGGGCAGGTCGCGCGACGGCCCGAACGCGGCGGCCGACGCGGTGTTGACGATGTGGCCGCCCGTGCCGCGTGCGGCCATCTGCTGCGCGAACAGCCGCGAGCCGTGGATCACGCCCCACAGGTTCACGTGCAGGATGCGCTCCCAGTGCCGTTCGCTCGTGTCGAGAATGCCGCCGGCCATACCGATGCCCGCGTTGTTGATCACGACGTCGGCGCCGCCGAGTTCGCTGCCGACCCATGCCGCGAGCGCTTCCATCTCGTCGGCGGAGCCGACGTCCACGCGTTTCGCATGCGCCTGCGCGCCGGTCAGCCCGAGCAGCAGCGCGGTGCGCTCGGCGCTCGCGAGATCGATGTCGCACGCGACGACGGTCGCGCCTTCGCGGGCGAACGCGAGCGCCGCGCAGCGGCCGATGCCGCTGCCCGCGCCGGTGACGACCGCGACCTTGCCGCTGAAGCGGCCGCTGGTCGCGCGGCGGCGTGCGTTCGCGAGCGCGGGCGGCTCGTCGCCCGATTCGACCGCGTCGATCAACTGTTCGGCGAGGCCGGCGAAGCGCGCGGGATCGGCGAGCGGCAGCCAGTGGCCGGCCGCGACTTCGCGGCGGTAATACTGCGGCACCCAGCGCGACAGGTTCTCGGACAGCGCCGGGCTCACGTATTTGTCGCCGAGCGGCACGATCGTCTGCACCGGCGCGTGCGCGTAGCGCTCGCGCGGCGCGAACAGGCAGCGGATGAAATTCGCGCGATAGAGGCGCACGCCGCGCGCGCCGTCGTCGGCCTGCGTCGCGCGCGGCGTGGCGGGGGTTTTCTCGACCCGGCGCAGCAGGCCCGGCCATGCGCGGCCGAGCCACAGCCGCCAGCCGAGCTCGGGGATGAACGGCAGATGGAACAGATACACGTACCACGAGCGCACGAGCTGCCCGCCGAGCCTGGCCAATGACGCGGGCGTCGGATGCAGCACGCGTTCGCGCAGCCAGAAGCCGACGTGGTCGAGGCACGGCCCCGAGCACGACGTATACGACGCGATGCGGCCGGCGAGCCGCGGATCCGTGACGAACTCCCAGCCCTGGATCGAGCCCCAGTCGTGCGCGATCAGGTGCACCGCGCGGCCGGGGCAGAGCGCGTCGATCACCGCGATGAAGTCGTCGGTCAGCTTCGCGAGGTGGTAATCGGCCGTGCGCTTCGGCGCGCCGGACAGGCCCGCGCCGCGCACGTCGTAGGCGATCACGTAGTGCTTGCGCGCGAGCAGCGGCGCGACGTGCTGCCAGACGCTGCTGTCGTCGGGGTAGCCGTGCACGAGCACGACCGGCGAGCGGGCCGGGTCGCCCCAGGTCCTGACCGCGAGCGTCAAGTCGCCGGAGGCGACGGCCGTCTCGCTGTGAACCGATTCGAACAGGGCCAGCGGCGCTTCATCGGAAAGAGGCTGCATCGTGTGTCCGTCGTTCAGGGATTCGGTGGAAGGCGGCGTTCGTGTCAGGCGGCCGCCGGCACGCTCGCGACGGCCTGCGCGCGTTCGGCCTGGCGGCGCTGCCAGCGGCGCACGTGCGGCAGGTCGTCGTCGAGCCAGTACGCGTCGTCGTCGGTGATCACCAGCAGTTCCTCGAATTTCGCGCCGACGCCGGCGAAGCCGAGATGCGGCTCCACGGCCCACAGGCCCGGCACCGGCGCGTGTTCGGAGCGGCGGTCGATCGACCACAGCGGCGACCAGCCCTGCTGCTTCGCCGCGCGGCCCTGATCGAGCAGCAGGTTGCGCGTCGCGTTCAGCCCGAAGCGCGCGACGAAGCGCGGTGTCGACAGCTTGTGGATCTTCGCGACGCGATGCGCGAGCACCTTGAACGGATAGGCCTTGTGGCGCGGCTCGACGCCCTGGCGGCGACACAGCGCGTCGACCGCCTGCGCGACCTCGGCCATCGGGCGACGCTCTTTGACCAGCCGCACGATCATGTCGCGATGGTCCATCAGGTCGTCCTGCAACTGTTCGAGGATCGGGTTGTTGCCGAGGCAGTGCGCGTAGCCGACGTCCGCGACGATCCCGTCGAGCACGGGCGCGACGTCGAGGATCACGGGCATGTCGGTCTCGAGCTGGCGGTTGCTCGGGAAGAACGCGAGGTTGAAGCCGCCCATGTGCTTCAGGCCGGAGAAGCCTTGGAACGCCGTGCGGTCGCCGAACCATGCGAACGGCTTGTGCAGCCAGTCGTGCACGCCGTTGTCCTGCAGCCATTCGGTCAGCAGGCGCGCGGCTTCCTTCTCGGTGATGCCGGGGTAGAGCATCGCGCCGACGGTCTCGACGCAGCGATAGGCAAGCTGCTGGACCGCGCGGAATTGCGGCAGCTCGTCGAGATGGACTTCCGGCAGCGGATGATCGGGCATGTTGCGTCTCCATGTGTCGGCCTGCGTTCGGCGACGCGGGCGAATTATTCAGTCAGCATTTAATGTGTCATTGACCGATGTAAAGATCATAGCCGGTTCGACGTGGCGCGGAGGTGAGGGCTTCTCCTAATGAAGGCCGAAATGGAGGGGACGCTCTAGGTTTTCGGCGGTCGGGGCCGGATGGCCGTCGCCGTGCACGTGGCCGGTGCGGGAGGGCCGGCCGGAGCGCGTGTGCGGTGGCGGCGCCGGCCCGGTATGTCGCGCCGGATCAATTCCCCGTCGTGTCGTGGCGAGACGCTGTCAAATTGCCGAAATAATTTCGTCACATCATTCGCCCCCGATTCGAAGCCTTTCCGGCTTCGCGGAGCGGGTGTGCCGCGCGTTGCGCGGGGCAGCGACCCAAGCCGATTCGACCATTCCACGGAGAGAGACCATGCAACGCCGCAAGTTCATGAACACCCTTGCCGCTGCGACCGCTGCGACGCCGCTGATGCTCAAGGCCGGCATGGCCGGCGCGAAGAGCGCGACCGCGCCGGACGCGCTCGACCCGGGCCGCTGGTCGCCGTTCAACGCCGCGCGCCTGCAGGCGGTGCTCGACCGGCACGGCGTCGCGAGCGCGCGCTACGACGGAAAGCGCCGCCCGTACGCGGTGTTCGACTGGGACAACACGTGCATCATGAACGACTGCGAAGAGGCGTTACTGATGTACCAGATCAATCATCTGCAGTACAAGCTGACGCCGGACGAGTTCGTCGGCGTGATGTGGAAGGACGTGCCGAAGGGCGCGTTCATGAAGGACTACACGACCGTCGACGGCAAGCCGGTGACGATGGAGGATCTCGCCGCCGACGTCGAGTCCGACTACCGTTGGCTTCATGCGAACTACAAGGGCCTCGGCGGCGACAAGAGCCTCGACGAGATTCGCGAGACCGACCAGTTCAAGGATTTTCGCGCGAAGCTGTACTTCATGTACGACGCGATCTGCGACACGCATCCGCTCGAAGTCGGCTACAAGTGGATCATCTACTTCTACAAGAACATGACGACCGCCGAGCTGCAGGCGATGGCGGAAGCGTCGAACAACTACGGTATCGGCGACGCGCTGCGCAAGGTCCGCTACGAAAGCCCGAAGACGCTGCCGGGCAAGGCCGGCGTGGTGGCCGACACGCATTTCCACGGCATCCGCATTCACGAGGAAATCCGCGCGGTGATGCACACGCTGCGTGCGAATGGCATCGACGTGTACGTGAGCACCGCGTCGCTCGACGATGTCGTGCGCGTATTCGCCGGCAATCCGAACTATGGCTACGGCGTGCCGCCCGAGAACGTGATCGGGCTGCGGCTCGACATGCAGGACGGCAAGTACACGAGCACCTATCCGGCCGGCTGGCATTTCAACTGGGGGCCCGGCAAGACGGTGGGCATCCGCAACGTGCTCGCGTCGAAGAAGGGCTACGGCCCGCTGCTGGTGTTCGGCGACAGCGACGGCGACGCGTGGATGCTGCGCGACTTCAAGGACACCGCGGCCGGCGTGATCGTCAACCGGATGAAGAAGGGCGAGATCGGCGCGGACAGCAAGCTCGCGGCCGAACAGATCGGCAATCCGGATGCGCGTTTCCTGCTGCAGGGCCGCGACGAGCACACGGGCCTGATGATCCCGGACGAGAAGTCGATCAAGTACGGCAAGACGGATCGCAAGCTGCTGGCTTGACGCGTGGCGGGTGCCGGGCCGCCGCGGCCCGGCACCCGCGCGTCTCACCGCTCGCGCGGCGGCCCCAACCGATCCAGCAACGCGCTCAGCAGATCCACCGGCAGCGGAAACACGATCGTCGAATTCTTGTCCGCCGCGATCGTCGTCAGCGTCTGCAGGTAGCGCAGCTGCATCGCCTGCGGCTGCTGCGCAAGCCGCTGCGCCGCCTGCAGCAGCTTCTCCGACGCCTGCAATTCGCCTTCCGCGTGAATCACCTTCGCGCGCCGTTCGCGTTCGGCCTCGGCCTGCCGCGCGATCGCCCGGATCATCGTTTCGTTCAGGTCCACGTGCTTGATCTCGACCGTCGACACCTTGATTCCCCACGCATCGGTCTGCGCATCGAGCGTCTTCTGGATGTCGGCATTCAACTGCTCGCGCTCGGCGAGCAACGCGTCGAGTTCGTGCTTGCCGAGCACCGCGCGCAGCGTCGTCTGCGCGAGCTGGCTCGTCGCCTCGAAGAAGCGCGCGACCTGGATCACGGCCTTCTCCGGATCGACGACGCGGAAATACACGACCGCATTGACCTTCACCGACACGTTGTCGCGCGTGATCACGTCCTGCGCGGGCACGTCGAACACGACGGTGCGCAGGTCGATCCGCACGACCTGCTGGACGATCGGGATGATCAGCACGAGCCCCGGCCCCTTCACCTTCCAGAACCGGCCGAGCATGAACACGACGCCGCGTTCGTACTCGCGGAAGATGCGGATCGACGATGCGACCAGCACCACGACGAAGACGATCAGGACGCCGCTGAAGCCGAACGTGTAGCCCATCATGACGGTGCTCCCTGGTGTTGTTGTTCGTGTGCCGGCACGTCGTAGAGCGGCGCGACGGTGAGCGTCAGCCCGTGGCGGCCGGTGACGCGCACGCGGCAGCCGGCGGCCAGCGGCGTGCTGCTCGCGACGCGCCAGCGCTCGCCGTGCACGCGCGCCCAGCCCGCCGCCGACGGGGCGGGGCCGGCCGCGTCCTGCGGCTGGTCGGCGCGCAGGCCGTCGTCGAGCACTTCGCCGATGCTGCCGACCATCGCCTCGGCGCCCGTCACGACCGGCCGCCGCCGCGCGCGCAGCGCGACGCTCGACACGCCGGCGACGAGCAGCCCGCCGCCGACCGCGAGGCCCGCGATCACCTGCCACGGAATGCCGTAGCCGGGCACGTCGGTATCGATCAGCATCAATGCGCCGATCGTGAACGATACGATTCCGCCGAACCCGAGCACGCCGAAGGTCGGCAGGAACGCCTCGGCGACGAGGCAGCCGAGGCCGAGCAGCACGAGCCCGAGGCCCGCATAGCTGATCGGCAGCAATTGCATCGCGAACAGCCCGATCAGCAGGCAGATGGTGCCGGCGACGCCCGGCAGCACGAAGCCGGGATTCGCGAATTCGAAGAACAGACCGTAGATGCCGATCGTCAGCAGGATCAGCGCGACGTTCGGATCGGCGATGATCGACAGGAAGCGGCTGCGCCAGTCGGGCGCGAGCACGACGAGCGGCGCATGCGCGGTCGCGACGTGCACCGTGCCGGCGGTCGTCGTCACGGTGCGGCCGTCGAGCTGGCGCGCGAGGTCGGCCGGATCCTGTGCGATCAGGTCGACGACATGCTGCGCGCGCGCCTCGGTCGCCGACAGGCTCAAGGCCTCGCGCACCGCGCGCTCGGCCCATCCGGCATTGCGTCCGCGCAACTGCGCGAGGCCGCGGATGTACGCGGCGGCGTCCTGGGTCGCCTTGCGGATCTCGGTCGACTGCGTATCGTTCGGCAACTCGGCCGGCGTCGCGGATGCGCCCGATGCGCCGGCCGCACCCGATGCGCCGGCCGGCGGCGGTCGGGGCGCGCCCGGCGTCCCTGGCGCACCCGGCGCGCCGCCGCCGATGCCGAACTGCACCGGCGACGCCGCGCCGAGATTGGTGCCGGGCGCCATCGCGGCGATGTGGCTCGCGTAGACGATATAGGTGCCCGCGCTCGCGGCCCGTGCGCCGCCCGGCGCGACGAACGCGGCGACCGGCACCGGCGAGCCGAGGATCGCCTTGATGATCTGCCGCATCGACGTGTCGAGGCCGCCCGGCGTATCGAGTTGCAGGATCGCGAGCGGCGCGTGCTCGCGCGCCGCGCGCTCGAGCGAGCGGACGATGAAGTCGGCGCTGGCCGGCCCGATCGCGCCGTTGACCGGAATCACGAACACCGGCGGCGCGGCCGCGGGTGCGGCGGCGGGAGGCGGGGCGGCAACGGCCGCGCACACGACGAGCAGCGCCGCGAACAGCGCGGCGCGCGCGACCCGCGCGGACAGCGGGTGACGGGGGCGGGCGCCGGGCGATGCAGGTGCCGGCGACGGCCCATGACGGTGAATGCGCATCGGGGCGTCCGGGCGGCGCGCGGCCGCACGCCGTCCGGCTCGCGGAAAGGGCGTTGGCCCGATATTTGAAGATTAGGCGGTTTCGGCGGAAAGCGCGAAGGCGACGCGGCAGGCCGCGGAATCAGCCGGCGCCGCCGCGCGCGAGCGCTTCTTCCCGATATTCGGCCGGGCTGCGCCCGCTCCATTTGCGAAACGCGCGGTAGAACGCGCTCGGTTCGGCGAAACCGGTGGCCGCCGCGACGTCGGCGATGGTCCGCGACGGATCGGCCAGCGCCTCGAACGCGAGGTCGCGCCGCAGCGTGTCCTTGATCGCCTGGTACGCATGGCCTTCCTGGTGCAGCTTGCGGCGCAGCGTCGCCTCGGCGACGTGCAGCCGCGCGGCCATCCCGTCGGCGCCCGGCCACGCGGCGGGCGGCATGCCGCGCAGCACGGTGCGCACGCGTTGCGCGAGCGCGTTCGGGTTGCGGTACTTGACGATGAAGCTGGCCGGCGCGTTGCGCAGAAACGTTTTCAGCGTCCTGGCGTTCTGCACGACGGGCAGCGTCGCGAATTCGGGATCGAAATCGACATACGAATCGGGCTGGTTGAACCGCATGTCGTCGCACAGCATCGACGGATATTCGTGGTCGGCCGGCGGCGTGTCGCAGCGGAAGCTCGCGTGCAGCAGCGGGATGCGCCGCCCGATCAGCCAGCAGGTCAGCCCGTACACGATGATGAAATAGGTCGCGTACGTGAACATCGCGGGCGTCGCGGTGCTGTTGCGGTGCACGAAACGCAGCCGCACGCGCTGCGGGTTGGCGTCGAGTTCCGCGTGCAGGTCGTCGAGCACGCAGTGCATGAAATTCACCGCGCGCGCCATCGCGTGCAGCCCGTCCTGCGCGGACAGCGCCGCCTGGCTCATCGCGATGAAGCTGCCGCTGCGCATCGGATGGCGATCCTGCCCGAAAAACTCGTCGTCGAGCGCGCGCGCAATGGCGTTCCATAGCGCGCCGTATTGCTGCGCGGACACCCGTGCACGCGGCTGCACGAGCAGCGCCGGCGCGATGCCGGCCTGCGCGAGCAGCGGCTCGGCCGCGACGCCGCGCCGGGTGGCGAGCGCCACGCTGTAGGCGACGAGGCTGATCGCGACGGTTCCCTTGTCTTCCTGCTTCATCGAAGCCGCCGGTATGGCAAAAACGCTCAGTGTAAATGAGCGGCGCGAGCATCGAACAGTCGCGCGCGCTTGCCTACACTTGTTGCATCGAAACGAAAGGTCGGTCGCGGCACGCGGCCGCGGGAGACAGCAGCGCCATGGACGAGCTTTACACCGAAGACCAGCGGATGATCCGCGACGCCGCGCGCGCTTTTGCCACCGAGGTGCTGGCGCCGAACGCCGCGCAGTGGGACCACGACGCGCACCTGCCCGACGCCGTCGTCGCGCAGCTCGGCGAACTCGGCCTGCTCGGGATGATCGTGCCGCAGGAGCTGGGCGGCGCGTATACGGATTACGTCGCCTACGCGCTGGCGATGGAGGAAATCGCCGCAGGCGACGCCGCGTGCGCGACGATGATGAGCGTGCACAACTCGGTCGGCTGCGGGCCGATCCTCGGCTTCGGCACGCCCGCGCAGAAGGATCGCTGGCTGGCCGAGATGGCGGCGGGCCGCATCATCGGCGCGTTCTGCCTGACCGAGCCGCAGGCCGGCTCCGAGGCGCACAACCTGCGCACGCGGGCGGAACTGCGCGACGGCAAGTGGGTGCTGAACGGCGCGAAGCAGTTCGTGACCAATGGCCAGCGTGCCGGGGTCGCGATCGTTTTTGCCATGACCGACCCGGAAGCCGGCAAGCGCGGCATTTCCGCGTTCCTGGTGCCGACCGACACGCCCGGCTTCATCGTCGGCAAGCCGGAAAAGAAGATGGGCATCCGCGCATCCGACACCTGCCCGATCACGTTCGAGAACTGCGCGATTCCGGAAGAAAACTTGCTCGGCAATCGCGGCGAAGGATTGAAGATCGCGCTGTCGAACCTGGAAGGCGGGCGCATCGGCATTGCCGCGCAGGCGCTCGGCATCGCGCGCGCCGCGTTCGACAAGGCGCGCCGCTATGCGGGCGAGCGCGTGCAGTTCGGCAAGCCGATCGCCGAGCATCAGGCGATCCAGCAAAAGCTCGCCGACATGGCCACGCAGATCAACGCGGCGCGCCTGCTCGTGCATCACGCGGCGAAGCTGCGCACGGCCGGGCTGCCGTGCCTGTCCGAAGCATCGCAGGCGAAGCTGTTCGCGTCCGAAATGGCCGAGCGCGTGTGTTCGGATGCGATCCAGATTCACGGCGGTTACGGCTATCTCGCCGATTACGAAGTCGAGCGTCACTATCGCGACGCGCGCATCACGCAGATCTACGAGGGCACCAGCGAAGTGCAGCGGATGGTGATCGCGCGACAGCTTTGAGTCCTGAATCGCGACGCGCGCGCCATCGGCAATCACACAAACCAATAAGGCAGGCAAACAGGCAGGGCACGAGGGCAGCGCGGCAAACGCGGCACGCAACGACGTGACCGTGCGCCGCGCGACACGGAACCGTGCATGCGCCGCGGCGCGTGCCCGGTTGACCGCTGGGCATGGAGACTCGAGACGGAGACGACACGATGACGGTACAGGCATTCCTGGACGCACGCGACTTTCTGCTGCGCCATCGCACCGACTACGAAACCGCGTACCGCGATTTCGAATGGCCGGTGCTCGATGCGTTCAACTGGGCGCTCGACTACTTCGACCCGATGGCGCGCGGCAACGACAAGCCCGCGCTGTGGATCGTCGACGCGGCAACCGGCACGGGCGACCCGTATTCGTTCGCGCAGATGTCCGAGCGCTCGTCGCGGATCGCGAACTGGCTGCGCGGCATCGGCGTCGTGCGCGGCGACCGGATCCTGCTGATGCTGCCGAACCGTGTCGAGCTGTGGGACGCGATGCTCGCCGCGATGAAGCTCGGCGCGATCGTGCTGCCCGCGACCACGCAGCTGTCGGCCGACGACGTGCGCGATCGCGTGCAGATCGGCGGCGCGAAATACGCGATCGTCGACGAGAGCGAAACCGCGAAATTCGAACAGGCCGATCTTGGCCTCACGCAGAAAATCGTCGCCGGCGCGCCGCGCGCGGGTTGGCTCGCGATGAACGACGGCTACGCGGCGAGCGCCGCATTCGAGCCGGACGCCGTCACGCACGCGAACGATCCGATGCTGCTGTACTTCACGTCGGGCACGACGTCGAAGCCGAAGCTCGTCGAGCATACGCACCGCACCTATCCCGTCGGGCACCTGTCGACGATGTACTGGGTCGGCCTGCAGCCGGGCGACATTCACTGGAACATCAGCTCGCCGGGCTGGGCGAAGCATGCGTGGAGCTGCTTCTTCGCGCCGTGGAACGCGCAGGCGTGCGTGTTCGCGTTCAACTACGCGCGCTTCGAGCCGAAGGTCGTGCTCGACGCGCTCGTCAAATACCAGGTGACCACGCTATGCGCGCCGCCGACCGTGTGGCGCATGCTCGTGCAGCAGCCGCTCGCGTCGTTCGACGTGAAGCTGCGCGAGATCGTCGGCGCGGGCGAGCCGCTGAATCCCGAGATCATCGAGCGCGTGAAGAAGGCGTGGGGCATCACGATTCGCGACGGCTACGGCCAGACCGAGACGACCTGCCTGATCGGCAACACGCCGGGTCAGCCGGTCGTCGCCGGTTCGATGGGCCGCCCGCTGCCCGGCTACCGGATCGCGCTGCTCGACCCGGACGGCGCGCCCGTCGGCGAAGGCGAGGTCGCGCTGCCGATCGGTGCGGGCGTGATGCGTCCGGTCGGGCTGATGACGGGCTACGCGAACAATCCCGACGCGACGGCCCACGCGATGCGCGATGGCCATTACCGCACGTCGGACATCGCGATGCGCGGCGACGACGGCTACTACGTCTACATCGGCCGCGCGGACGACGTGTTCAAGTCGTCCGACTACCGGCTGAGCCCGTTCGAACTGGAAAGCGTGCTGATCGAGCATCCGGCGATCGCGGAAGCGGCCGTCGTGCCGAGCCCGGACCCGGTACGGCTGTCGGTGCCGAAAACCTTCATCACGCTGCGCCAGGGCTACGAGGAAAGCCCCGCGCTGGCGCTGGAGATTTTCCGCTTCTCGCGCGAGAAGCTCGCGCCGTACAAGCGCATCCGCCGCCTGCAGTTCGCGGAGCTGCCGAAGACCATCTCCGGGAAGATCCGCCGCGTCGAGCTGCGCCGCCGCGAGATCGAGCGCGGCGACGATGCGGCGACGCGGATGCCCGGCGAATACTGGGAAGAAGATTTCGCCGCGGAACTGAAATGACCTGTCGCGGGCCATGCGCGCCGCATGTCGCGGCCGTCGCCCGCAACACCGATCGAACCGGCCGCGCGTGGCATGACGCTACACGGCCCACTGCAAGGAGAGTGCATCGATGAACGCGAATCCGACGCCCCGCACGGGGCAAGACGTGCCGACGGTCAAGCTGCTGATCGACGGCGCCTTCGTCGAGTCCACCACGAGCGAGTGGCGCGACATCGTCAATCCGGCGACGCAGCATGTCCTCGCGCGCGTGCCGTTCGCGACCGTCGCGGAAGTCGACGCGGCCGTGCAGGCCGCGCACGCCGCGTATGCGACGTGGAAGAACACGCCGATTTCCGCGCGCATGCGCATCATGCTGAAGTTCCAGGATCTCGTGCGCGCGAACCTGCAGCGCATCGCGAAGACGCTGACGGCCGAGCAGGGCAAGACGCTGCCCGACGCCGAAGGCGACATCTTCCGCGGCCTCGAAGTGGTCGAGCACGCATGCTCGGTCGGCACGCTGCAGCTCGGCGAATTCGCGGAGAACGTCGCGGGCGGTGTGGACACCTACACGCTGCGCCAGCCGCTCGGCGTGTGCGCGGGCATCACGCCGTTCAACTTCCCCGCGATGATTCCGCTGTGGATGTTCCCGATGGCGATCGTGTGCGGCAACACGTTCGTGCTGAAGCCGTCGGAGCAGGATCCGATGTCGACGATGGAACTCGTCGAACTCGCGATCGAGGCCGGCGTGCCGAAGGGCGTGCTGAACGTCGTGCACGGCGGCAAGGAAGTGGTCGACGCGATCTGCACGCATCCGCTCGTGAAGGCGATCTCGTTCGTCGGCTCGACGGCCGTCGGCACGCACGTGTACAACCTCGGCAGCCAGCACGGCAAGCGCGTGCAGTCGATGATGGGCGCGAAGAACCACGCGATCCTGCTGCCCGACGCGAACCGCGAGCAGGCGATCAACGCGCTGGTCGGCGCGGGCTTCGGCGCGGCCGGCCAGCGCTGCATGGCGACCTCCGTCGCCGTGCTCGTCGGCAACGCGCGCGACTGGCTGCCGGACATCGTCGCGAAGGCGAAGCTGCTGAAGGTCAACGCGGGCTCGGAAGCGGGCACCGACGTCGGCCCGGTGGTGTCGCGCGGCGCGAAGGCGCGCATCCTGTCGCTGATCGACACGGGCATCAAGGAAGGCGCGAAGCTCGAACTCGACGGCCGCGACGTGAAGGTCGCCGGCTTCGAGGAAGGCAACTTCATCGGGCCGACGATCTTCTCCGGCGTGAAGACCGACATGACGGTCTACACGCATGAAATCTTCGGGCCGGTGCTGGTCGTGATGGAAGTCGACACGCTCGACGAAGCGATCGCGCTCGTCAATGCGAACCCGATGGGCAACGGCGTGGGCATCTTCACGCAGAGCGGCGCGGCCGCGCGCAAGTTCCAGAGCGAGATCGACGTCGGCCAGGTCGGCATCAACATTCCGATTCCGGTGCCCGTGCCGTTCTTCAGCTTCACCGGTTCGCGCGGCTCGAAGCTCGGCGATCTCGGCCCGTACGGCAAGCAGGTCGTGCAGTTCTACACGCAGACGAAGACGGTCACCGCGCGCTGGTTCGACGACGACACGACGGCCGGCCCCGTGAACACGACGATCCGGCTGCATTGAGCCGGGGAGGACACGAACATGAAGATCGGATTTATCGGACTGGGTCACATGGGTGCGCCGATGGCGCTGAACCTCCTGAAGGCCGGCCACGAAGTGCACGCGTTCGACCTGAGCGCCGACGCGTTGCGCGCGCTGCAGGACGCCGGCGCGCAGGTGGCCGCGTCGCCGCGCGATGCGGCATCGGGCGCGGCGTTCGTGATCACGATGCTGCCGGCCGCGCCGCACGTGCGCTCGGTGCTCGCCGGCGAGAACGGCGTGCTGGCCGGCCTCGGCGCCGGCGCGACCGTGATCGATTCGAGCACGATCGACCCGGCGAGCGCGCAGGCGTTCGGCGCGCTCGTGCGCGAGCACGGCGGCGCGTTCGTCGATGCGCCCGTGTCGGGCGGCACCGGCGGCGCGGCGGCCGGCACCCTGACCTTCATGGTCGGCGGCAGCGACGCTGATTTCGAGCGCGTGAAGCCCGTGCTCGCCGGCATGGGCAAGAACATCGTCCATTGCGGCGCGACGGGCATGGGGCAGGTCGCGAAGGTCTGCAACAACCTCGTGCTCGGCATCTCGATGGCGGCGGTGTCGGAGGCGATGTCGCTCGGCGTCGCGCTCGGCATCGATCCGAAGGTGCTGGCCGGCATCGTCAACACGTCGACGGGCCGCTGCTGGAGCTCGGATACCTACAACCCGTATCCGGGCGTGATCGACACCGCGCCGTCG
This sequence comes from Burkholderia sp. RF7-non_BP4, assembly GCF_001521935.1. Taxonomy (NCBI): domain Bacteria; kingdom Pseudomonadati; phylum Pseudomonadota; class Betaproteobacteria; order Burkholderiales; family Burkholderiaceae; genus Burkholderia; species Burkholderia sp. RF7-non_BP4. The sequence continues at coordinate 281,367 of NZ_LOTA01000025.1, read as the reverse complement.
TCGCGCGGCTACAGCGGCGGCTTCGGCACCGACCTGATGCTGAAGGATCTCGGCCTCGCGAACGACGCCGCGAAGCAGGCGCGCCAGCCCGTCTATCTCGGCGCGCTCGCGCAGCAGCTTTACCAGACGATGAGCAGCCGCGGCGACGGGCAACTCGATTTCTCGGCGGTGATCCGCCTGTACCAACCGGCCACGAAGAAGGACGCCTCATGATCGAACTGGACTACGTCGACGACGGCGCGATCGCGTGCGCGACGCTCAAGCGTCCGCCCGCGAACGCCTTTACCGCCGACGGGCTGCGGCAACTGCAGGACACCGTCGCCGAATTGAACGCGAACCCGCGCGTGCGCGCGCTGGTGATCACCGGCGACGGCCCGAAGTTCTTCAGCGCGGGCGCCGATCTCAACACGTTCGCCGACGGCGACCGCGCGGTCGCGCGTGCGATGGCCGCGCGCTTCGGCGCGGCGTTCGAGGCGCTGCATGACGCGCGCGTCGTGACGATCGCGGCGATCAACGGCTACGCGATGGGCGGCGGCCTCGAATGCGCGCTCGCGTGCGACCTGCGGATCGCCGAGACGCACGCGCAGATGGCGCTGCCCGAACCGTCGGTCGGCCTGCTGCCGTGCGGGCTCGGCACGCAGACGCTGCCCTGGCTCGTCGGCGAAGGCTGGGCGAAGAAGATCATCCTGGCCGGCACGCGCGTCGACGCGTCGACGGCGCTCAGGATCGGCCTCGTCGAGGACGTGGTCGAAAGCGGCGCGGCGCGCGATGCGGCGCTGGCGCTCGCGCGCAACGTCGCGCGGCAGAGCCCGCACGCGGTTGCATACAGCAAGGAACTGATCGGCCTCGCGCGCCGCGGCGTGCCGCGCGGCGCGGCGCTCGCGGTCGAGCGCGAACGCTTCGTCGACCTGTTCGACACGAACGATCCGCGCGAAGGCGTGGCCGCGTTTCTCGGCAAGCGCGCGCCGCAATGGCATACCGATGGAGAGCCGCAACGATGAGCACGCCGGTCACGACTCATGGCAGTTTCGTGGAGCCCGCACCGGAGGTGCTGTTCCGCGTGGTGAACCGCGTGGCGCTCATCACGCTGAACCGGCCGGCCGCGCTCAATGCGTTGTCCTATCCGATGATCGGCGAGTTGGCCGCGCACCTCGAACGCTGCCGCACCGACGACCAGATCGTCGCGGTCGTGCTGCGCGGCGCGGGCGAGAAGGGCTTCTGCGCGGGCGGCGACGTGCGCGCGCTGCACCGGATGGTCGCGCAGCGCGAGACCTGGCTGCCGTTCTTCGTCGACGAATACCGGCTCGACTACGCGATCCATACGTTCCCGAAGCCGATCGTCGCGCTGATGGACGGCGTGACGATGGGCGGCGGAATGGGCCTTGCGCAAGGCGCGGCGCTGCGCGTCGCGACCGAGCGCAGCAAGATCGCGATGCCGGAGACGCGCATCGGCCTCGTGCCCGACGTCGGCGCGACGCATTTCCTGTCGCGCATGCCGGTCGAACTCGAACTGTACGTGGGGTTGACGGGCGCGATGCTGTCGGGCGCCGATGCGCTGACCGCGAAGCTCGCGGACCTGTGCGTGCCGTCGTCGTGGCTCGATACGTTCGAGACGCGCATCGAGAGCGTCAAGTGGGACGGCGACGTGCTGCCGGCGCTGCGCAAGGTGTTCGAGCCGCCGTGCAACGTCGTGCCGCATTCGGCGCTCGACAGCCAGATGGCGTGGATCGTCCGTCATTTCGACAAGCGCTCGACCGTCGAACGGATCGTCGCGACGCTGAAGCAGGATCTTGAACGCGACGAGCTGGCGCGCGAGCATCGTCAATGGCTGCAGGCGACGCTCGACGCGCTCACCGGCCATTCGCCGACGATGCTGTGCGTGACACGCGAAGCGCTGCTGCGCGGCCGTCAGATGACGCTGGCCGAGTCGTTCCGGATGGAACTCGGCATCGTGGCGCGCGCGATCGAGGAGGGCGACTTCTGCGAAGGCGTGCGCGCGCATCTCGTCGACAAGGATCGCAAGCCGCGCTGGGCGCCGGCGTCGCTCGTCGAGTTGCGCGCCGAGCGCGTGCGGCATTTTCTGACGTCGCCGTGGAAACTGTTCGCGCATCCGCTCGCCGATCTCGGCGCGGCGTGAAGTGACGCGATGTGCCGACGCGCCCATGCGGCGCGTCGGCTTCAATTCATTTTTCCGCGCTTTCGCGCTCAGCGCTCGATCATCGGCGGCACCGCCTGCACGAGCGCGTCGATCACGCAGCGCGTCTTGCGCGGCAGGTAGCGCGTTTTCGGCCAGATCGCGTGGATGTCGCCTTCGCACACGAAGCAGCGATCGAGCACGACGACCATCTCGCCGCGCTTCACGTAATGATCGAGCAGCCAGCTCGGCAGCCACGCGATTCCGAACCCCGAGGCGCCTGCCGCCGCGATTGCCTGCACGTCGTCGAAACTGAGCTGGTGCGGCATGTCGATGCGCACCGTCGAGCCGTCCGGCGCGCGCAAGTCCCACGGCTGCACGACGCCCGAACGTGAATACGCGATCGTCCGGTGGTGCCTGAGGTCGTCGAGCGATTGCGGTATCCCGTAGCGCGCGAGATACGACGGCGCCGCGCCGAGACTGCCGTATTGCGTGCCGAGCCGCCGCACCGCGAGGCTCGTGCTGTCCGCGAGCGTGCCGATCCGCACCGCGAGGTCGATCCCTTCCTCGATCAGATCGACGAAACGGTCCGTGATCGACACGTCGATCCGCAGATGCGGATAGGTGCGCGCGAGGTCGAGCACGATCGGCGTCACGCAGTGATGCCCGAATGCGAGCGGCACGCTCAGCCGCAGCTTGCCGCGCGCTTCGTTGCGGCCGCTATCGAGATCGGCTTCGGCCGCTTCCAGCTCCGCCAGCGCGCGCACGCAGCGGTCGTAGTACGCCTGGCCGTCGTCGGTCAGGCTCTGGCTGCGGGTCGTGCGCTGCAGCAGCCGCGCGCCGAGCCGCTTCTCGAGCCGCGCGATCGCCTTGCCGACCGCCGAGCGTGTCATGTCGAGCCGTTCCGCGGCGAGCGCGAAGCTGCCGGATTCCACGACCTGGACGAAGGTCGTGACGCCGTCGAGTCTGTCCGTCATGGCAGGATGGGTTGATTGCGTCCTGTGATTCCCCAGTCTGGAGAAATGGTCGCGTCAATGGGGAGGGAAATTCTCACTATAGTACCGATTCCCGTTCAGCGTGCGTTGCCGGCCGCACGCGGCGCATCTTTCTTATCTGGAGGCGCGCGGCCTGTCGCGGGCCGTCGCGCAATACGCATGACGCTATCCGACTCCCGCAGGAATGCGGTCGCGCTCGCGGCCGTCTGTCTCACGTCGCTGATGTTCGGCCTCGAGATATCGAGCGTGCCGGTGATCCTGCCGACGCTCGAACACGTGCTGCATGGCGACTTCAACGGCATGCAGTGGATCATGAACGCGTACACGATCGCGTGCACGACGGTGCTGATGGCGGCCGGCACGCTCGCCGACCGGTTCGGCCGCAAGCGCGTGTACGTGATCGGCACCGTGCTGTTCGGCGCGACGTCGTTGCTGTGCGGGCTCGCGCCGAACGTGCCGGTGCTCGTCGCGGGCCGGCTGCTGCAGGGCGCGAGCGGCGGCGCGATGCTGATCTGCCAGATCGCGGTGCTGTCGCACCAGTTCCGCGAAGGGCGCGAGCGCGGGCGCGCGTTCGGAATCTGGGGGATCGTGTTCGGGATCGGTCTCGGCTTCGGGCCGATCGTCGGCGGCGCGATCGTCGCGCTGGCGTGCTGGCCGTGGGTGTTCCTCGTGCATGCGCCGCTCGCGGCCGTCGCGCTCGTGCTGATCGGCGGCGCGGTGCAGGAGTCGCGCGATCCGCATGCGGGCACGCTCGACGTCGCGGGCATCGTCACGCTGTCGCTGGCCGTGCTCGGTCTCGCGTTCTATATCACGCAGAGCGCGGAGCTGGGGCTCACGAGCGCGGCCGGGCTTGGCGTGCTCGGCGCGACCGTGCTCGCGCTGGCCGGCTTTTTCGTCGCGGAGCGCACGAGCGCGCGGCCGATGTTCGACTTTTCCGTGTTCCGGATTCGCGCGTTCACCGGCGCGATCTTCGGCTCGATGGGAATGAACTTCAGCTTCTGGCCGTTCATGATCTACCTGCCGATCTGGTTCCAGGTCGCGCTCGGCTACGACAGCGTGACGGCCGGCCTCGCGCTGCTCGCGTACACGCTGCCGACGCTCGTCGCGCCGCCGGTCGGCGAGCGGCTCGCGCTGCGCTACGGGCCCGGTGTCGTGATTCCGGGCGGACTGTTCACGATCGCGGCCGGGTTCGCGCTGATGCGGATCGGCAGCGGCGTCGAGCCTGCCAGCTGGCTCACGATGCTGCCAGGCTGCGTGATCGCCGGCATCGGGCTCGGGCTCACCAATACGCCCGTCACGAACACGACGACGGGCGCGGTGCCGAGTTCGCGGGCCGGGATGGCGTCGGGCATCGACATGAGCGCGCGGATGATCTCGCTCGCGCTGAACATCGCGGCGATGGGCTTCGTGCTGGTCGCGGGGATCGTCGCGAGCCTGAAGGCGGGCGTCGCGGGGGCGGTCGATGCGGGGACGCTGCGCATGCTGGCGCAGCAGATCGCGTCGGGCCGCACCGACGGGCTGCAGGCGATCGCGCCGGCGCTCGCAAAGGCCGACCCGACCGGCACGGCGCTGCACGCGGCGCTCGTGCACGGGTTCGGCTGGGTGATGGTGTACGGCGCGGCCGGCGTGGCCGTGCTCGCGACCGCGAGCGCGGTGGCGTTCGCGCCGGCAAGGCGCAGGGCGGCGGTGTGCGAATGATGCGCGCAGTGTCGCGCGCGGCCGGTTCCGCGCGCTTACGTGCCGTCGCCGCGAGCGTCGATCCGGCGTTGCGTGTCCGCGTCGACGATCGCGCGGATCGCGCCGAACAGCGGCGCCGCGTCGGTGTAGCGCCGACCGTAGCCGAGATTGAACGCGTAGTCGAAATCCGGCGGATTGCTGCCCTGGTTGTGCTGGAGGATCGTCTCGAGCTTGTCGAGTGCCTTCGCGGCGCGCGCCTCGGGTGATGCCGCCGCCTCGTATTCGTCCCACAGCGCGACGATCTCGTCGCGCAGCGCGCGATCGAGCCCGGCCGTCAGCGTCAGCAGGTCGTCGCGTTCATGCGTGCTCTTGTCCGGATGCGCGGCCTGCTCGATCGCGGGGATGTCGCCGTGCAGCGCTTCGCCGAGATCGTGGACGACGCACAGCTTCAGCAGCTTCGTCGTGTCGACGTCGGGCAGCGCATCGGCGAACACGAGCGCCATCAGGCTCAGCCGCCAGCTGTGTTCGGCCGTGCTTTCGGCGCGCCCGGTCGACGTATGGCCGCTGCGCAGCACGTTTTTCAGGCGTTCGGCTTCGCGCAGGAAATCGAGCCGCGCGTGGATCGTGTCGAGGTTCATGGCAGTGAAGTGCTTGAATCGAGCCCTCAAGCGTACGTCGCGCGGACGCGATGCGTCCACGCATGAAATATGCGCGCCGCGCTTGCTACAGCGTTTCGACGAGCCGCGCGGCGGAGCCGTCCGACAGCGTCATCCGCGTCCATCGGCAGGTGCTGCCACGGATCGGCACGATGCGCGACGCATTGGCGCCGGTCGCGAACTCGACGCTCGGCGGCCCCGCGCGATCGTGCCAGCCGAGCGGGTCGAGCGCGGCTTCCATGCGGACGATTTCCGGCGTCGCGTAGCGCCACAGCGATGTGCCGAGCAGCGTCGGCAGCGGCCGCGAAAACTCGGCCGCGCGTGACGGCGAACACGCGAGCAGACGGTGCGTGAGATCGCACACGAGATGCATGCGGGCCGTGCTGCTCGCGATCAGCCGGGCGAGCGCGTGGTCGCCGGCCGAATCGAGACGCGCGGCAAGCAGCCGCTCGGCCATCGCGCGCTCGTCGGGCGACATCTGCTGGATGCCGGCTTCCCAACGCGAAATCGTCGATTGCGCGACGCCGAACAACTCGGCCGCGTGGCTCTGCTTCATGCGATGCAGCGTGCGCCAACGCTTGAGTTGCGGGCCGAGCGGCGGGGTGTGAAGCGGTGAGGCGGGCATGTTCGTGTTCCGTTCGGGATGCGGGCCGTGCTGGCGCCGCGTTGCGAAATGGATGAATCGGCCGTTATTCCGGGGGTGCCTGGATCACGAAGAGCGTGACGTCGGGCGTTCTGACTCGCCGGAATTGTTTTCGCCAGGCTTTCAACCAGCTCCTCCATATCTTATTATTCGGCGAAAGCGGAGCGCGCCGGCTGCCGTTGTTCATGTCGAGGCATGATGCGGCGGTCGGCATGACAGGAGATGCGTGCCAGCGCGTATCCCGAAAAAACATACGAGGGCGCCATGGTACGACTGGTCTTGCTGCTGCTGGGCATCGAATATCTGCGAACGCGCTGGCGCGGGCTGACCGTGCTGGGCTGGCTGTGGGTCGTCGCGGGCGTCGGCATCTTCGTCGACGCGCTCGACGGTGCGCTGCATTTTCCGATCGAACTGTTCGCTTGGCTGTTCCTGATCGAGGGGCTCGCGACGCTCGCGGTGGCCGGCAGCGGCGTCGGCGGGCAGCGCATCCTGCGCTACGTGAAGGGCATCGCGGTCGTGGTGGCCGCAGGGCTCGTGTTCGCGGGCCATCATCACGGCCACTTCCTGTTGTCGATGATCTTCGGCACGCTGTTCCTCGTCGACGGGCTGCTGCAGTGCACGTCCGCGTGGATGGTGCGTTACCGGCGCTGGAACGTCGCATTCGCCTGGGGCGTCGTCGAAATCCTGCTCGCGGTCTTCTTCTATCAGCCGTATCCGACCCATTATGTGGGCACCGTGCCGTACTGCCTCGGCCTGCTGCTGATGTTCGGCGGGATGCACATGTTGAGCCTTGCCGCGCGCGTGCGGCGGCTGACGCGCAACCCCGTGTTCGTCACGTCGCCGGCGCCGTCGATCGTGCCGGACATCGACGCGGCGCCCGACATCCCTCGCTTCACGCAATCCGAATGGGACGGCCCGCCGGCCGACCACGAGCACGCGCTGACCGTGCACGTGTGGACGCCGACCGGCACGTCGAAGGCCGAAGCCCAGCGCTATCCGGTGATCGACCGCTACATCGCGGCGGTGGACGTCAACGGCGTGATCTCCACCGGTCATGCGGCGCTGGAGTCGCCCGAGGGCATCTACATCAGCCTCTACCCGGCCGTCGAGATCGATCGTTCTCCGGATGAATTCACGCGGATCCTGCGTGCGACGCGCGAGAACGACGTGCCGGGCCTGTTTCAGCCCGACTATGCGACCGAGTCGAAAGCGTGGTGTCCGTCCACCGTGCGCGTGCGGATCCGCAATTACGATCCGGCGAAGCTGGCCGCATTCTGGTCGTCGTATCGGCAGACCGTCACATACAACCTCACGCACCGCAACTGCTCGAGCACCGTGTCGAATGCGCTCGAAGCGGCGCTCGACGGCGCGGTGTGGCGGCTCGGGGGCACGCGGGCCGGGTGGGGCGCATTCATCCGGCTGCTGCTCACGCCCGAGCTGTGGGTCGCCGCGCAGATCCGCAAGCGTGCGGTGACGATGGCCTGGACGCCCGGGCTCACGCTCGACTATGCGCGCGCGCTCAGCATGCTCGCCGATCCGCGACCGTTCGCGTGGTGGAAGGTCGCGCGCTCGGCCGTGAAGGCGATCATGGCGTCGCGCCGCGCGTGGCGCGAGCAGGACAGTGCGGCGCTGTCGCCGGGTGGATCGGAAGCCGCGTCGGTGAAATAATCGCGTGGCGCCGGTCTCGCGCGTGCGTGCACGCAGCTCGGTAGCGGGTCGTCAGCGCGGGGGTGTCGTCGGTGAGCACATGGCTTCGCCCGTTTCCGATCTCGACGCGGTAGGGCATGCCTGGCCGGGTGGGCGTCATCGTGGGGAGGATCCGTTGCAGGAAACAAGAGGTTCGGCGTTGCACTACGAATTCCTTCGTCCACCTTCATATTGATGCAACGTTGCGCAGGCAACAATCGCGGGCAGACATTCGACAATCTTGCGGCGCATCCCGCGACCGCAAGCCTTTTCCGAGGAAACGCCATGCTCAAGACGCTCGCCCGCGCCGCGGCCGCACTCGCCGTCGCATCCGCCTCGTTGCACGCCGTCGCGCAGACCAGCTACGACTACCTGTTGCTCGCGGCTTCGTGGGAGCCCGGCTTCTGCGCGTCGCACGACACGCCGGAATGTACGAACCTTTCCGGCACGTACGCGGCGACGAGCCTGTCGCTGCATGGCCTGTGGCCGAACAGATATGACGGCAACCAGCCGTTCTACTGCGGCGTGCCGCAGAGCGACGTCGATCTCGACAACGCGCACCAGTGGTGCAGCATGGATGCGTATCCGGTCAGCACCGCGACCCGCAACACGCTGTCGACCTACATGCCGGGCGTGGCGTCCTGCCTCGACAAGCACGAATGGTTCAAGCACGGCACCTGCTCGAATTCGGCGTCGCCGGACGCATACTGGAACGAGGCGGCCGGCATGATCAGCCGGCTCGGCAACACGTCGTTCAACGCGTTCCTGCAGGCGAACGCGGGTAAGACCGTGACACGCAATCAGCTGTTGTCCGCGTTCGAAGGCGCGTTCGGCAGCAATACGCGCAGCGCGGTGTCGCTGAAGTGCACGAAGACGAACGGCGTCAGCTATTTCACGGAAGCGTGGATCGCGGTCAAGACGAATGCGACTACCCAGTTTCCGAGCGCGGCGTCGCTCGTGACGGACGGGAATACGCAGGGCACGTGCCCGACGTCCGGCGTGTATATCGCGAAGTAACGCGCGAAGTTGCGCGGGGAGCGCCGGTCGGGTGCGTTCCGGCCGGCGTGGTGCGGGTGTTGCGTGTCTATGCGAGCAGTCGCAGTGCATCCGCGAGCGACAACACCGTCGTGCGCGTCTCGAACGCCGTCGCGAACAGGTGCTCGTGCACGACCTCATCCGGGTCGTAGCAGCAGTCCTTCACCGTATACAGCCGGAAATCCGCATCGCTTGCGTGCGCAACCGACGACAGCACGACGCCGGTCGACGCGATCCCGACGAGGATCAGCGTGTCGATGCCCTGCGCGACGAGCCGTGCCTGAAGGTCGGTGCGAAAGAACACGCTCGCGCGATGTGCGATGGTCAGCGGCTCGTTGTCCAGCCGCCCGAGTTCCGGGCACAGGCCGTCGTCGATGAACAGGCCGAGTTGCTTGATTCCTTGGCCGTTCTTGTTGCGTGGACTGACCTCCGGATAGCCGGGGCTGAAGTGGAGATTCGCGAAACAGACGTGGACGCCGCCCGCCCGGGCTGCATCGCACAGCTTGCGCGTGTTGGCGAGCAGGGTGGGGGCGACCGATGGAAAGAGACCGAGGATGTCGGTCTGGTAGTGCATGACGATCAGTGCGGTTTGCGCGGGCACGATCGGGGGAATCGGTGTGCGCGTGCGGCTTTCCGCGTTTGCGTGATGAGTCGTTGCGAGATCTGAAGCGTGTTCCGGTTGCATGACTGATGCTCTCCCATGAGTCATTTCGGTGTCTCAGAAAATCGATCGCTCGTTATACGTCGTCAACCATTTCAGTGCAAGGGGGGCGGGAATTCGGTCAATGTGGCCGGCATGCGATCTTTGCGGGCGAGTGGAGAGGTTGTTGACGACTGGGTTCAGCCAACAGCTGACGTCCGAGCCTCAAGTTCCTGCCCCTGTCGGAGACAGCAGATGCTGGAGGACACTTCCAATAGATTTCCTGCTTCAAACCGTCCTCTTATAATTCGGTAATTTTCTTTGCCTTGGAGTTTTGCAAAAAATCATACTCTTCCCTTGATGGAGCGTTTGGGCAGCCGTAAGAACGGTTTGGCGAACATAACCCAAAAGGACGCCACTGATCTTCCCTTTCCTTCTTTCCATTTCCTCTCCCAGCTCACGCGCCACTTGTATCAGCCAGCAGTATTCCACCCGCAGCTTCGTCTGCGCATGTCCGGAGGAGTATCGTTCTTTTAACGTCCCGGGAATGTATTGGAGCTGTCTTGGATGCAGTGCCGCTACATGCCTTACAAACAAATTTGGGGCAATATATGAAAGGATTGGTACGTCGTAGTACCGGCTCGGTCCGTTGTGAATCGTCAAGTCCTGCGAGAATCTCCATATGTCTTTGTCCATGACATTAAGGAATTCCAGCGCATCGGCAGGATATTTATTTTCAGCTGCCGTCGTAATCCGGTCTTTCGCATATGAAAGCAGTTTCCCGAATTGTGTGTTGTCCGGCGCCCTCCACCCCAGACCACCCCAACCCGTCAAAGTCCGAAGCGTAAGAAAACTCCGAGACTCTAAAATTTCACTCGATTTATAAAGGGAGTCAATATTTTTCTTGGCACTATCAATGATAGTGTCGAATGACTCCGCAATCGCACCGATACTTGATAGCTCCAGGAGAATTCCGCAGACATGCAGCAATATCCCGACATTCTTATACTGACCATTTAAGAATTTATCTTGGACAATTTTCGCGAGACTGGCAACCTCTTCGTCTGTCAGCGAATAAAGATCCCATAACAGGCGCCACTCTTCAGCATTATCACGCGCAAAATATTTGCTATGCAGTATGGCTTCCGAGAATTGATCTTCACTCACGAGACCAGTATCCAATAATTCCTGCCAAAGCTCTATGGAAAGCACCGCATCACTAGGTGAAAAGTGTGGATACTTTGACAAGACTTTCCTAAATATATCGTCTTCGCTGGAAGTTTTGCCTATTGCCTGCTGAAATTGAAAACCCGAAAGTTTGCCAATGTCTGAAACAGCAATGGATCCACTTTTTATTTCAATTGAAAAGACGACAAACGCCTTCAGAAGGTCCGTGCATAGATCGTCATGCCCCCTTGCCTTCTCAGGCAACATCTGGCCAATTCGAGTGAAGTCATGAAAAATCTGCCGAAGGTGTCGCAAATTAGAGTACCCAGAAGCCGAATGAAGATTCGCCACAAGCTCCTTCTTGCTTTGCAAGAAGCTGGCGAAGAAACTTGGTTCAAGCTCGCCTAGGAATGCATCAATTGCGTCGTTGACATTTGATTCAATTTCAAATGTTTTTCCGATAAGCTTTTCTTTTATTCTTCTATATTCGGCACCCTGCCGGCTTTCCTCTGTATCACGACGCAGCAGCTCCTCCTCATTTGCCACAAGAATGGCTTTGTAACCATCGTGCTCTACATAGTAGTTTATATATCCCATTAGATCTCCGATGGGAATCGAGCATCTTTCAATATCGTCGAAGACCAGCACAAGGCCTTCTGTATCCCGTAAGTATTTAGGCAGTTCGATGTCCGGCACATTGGCGCTAATACTGCCATCCGCCTTACCGTCTCCGTCCAAATCGATCTTCAATGTCCCTTTGAGCATGCCCTTCGCTACTTTTCCGGCAATGGCCATCCCTTTAGAGCCCAGGATTGGGTGCAATTGACGAAAAAATTCACTCTCTATATCTTTCGGTGAGCTCATTCCATACAAGCTAACATACAGTGCGCGACGCCCTTTTTTTTCTGCCTCACCAAATCCTGTGGAGTGCTCTAATTTATTTATAGAATCCTTCATGAACCAAGTTTTACCCGCACCCCAATTTGCCCGAATTAATACCGCATAACCCGGGGGCGACGGGAGATTGTAGTAATATGAGAGGAACTCGCCAATCTGCTTGTTTTTATTTTTCATTTCTACGATTTGGTAGGTTTATGGTTAGCCGAAGATTAAGCAAGAATTTTACTCTATTAGAGTATTTATCATCCATAGAATAATAGCTGGGTGAGAATACTGCAGCTTCCGCTGCGGGAGGGCGGGCGGAACGCAGTTGACAACCATTTTTAGGCGACGATCAAGAAGGGGGCTGAGCTAGCCGATCGACAAAGCCGCCCGGCTACTGGAAAGTGTAATAGAAGTCAGCCGCGGCCACCCTACTGGAGTAGCCACGCGAGGCGACGCAACCGTGTTCTTACAGGACACAACTGGCATATTCAGTTGCGCGCCAACCCAGCAAGGGAGACTGGCTGCTATGGGTCTATTTGAGCCGGTCCCTGGCCGCCGGGACCGCAGCAGGCCGAGTCCGGCCGAGACCGTGTAAAAACGCACGGAGAACGCCTCGAACGAGAAAACTACCGTTCAATTCACGCAGCCTCGATCCAAATCGGTTCGACGGGATGGTGCTCTTGAATTACGGCAACTGCGCACGCCATTTCCTTGGCGTCTCCCGCGCGAGCATGGCCCGCAAAATTCGTGACGAGTGCTCCTGTAGAGCGAAGCACCGCAATTTCTTCCTCAGTTAGCACGCCTGCGTCCACCCACAATTGATGGTCGTTGTTATCGCGCCATAGACTTTCGAATGCGGCAACCCCGATCTTCGAGCATGCAAAAAACACCATCTCCGTCTCCATTGTGTCGTGACTGGTCACGTGTTGAACGCATATATTGCCCGGAATTCAGATCAATCGCCTAGACTGAATCAACCTGCTAGCGCGAGAGGCGGAGATGGGGCGATTTGTCGAAGGTGCAAACCGCAATCAGGCAACGCTGCTGCCGGAATGTCTCGAAGACTTTATCGCCGAAGACAATCCCGTGCGGATAGTTGATGCATTCGTCGACGAGCTCGATCTGGCTTCGATGGGATTCGAGGGCACCACGCCTGCGAATACGGGCCGACCGTCTTACCATCCGGCCGTTCTGCTCAAACTCTACATCTACGGCTATCTAAACCGCGTGCAGTCGAGCCGACGTCTGGAGCGCGAGTGCCAGCGTAATGTCGAACTGATGTGGTTGACCGGGCGCCTCGCGCCGGACTTCAAGACAATCGCCGAGTTCAGACGCAACAACGGCGTCGGCATTCGCAATGTATGTCGGCGCTTCGTGGTGATATGCCGCGACTTGAAGCTCTTCACGCAAGCAGTCGTTGCCATCGACGGCAGCAAGTTCAAGGCCGTCAACAGCCGCGATAACAACTTCACGCCCAACAAGATCGCTAGGCGTCAGGAACAGATCGAACAGAGCATTCAGCGTTATCTGGATGCTCTGGAGACGGCGGATCGCACGCAGCCAGTCGAGGTGGAAGCCAAAACCGAACGGCTAAGAGAAAAGATCCAGACGCTGCGCGAGCAGATGCGGGAACTGGATCGAGCCGCAGAACTGTTGAATGACTTACCGGAAAAACAGGTCTCGCTGATTGATCCCGACTCGCGCTCGATGATGTCGCAGGCAAAAGGCACAGGCGTGGTGGGCTACAACGTTCAGGTGGCTGTTGATACGAAGCATCACCTCATCGTGACACACGAAGTGACGAACGTCGGTAGTGACCGCGCGCAGCTAAGCCCAATGGCCAAAGCCGCGCGCGAAGCGATGGGCAAGAAGAAGCTCAAGGCACTGGCCGATCGTGGATACTTCAATGCAACGGAAATCAAGGCTTGCGACGACGCGGGTATTGCGGCGCTGGTACCGAAAACACAGACATCAGGTGCAAAGGCGGATGGACGGTTCGACCGGGCCGAATTCATCTATATCGCCAGGGATGATCAGTACCTGTGCCCAGCAGGTCAACGTGCGATATACCGATACACCTCCTTCGAAGGCGCAAATCTGCTGGAGCTGCGAACGTACTGGAGTAGCGCTTGCCCGAAGTGCCCGATGAAAAGCCAGTGCACGCCGGCAGACTACAGACGCATCCGACGATGGGAACACGAGGCGGTGCTTGAGGCAATGCAGTCAAGACTGGATCGCCAGCTTGACGCCATGACGATACGGCGCCGGACGGTCGAACACGTGTTCGGCACACTCAAACACTGGATGGGCTCAACCCACTTCCAGACTCGCTGTTTGGGCCATGTTGCGGCCGAAATGAGTTTGCATGTACTGGCCTACAACCTCAAGCGGGTGATCAGGATACTCGGATTCGCAAAAACGATGCGAGCGATGAAGCTGGCAGGCGCGTGAACTCGCGAGCCGACGCTGCTTACCCGCAAAACACGATTACTTAATCTGCCTGCACCTCGGTCGAAAACAACTGAGCGCCCAACTGGGCGTCACCGGTCGGCCGTTCTGCGCGTTTTTACACGGCCTCGGCCATGAACGGTCGTTAACTGCGCCGGTCATTCGGACGTTCAGATGTGAGCCCTATCCGCAAACGGCCGTTCGAGTTCCACATACGGGCGTTGCTTTATCATTCTGTGCGGACATTGGGCCATTTCCCGAAATCCTCTCCTTCGACCGTACCCAGTCAGGATGTAGGATCGCTTTGAACTTGTGTGACGATCAAACGGACAAATACGACACTGTCGCGCGATGAATCACTAGTTTTCCGTCGCCACTAATAGCTTCCAGCGGATAGGCCCTTGATTGGCAGTATGTGTATGATGATTCTGAGGCGGGAGTATATGGTTCTTTGCTATCCCTATCTCGTGCCCGCAAGCGTTGCACCTGTAGATACCAGCGTCCGGGGCTTGTGTACCTGGATCGCGGAGAGAATCGAAATTTCCGTGCTGGTTTTGTTGCAAGTGATTGGAGTATTTGTAAAGCGCCATATGCCACCCCGTTTTGCGATATGTGGAGACAATTTATTTGAAACTGATTCAGTTGCCCATGAATCGGCGCAACCGTACCTCTATTTTTCCGTCGCATTGTCTGCAATTTCATTTCTTCTTTGGCGCTGCAACGCCTTGTTTCACCGCGACCGACTTGTCTGCCATGGTGCGGCCGGCAGAGGAGTGTCCTTTCGGCAACTCTTTGCCTGCATCTTTCAATTCTTTCGATGTCGGTGGCTTTATTGTTTCTTTTTTGGTAACCATTTGTGCACCCCATTGGCTAGTAATTTAGATGGGTAATACTATTTGAATGGCTACAGTGAGCCTAGGATGTTCAACGCGGCCCATAAAGAGGTGTTAACCCGAAGTTCTAACGTAATGAAAATACCGAGTTGCTTATCCTCGCCCAGTTTTGATGTTTGGACGTCGGTTCCAAGCTAGGACCCGCCATTTACACCGGAGTACATTGATGGTCCGCTTCGGGTCGGTAGCGGCCCATCCATAAAAGTGCGGGCGTAGGTTTCAGCGTAGCTTTGTGCGTCGGGCCTTGTCAGATAAGGCGCAGGTACTGCTGCATCATTGGAGTGACGGTTGCAGGTGTTGATGCGGATTGCATGCTCATGTCACGGCGAAAAGTTGCTTTGGCTGTTCGACTATAGCAGCGGCGCGCATTGGGCCGCTCAAAGTTCGACGTTCAGCAGTTAACGATGGTCATGGGCGGCGGCTTCCGGCGACAAAGCGCCATCACTATGCGCCGCTGATTGGACGTTCAGGTGTCGGCTCCATCCCGCAAGCGGCAATCCCTTTGAAGGACTAACATTCTCAGTTACGAATGAGTTCAACGAATACGGGTTGTCGTTTTTGGCATCCTGCTCCTCGCGACGCAGTACGGAACACTAAAACACGTTTACATCGTCGCCGTCCTTGACAAAGTCTTTTGTATATGGGGTGCCACCATTCACCGAGATTAAAAGTGTGGCTTCATCGGAGCCGTTCCCCGTCGCTGGGATTGAGGCGCTACAGCTGTCTTGTGCGACCGGGCCGTTAAATATAACCACTCCATTGTTGTTCTGATCTTTGACGACGATTGTCGTGTCGCCGATAGCGTTTGGCGTACAAACTCTAAAATTGACAGTGGCCATGGCAGCTCCCACTAGGGCGTAACCCTGTCCGATGCAGCTCACGCAGGCGTAAATTAAGACCTTGTTTCGCTTGCTGACGAAGCAGGTGGTAAGGGCTCTTGGCGACATCAGCCGTTACCACACTCTAGGTTACCGTTGTGATTCCAGATCTGCAGCATTCCAGTTTGCGGGTTCAGACACGAGCAAATATCGATTGAGGAACTATGGCTGCACCCGTACAGTCCGCAGCTGGAGCCAGTCGGGCAGTTGCCGCAATAGAGAATACCTCCGCTCACTTTGCAGGCATTGCACGACTCCTGGAAGGTTCCGGGCGGCAAGGCGGTGCTGGAATATGGACATATCTGAGCACTTGCGCACTCCATGAAGCAGGAAAATGACGACGCAACAAGAATGGCAGCAGCGGCTAACGGACGACGCATGATCAATCTCCAAAAAGAGAATGCATTTTGAAGATGCTTCGCGATCAACTTTCTCGCCTGAGTCAGCGTAGACCAAATGATTTACAAACGACTTTCACGACTTCGCCGAAACGATAGAATGTCGGACAGAGCAAGGGGTGTTCCAAAGGTAATGAGTCCCCTTCGATCAAGAACTCGCTGATCAGAGTGACCCAGGCTCGAGGCCGGCCCCTGAATTTTGCGGCTCGCTACTTCGCCCGCAATCGGACGCGGTCACACTTCGTGCTCTTGGTCCAGAACGATTCTCCCGGTGGTGGCTACTTCAGGCTGGATGTCCGTCTGCGGAATGGCCGCGGAACGTTATACGGCCACTGTTCCCACGAGCGCTCTGCGTACCCCTCGCCTCCACAGCCCGCAACGTGTGATGACGATCCGCTGGGAACATCCCACACGGGGGCTAAATTGCTTTCCAAATCGTCATAAACTTATTCTGATTTGCTAGAAGTTGCGGTATGTAATCGTCTCTGAGAAAATCGTTGCGTCCCCGAAGGAGCAGACATGGCGAAGCCGTCAAAGAACACTTCAGAGCAAGAGGGCGAAATCACCGTCTCGATGGTCAGGTTCACGATGAAGGGATCCGACGCGAGCCTTCAAAAGGGACTCGATGCGATCAAGGCCGCATTCTCTCAATCCGGATTTGGCATCGTCCAGGAAGCGAAACCTCAGCTTCGAGGCCCCTCTGCGCCTCGTCTCGCAGCCGCCAACGGTGAGGAGGGGGAGCCAGAACTTGTCGAGGAAGTGCCGCAGGATTCAGACGTAGAAGATGCGACACCAGCCGCTGCCCCCGCTCCAAAGAAGCAGGGAGCTCCCAAAAAGCCGAAAAACTTCAAGGTCATGAAGGAGTTGAAGTTCGACGACTCCGCTCCGACGCTCGAGGCGTTCATAAACGAAAAGAAGCCCTCGACGCATCTTGATCGCTACCTGTGCATTGCGTATTGGTTTAAGCACACCGTCGGGGTTGAGGACCTGACAACAGAACACTTCTTCACCGCGTACATGCACTATGACTGGTCGTTGCCAGGGAACGCGGCAACACCCATCGCCGACCTGAGACACCAGAAGCGTCAACTTTTCGTCGCAGGAGTGATGCCGGGCACATGCACCATAAACAACGCTGGTGAGCGGCGAGTTCGGGAAATGGGGAAGGCTGACACTTGAAGGACGTTCAACACTTCATCTCGCCGATCAAGGACTTCAATCAGAAATCTGCGCCGTACCAGATTGAGGTCTTTGGCTGGTTTTTCCACGAAGTTAAGGGGCAGGAGTATTTCAGCCCGGCAGATATTCGTGCCTGCTACGACGCTGTGCATCTTCCGATTCCGAACGTCTCCGCGGCGCTTGCCAAAATCTTGGAGAAGCGGCCAGTCCGCGCCATTCGGAGCCCAAAGGGCTATAAGCTCGCGAGCGCAGTTCGGGGAGAAATGGAAAAGCTCCTACCGGTGCGGTCTAGCTCGGTGGCGACAACGGCTCTGCTAGACGGCTTGGTGGTCAAGATCACGAACCCGACACACAAGGTCTTCTTGAACGAGGCGCTCGTTTGCTTCAAGCATGGCGCGTACCGCGCAGCCATTGTGATGATGTGGAACCTGACATACTCCCATGTCCTTGACCGCATCTACTGCGGCCACGTGACTGCCTTCAATGGCCAGAAATCCAAGACTTACGCCAAGCTTCCAGACATCACAAAGCTGACCGACTTCGAAGACTACGGCGAACGTCAGGTGATCGAAATCTGCCGCGGGGCGCGCATCTTCGATGCCACCGTCTGCAAGACCCTGACGGATCGTCTGAATCGTCGCAACTCTGCGGCTCACCCTTCGTCCGCGGCTTTCACCCCTGTACAAGCTGAAGATCAAATCACCGATCTGGTAAACAACGTTTTGTTGAACCCGAACGTATGAACTGGTGGCTCACCATTCCGTCTTGGCTGGTCGCAGGCTATTTTGGGATCGGCTTTGTCATAAAGGCCGGATTTCCGCCGAAAACTGAATCGCTCATCGGCGATGCACTGTTTGTCGCGTTGACACTTTTCTTCCTATTCTTGCCGTTCTTCAACAAGATCAAGATCGGTTCGTGGATCGAACTGGAGCGTGAGGTCAAGGAAGCAAAGAAGGAAGCGGCGGCGGCCAAGGAAGAGCTGCGTGAGTTCAAGAATGAGGTGCGGAACACGATGAGCGCTGTCTCGACCAACTTGGCGACGCAACGAGTCTCGACACAGGTCCATGTGCATGGCACAAGTCCTGAACAGCTACGCGAAGCGCAAAAAAAGCTCGGCGAAAACCTCAATCCGGTCGATCAGTCGACCGTTGAGAAGTACGAGCGGACGATCCGCGCGCAGCAAGACGGAGACATCCCGCTCATGCTTGCCAAGGTTCGGATGGACATTGAACGCTTGCTGCGCCGGATCGTCGGGGCAAGGTTGATTGTGGCGAATCCTGGCGACGATCCAATCAAGCTTGCCACCATGAGGCAGCTCTTTCAGAGGTTCATCCAAACCGATCCTTCGTACGAGTACCTTGCGAAGCCCTTCAAGTACGTCAACAACGTGTGCAATGCAGCGATCCACGCTCAGCCTGTCAGCCTGGAACAGGCGGACGAAGCACTCCGACTTGGAGCTCAGATCATCGAGGTGCTTGGAAAACATCAAGACGCTTCTGACGGCGAGTCTGCCTTTGCATGAAGGCCGCAGACCACGACAAGCGGCCGACAAGGACGAATGCGTCTTTGACATCGTCAGGCGCTACCGTGAGCTGCGGCCTGATATCGGCAAGAAGTGTGCTAAGTCGCAGGCGATTCAGACTTCAATAAGCTCAAAGATCTGATATCGGTAAAGGCAGCCGAAAAGTGGTTCAAGGGGCCGCACTAGATGGACTCCGCGAATGTCAACGCCATCATCAGCGCCGTATCGGGGCTCGCGGGCGTCGGCATCGGCGCATTGCTAAACTATGTGGCCGAAACAGTGAAGTCAGCTGGCGACCGCGACCGACGGCTAACGATTGCAAAGCAGACGCCGGCGTTAGCCATGCAGAAGACCGCTTCGGGTCGATCGCTGCCGAAAACCGACTTCCCCGTCGAACGCACCACCACCCGCCGCTATGAACCCACCGACATTGCGCCAATGAGGTCCGCCTAAACCCAACCCAGCCCCCTCAAAAAATCGACCTCCCCGTATAAGTCGTCAACCACTCCAGCGCCAACGTCCCCGCCAACGAGTTCCCGTTCGCATCGAGCCCCGGCGCCCACACGCACACGGCCATGTCGCCCGGCAGCACCGCGACGATCCCGCCGCCGACCCCGCTCTTGGCGGGCAAGCCGACGCGATAAACGAAGTCGCCCGCCGCGTCATAGGTGCCACAGGTCAACATCAGCGCCGACAATCGCTTCGCCGAACTCGCATCGACGACCCGCTCGCCGGTGACGGGCGCGATGCCGCCGTTCGCGAGAAACAGCGCCGCTTGCGCAAGCTCGATGCAGTTCATCGTGATCGCACACTGGCGGCAATACGCGTCCACCACGATGTCGGGCGGCATCTGCATGTTCCCGAAGCTCGCCATGAAATGTGCCATCGCGCGGTTGCGTTCCGCATGTTCCAGTTCCGACAGCGCGACGCGCGAATCGTAGTCGACGTCGCCAACACCGATCAGCCGCCGCACGAATTCGACGAGCGCCGTCTCGGCCTTGACGAAGCGGCGGCACAGCACGTCGGTGACGACCAGCGCGCCGGCGTTGATGAACGGGTTGCGCGGCTTGCCGCGCTCGCTTTCGAGCTGAACGAGCGAATTGAACGCGGTGCCGGACGGCTCGCGGCCGACCCGTTCCCACAGCGCATCGCCCAGCAACTGGAACGCGAGCGTGCATGCGAACAGCTTCGAGATGCTCTGGATCGAGAAGCGCTCCTGCGCGTCGCCGACGGTGTAAACGTTTCCGTCCAGCGTCACGACGGCCATCCCGAACTTGTCGGCGGGCACTTTCGCGAGCTCGGGAATGTAGTCGGCAACGCGTCCCTGGCCGATCCAGGGGGCGAGTTCGGCGTGGATGCGTTCGAGGATCGGCTGATAGTTCATCGCGTACGAGGCAGGGCGGGCGCGGAGCCCGGTTTTCAAAGAGCCCGTATGGAACCGTTTCGGCGCCGATTCGTCAAGCGTGGCAGCCATCGCGCCCTTATTCTCCAGATCTTCGAACGGGCAATCGGCGGGCGCAGTATCATGCGGTACGTTTCGGCCGATGGCCGGCGGCCGGCGCAAGCCCGCCGCCGCCACGGTCTCCCCGTATGATCCGACCGTTGCCCATGTCTTTTCGCATCCTGCTCGTCGAAGACGACACCCGCCTGTCCACGCTGATCGCCGGCTACCTGCGCAAGAACGACTACGAAGTCGACACTGTGCTGCACGGTGACGCCGCCGTGCCGGCGATCCTGTCCACGCGCCCGGATCTCGTCATTCTCGACGTGAACCTGCCGGGCAAGGACGGCTTCGAGATCTGCCGCGAGGCGCGCAAGCAGTACGACGGCGTGATCATCATGGTGACGGCGCGCGACGAGCCGTTCGACGAGCTGCTCGGCCTCGAATTCGGCGCCGACGACTACGTGCACAAGCCGGTCGAGCCGCGCATCCTGCTCGCGCGGATCAAGGCGCAGCTGCGCCGCGTCCCCGCGCGCGCGGCCGAGGGTGCCGCGCCGCAGCCGGAGCGCTACACGTTCGGCCAGTTCTCGATCGACCGCACCGACCGTTCGGTCGTGCTGCCGGGCGGCAGCTCACCCGACCTCACGTCGGCCGAGTTCGACCTGCTGTGGGTGCTGGTGTGCCACGCGGGAGAAGTCGTCAGCCGCGACGACCTGATGCTGCAGCTGCGCGGCGTCGAGTTCGACGGTCTCGACCGCACGATCGACGGGCGCATCTCGAAGCTGCGCCGCAAGCTGCACGACGACGCGGGCAACCCGCAGCGGATCAAGACGATCCGCAGCAAGGGTTACCAGTTCAGCAAGCATGCGTGGGAATGACGCCGGCCCGGCACGACGCCGTCGGCCGCCGCATCCCCGCATCGCACGATAGCCGGAAGCCGCGATGATCCGACGCACCCCTTCGCATCCCGACGCAGCGCCGCTTTCGGCGCCGCGCTATGTCAAATGGCGCTGGCTGCATTTCCGCCGCGCGTGGACCGACACGCGCGCCGACCGCATTCCGAGCTGGTCGCGCCTGTACGTGCGGACTTACCTGCATCTGCTCGGCCTCGTGCTGCTGACCGCGCTCGTGCCGGCGCTCGCGTTGTGCGTGGTGCTGTCGCCGGAAGTCGTGTGGCACGCGTTCGACGCGCTGCCGGGCGATATCTGGATCGTGCTCGCGTTCGTGTTCGCCGCGCCCGCGCTCGCCGCGTATCGGTGGATGCGGCCGGTCTGGTCGGATCTCGTGATGGTGCGCGAGCGCGCGATCGACTTCACCGGCGGGCGCTTCAACACGCGCGCGCGGGAGTCGCACAGCGTGATCATCGGCCCGCTCGCGCGCACGCTGAACGCGCTCGCGATGCGCATGGAACGGCTGATCGCCGCGCAGCGCGACCTGACGAACGGGATCTCGCACGAGCTGCGCACGCCGCTCGCGCGCGTGCGCTTCGCGCTCGAGATGCTGCGCGAACCGGGCTCCGCCGCCGAATACAACGGTGCGCTGGAGAGCATCGCGCAGGACGTGACCGAGCTCGAGGAGCTGATCGACATGAGCCTCACGTATGCGCGGCTCGAATACAGCTCGCTGCAGTCGAACCTCGAACTGACCGCGCCCGTCGCGTGGTTCGAGCACCAGATCAGCGACGCGCAGCTGCTGTATCCGGAGCGCGCGATCGAGTCGCGCATCGCGATCGCGTCGGACCTGCGCGTGAAGATGGACCGGCGGCTGATGTCGTATGCGATGCGCAACCTGCTGCGCAACGCGAGCAAATATGCGGCGTCGCGGATCGTCGTCGGGATCGCGATCGAGCACGGCAACATCGCGATCTTCGTCGAGGATGACGGCCCGGGCGTGCCGGAGAGCGAGCGCGAGCGGATCTTCGATGCGTTCGTGCGTCTCGACCGCCGCACGGGCGGCTACGGGCTCGGCCTCGCGATCACGCGGCAGGTGCTTCACGCGCACAACGGCCGGATCGCGGTCGTCGATCCGGTCGAACTCGGCGGCGCGCGCTTCGAGATCAGCTGGCCGATCTGAGCGCCGTCAGTACGTGCGGCCGAGCTGCAGGTAGATGTTGCGCCGGCCGCCCGGCGCGAGCGCGACACCCATGTACAGCGGACCGAATGCAGTCGACAGACTCGTGAAGAACGTGTAGCTCTGCTTGAGCGTGCCGCCGCCGACGTTCACGCCGCTCGACCACACGTTGCCGACTTCCGCGCTGGCGCCAACCGACAGCGCCTTGATCGGGGACGCGTTGAAGGTCATCAGCTGGTTCATGTAGGTCACGTTGCCGTACGCGAGTTCGTTGCCGGTCAGCTGGTCGGCCGCATACGCGGCCAGATGCTGGAACCCGCCGAGCGTGAAGTTGAACGCGTTGATCAGGTTGGTGCCGCCGATGCTCTTGCCGCCCTCGATCGTTGCACTGACGCTGTGCCGGCCGAACTGCTGCGCGATCATCGCCTTGCCGTAGAGCTCGGTATAGGGCGTGTTGGACGCATCGGCGAGGTCCTGGGCGGACTGGGTGTTGTGCGACCACAGCGACCGTTCGACACGGAATTCGCCGTAGTAGCCGCGCCGCGGGAACATCGGATCGTCGAGCTGATCGATGACGAGCCGCGCACGCGCAGTCAGCGCCTGTGACGTGAAGCTCGGCCAGATCAGCGTCGAGCTGCCGTCGTCGAACGGGAATGGCAGGTTGTAGTTCGGCGAGCCATGCCCCGTCGCGTAGCCGATACCCATCCGGAAGTCGCCGAGCCGTGCGATCGGCAGGCCGAAGTCGAGCCCAGTGCGCGCCGTCTGCATCAAGTATTGATTCAGCTTCACCTCGCCGCTGTTGTCGTACAGGTTCACGTAGCGGCGCTGGTATTCCGCATAGGGCGAAATGTAGAAGCCGTACGCGGCCGGCAGCGGCTGGCGCAATTCGACGCGCGCCGACTGCAGATCGCTGCCGATCGTCGTGTCCGCGCGGAACTCGAGACCCGATTCGGTGAGCCACGGCCGCCGGTAGCCGACGTGCAGGCGGAAGCCGCCCTCGTCGGTCGAGCTGCTCGACATGCCGACGCCGAACAGCAGGAAATTCGGCCCCCAGTATTTCTCCCGCGCATCGATCTCGAGCACGTTCTCGTCGCCGTGGCTCACGATCTGCTGCGTCACGCTCTCGAAATTGCCGCCGGTCGTCAGCCCGAGCAGGTCCTGGCTGACGGTCGCGGGATCGTAGGTGTCGCCCGGTTTCACATGCAGCGCGTCGCTGACGACACGCTTCGGCACGCCGCCGGTCGTCTTGATCTCGATCCGCGTGATGCGGATCGGCGGCGGCAGCGGCTGCGCATGCGCGGACCGGTAGGCCGCGTACTGTTCCGGCGTGAGCGCGAAGTGCCTGAGGCGCGGCAGCGCCGCGGTCGCGGCGGCCGCGCCGGCGGCGATCGCCTGCTTCGCGTTCTGGAAATCGGTGAACGCGAGCGCGCCGAGGTCGGGCGTGAGCAGCACGTCCTGCGCGGCGAGCTGCTTGCGCTGCGACGTCACGTTCTGGCGGATCAGGATGCCGACCATCTGCTGCATCACGTCGGCCGGCGACGCGAGCGCGTCGAGCGGGCGCAGCGGCGAGCCGATGTCGACGGCGATCACGACCTTCGCCCCCATCTGGCGCGCGGTGTCGACCGGCAGGTTGCTGACGAGCCCGCCGTCGACGAGTGCGCGGCCGTTGATCTCGGCCGGCGCGAACAGGCCGGGCATCGCCATGCTCGCGCGGATCGCGAGCGGCAGCGAGCCGTGGTCGAGCACGACCATCTGGCCCGTCTGCAGGTCGGTCGCGACCGCGCGATACGGGATCGGCAGCTGGTCGAACGGCTGGTTGGTCGGCACGGCGGCGGTCCAGTTCGCGAGCAGCGCCTGCAGCCGGTTGCCCTGCACGAGGCCGACCGGCGCCTTCACGCCTTTCTTGCCGAAGCCGAGCGTCAGGCTGTTGATGTACAGTCGCTCGTCCTCGCGGCTGCTTTGCGGCAGGTCCGCGCGGTCGGTCACGTCGAACGCGATGTCGGCCAGGTTCACCTCCGACAGCTGCTTCTGCATCTCGTCGGCGGCCATCCCGCTCGCATACAGGCCGCCGACCACGGCGCCCATGCTGGTGCCGGCGATGCAGTCGATCGGAATGCGGTTCTCCTCGAGCACCTTCAGCACGCCCAGGTGCGCGTATCCGCGGGCGCCGCCGCCGGACAGCACGAGGCCGATCGCCGGCCGGCCGGCCGGGCCGCCGTCGGCGTTGCAGGTCGGCGCGGGCTTGGCGGCGGGGGCGGCGGCCGTCGTGGCGAGCGCGCCCGGTGCGGCGGCA
Organism: Burkholderia sp. RF7-non_BP4; assembly: GCF_001521935.1. Classification (NCBI taxonomy): domain Bacteria; kingdom Pseudomonadati; phylum Pseudomonadota; class Betaproteobacteria; order Burkholderiales; family Burkholderiaceae; genus Burkholderia; species Burkholderia sp. RF7-non_BP4. Next base: position 256,727 of record NZ_LOTA01000025.1, on the reverse strand, counting down.
GTGGCCGCCGTCACGGGGCCGGCGGGGGTGTCGGCGGCCGGCAAGGGCTGGGCGGCAACGGTGCAGCACCAGAGCGCAACGAGCGTTGCGCCGAGTGGGCGCACCCCGAGCCAGCGGGGAAAAGCGGTCGCTGTCATGGAGGAATACCTGGCGTGATCGGTCGTCGGACGCCTGCCGGGAGCAGGCAAGACCGAGAGATTACCGTGTTTTACAAGCGCGACGCGAGAGGCCGATGCGTAGCCGCGGGCCTGCCGAAACGCACATTTGGCAATCTCGTCGCGAAAAAATCATCGGAATTGTCTAAAGTACCGGAACCATTTGCCGCTAAGTCCGTGATGGGGCGGTAAAAGCGCGCCGCGGGGACGCGGCCTGGCCATTTCGGCCGGTTTGTTCAAAAAAAAGGCTTGATATGTCGACACCGCTGTTCGGAAAGTTGTTTGCGCAACCCGTTGCGATCGACCCTGGAACGGCGAGTACGCGGATTTATACGCACGAGCGCGGCGTGGTGCTGAACCAGCCGTCGGTGGTCTGCTTTCGCAAGGGCGGCGCGACCGACGCGCGACCGACGCTCGAAGCGGTCGGCGAGCTCGCGAAGGCGCTGCTCGGCCGTGAGCCGGGGCATCTGGAGGCCGTGCGGCCCATGCGGCATGGCGTGATCGCCGATGCGCACGCCGCCGAGCAGATGATCCGCCGCTTCATCGACATGTCGCGCACGCGTTCGCGTTTTGGCCGCCGCGTCGAGGTCACGCTGTGCGTGCCGTCGGATGCGACGGCGGTCGAGCGCCGCGCGATCCGCGAGGCCGCGTTCGCCGCCGGTGTATCGGACGTCGAACTGATCGAGGAAGCGCTCGCCGCCGGGCTCGGCGCGGGCCTGCCGGTGACCGAGCCGGTCGGCTCGATGGTGATCGATATCGGCGGCGGGACGACCGAAGTCGCGGTGATCGCACTCGGCGGCATCGTCTACCGCGAGGCGATCCGCGTGGGCGGCAACCAGTTCGATGCGGCGATCGTCAACCACGTGCGCAACCTGTACGGCGTGCTGCTCGGCGAGCAGACCGCCGAGCGCGTGAAGAATTCGATCGGCTCGGCCACCAGCGCGGTGCCGCGCACGTCGACGCGCGCGATCGGGCGCGGCGTCGCGGACGGCCTGCCGCGCTCGATCGAGCTGTCCAACCACGACGTGGCGGACGCGCTGGCCGCACCGCTCAAGCAGGTGATCGGCGCGGTGAAGTCGGTGCTGGAAAATGCGCCGGCCGAACTCCTGACCGACATCGCGCATCGCGGCGTGGTGCTCACGGGCGGCGGCGCGCTGCTCGCGGGCCTCGAACGCCTGCTGCGCGACGAGACCGGGCTGACCGCGCGGATCGCCGACGAGCCGGCCACCTGCGCGGTGCGCGGCGCGGGGGAGGCGATGGGGCGGCTCGCGACGTGTCCGGTGGATTGACGCCGGCCGGGCCGGCGCATTGGCGTTCCTCGCCGGTCTTTCGAACCCCGAATCTCCAGCATGCCGAACGTCGTCCGGATTCTCCGGACATGCTCGGCAGGTCGTATCGACCGCGTTACCTGGACAGGCGCGAGCGCGTCGTGGCAGCATGCCGGGCCGTATGCCGTGCAAACCGGCGGCACGCTTCCCCAGGAGTCCGACACCTTTGAACCAGCGTTTCAAGAAGGGCCGTGCGGCCCGGATCGGCCGCGTGCTGGCCGCATTCGCGTGTTTGTGGATCGTCGCGGCCGTCGTGCTCGTCGGAACCGGGATGCGGATGCCGAGCGCGCCGGCCGACGTCGCGGTGATCTTCGGCAATGCGCTCGACGACGGCGGCGCGCCGAAACCGGTGCTCGCGGCGCGGCTCGATGTCGGCGTGCGCTGCTACCGCACCGGGCAGTGTCCGGCGTTCCTCGTCAGCGGCGCGATCGACGGCCCCGGGCTGAACGAGGCGACCGCGATGCGCGACTATCTGGTCGCGCGCGGCGTGCCGGCCGACCGGATCGCCGTCGACGACCAGGGCGACAACACGCTCGCGACCGCGCAGCGCGCGCGCGCGTACATGCAGGCGCACCGGATGTCGCGCGTGCTGATTGTCAGCCAGTATTACCACCTCGCGCGGGCGCGCCTCGCGTTCGAGCGGGTCGGCATCGCGCCCGCGAACATCTTCGCCGCGTTTCCGCGCGGCTTCCAGTGGCGCGATATCTATTCGAGCTGGCGGGAAGTGCCCGCATACGCGATCTACGCACTGCGCCTGTGGCTCGATCCCGGTGCGCGACCCATGTCGTTCCGGCCGATGCTCTATCTGATGAGCCTGTTTTCGTAACACGCCGTGCCGGCCGGGAATCGATCGATTTCACGGCTTTCATTTTCATTTCAAAACGGCGATTTCACGTGCGCCTGATTCGAACGTGCCTGGCGGGGCGTTGAAAATCCGTGCTTTCAATTATGCAAATGAAATGGATCCGGATAATGTGTGCCGGCTGCCGCCGTCGTCATTCATATCGCACCGCGAAAATCCAGCCGGCGATTCAGTGCGAAATATCGGTGTTTTCACGGATTCCGCGGCGTCGGTAGCTTGGCCCCGGATTTTTCCGGAATGACCGGGAAGCCCGCGTAAGCCGGTCGCTTCGCGCATTTCCCCAAGTAAAAAATACGTATTCGATTGACCTCGATCAGATAACCAAACATCGACTGGAAAACCGTGTTTTTTTGATATAGCCTAGTCTGACAAAAGCAGGCGGAAATCAAATCAACCAGAAAGTCGCTGCATAAAAAAACGAGGGGTCACGATCATGGCATCCGGTTAGTTTTGCGTTCGCAAACGAGAATCGATTAACCAGCAGTTCATCCACGAATAAACCGACGTCGTTCCGCGACCGCCGGAGGGCACGCTTGCGTCCCGGATTTTCCGCTGTCGCCGGTCCGATCAGCATCCATGCCGATGATGAGGGGAAGCATGAACATTGCGCATTCGAAGAAGAGTGGGGAGCCGTTTCCGAGATTCCTGTTGCCGACGGGGGTTTTCCTGGCATTGTCCGGCGCGGGCATCGTTCCCGCGTACGCGACCTGCAGCACGGCGGGCACCACGGTAACCTGCTCGGGCGTCGCGAATCCGCTGGCGCCGAGCTATGCGAACAGCGCGAACAACCTGAACGTCACCGTCAATCCCGGCGCGAGCGTCGGCGTGCTGCTGGGCGTCGGCGGCACCGCGATGTCGCTGACCGGGAACAACAACACGCTGACCAACAACGGCTTGATCGACCCGTCCGCGCTCGGCTCGGGGCTCGGCGTGCTGTCGAGCGGGGCGGTGGTCGGCAATGCGTCGGCGAGCAACACCACCGTCACCAACAACGGCACGATGAACGGCTCGACCGGGGTGGCGATCAGCGGCGTGACCGGCATGGCGCTGTCGGTCCAGAACGGCACCGGCGGCACGTCGACCATCAACAACACCGGCACGATCGGCTCGAATCCGCTGGTCGGCGCGACGCTGTCCGGCGCGGATGCACCCGTGGTCGCCGCGTACGGCGGCGGCAGGGTCAACATGACGAACAGCGGGACGATCAACGGCCGCGTGTCGCTCGGCACCAACGGTACGCCCGGGCAGGGCAACACGTTCACGAACTCGGGCACGATCAACGGCGGCGTGTCGATGGGCGCGAACAGCAACAACACGTTCAACGCGGTGACGGGCTCGTCGGTCAACGCGGCGGGCGGCACCGGCGGCGCGTTCAACATCACGATCGGCCCGAACACGATCAACGTGGCGGCGACGGGCATCGTCGACGGCGGCGCGGGCGGCAACAACACGCTGAACCTGCAGCAGGGCACCTCCGCGAACGGCACGATCGCGGTCAACAATTACATCAACTTCAATCATCTCGACGTCACGAGCGGCAACTGGACGATCAACGGCCCGTCGACCGCGCAGGACGCGACGCTCGCGGGCGGCGTCGCGATCATCAACGACAACGCGTCGCTCGGCACGGGCACGATCACGGCCAACGGCGGTGCGTTGCAGGCGGGCACGGCGGGGCTCAACGTGTCGAACAACGTGGCGCTCGGCACCGCGCTGACGGTGCAGGGCGCGACCGGGCTCACGCTGTCGGGCACGGTGTCGGGCAGCGGCGCGCTGACGAAGAACGACGGCGGCACGCTGACGCTGTCGGGCGCCAACACCTATGCGGGCGGCACGAACTTGAACGGCGGCGGCCTCGTGGCCGGCAACAACCTGGCGCTCGGCACGGGCGCGCTGAACGTCAATGCGGCGGCGTCGCTCGACACGAGCGCGAGCGTCACGCTCAACAATGCGGTCAATCTCAACAACAGCGCGACGCTGACGCTCGGCGGCAGCAACGACCTCGGGCTGTCCGGCACGATCAGCGGAAACGGCGGCCTGGTGAAGAACGGCGCGGCGACGCTGTCACTGAGCGGCGTGAACACCTACACGGGCGACACGACGATCGTCAGCGGCACGCTCGCGCTGAGCGGTGCGGGCAGCCTCGCGGCGACCGGCACGGTGAACCTGACCGGCGCTGGCGCGACATTCGACCTGGGCGGCGCGTCGGGCGCGCGGACGATCGGCGCGCTGTCCGGCGCGGCCGGCACGAACGTGACCCTCGGCGCCAACACGCTGACGCTCAACGGCACCGTCAACGCAACCTACGCGGGCACGATCGGCGGTGCGGGCAGCGTGACGCTGTCCGGCCCCGGCACGCAATCGCTGACCGGCACGAACACGTATACGGGCGGCACGAACCTGAACGGCGGCAACCTCGTCGTCGGCAGCAACGCGGCGCTGGGTTTGGGCGCGGTGAACGTCAACGGCTCGTCGACGCTCGATGCGACCACCAACGTGTCGCTCGCGAACGGCATCAACGTCGCCACCGGCACGACGCTGACCGTGGTCGGCAGCACCGATCTCGGGCTCGGCGGCACGATCTCCGGCGGCGGCGGGCTCGTGAAGAACGGCGCGGCGACGCTGACGCTGAACGGCGCGAACAACTACACGGGCGGCACGACGCTGAACGCGGGCGTCCTCGCGCTCGGCAATGCCGCGGCCCTCGGTACCGGCACGCTGACCGTCGGCGGCGCGGCGACGCTCGATGCGACCACGAACCTGGCGATCGGCAACGCGATCGATCTCGGCGCGAGCACGGCGCTCACGCTGGGCGGCAGCAATGCACTCGGGCTGGGCGGTGGGATTTCCGGCACGGGCGCGCTGGTGAAGAACGGCGCGGCGACCGTGACGCTGACGGGCGCGAACACGTATACGGGCGGCACGACGATCAACGCGGGCACGCTGGCGATCGGCGCGGGCGGCAGCCTGGCGGGGACCGGCGCGATGAATCTGGCGAACGCGGGCGCGACGCTCGACCTGAGCGGTGCGACCGCGGGCACGCAGTCGATCGGCGCGCTGGACGGCGTGGCCGGCAGCAACGTGAATCTCGGCGCCAACACGCTGACGCTGGGCGGGACGACCGGCGGCACGTTCAACGGGGCGATCGGCGGCACCGGCAGCCTGACGCTGGCCGGCACCGGCACGCAGACGCTGAACGGCGCAAGCACCTATTCGGGCGGCACGAACCTCAATAGCGGCGGCCTGGTGCTCGGCAACGCAGCGGCACTCGGCACCGGCGCGCTGAACGTCGGCGGCGCGGCGACGCTCGATACGAACGCGAGCCTGTCGATCACCAACGCGGTCGATCTCGGCACGGGCGCGACGCTGACGCTCGGCGGCAGCAACGCGCTCGGATTGAGCGGCGCGATCTCCGGCGCGGGCGCGCTCGTGAAGAACGGCGCGGCGACCACGACGCTGACGGGCGCGAACACGTACACCGGCGGCACGACGATCAACGCGGGCACGCTGGCGGTCGGCGCGGGCGGCAGCCTGGCCGCGACCGGCGCGATGAATCTCGCGAACGCGGGCGCGACGCTCGACCTGAGCGGTGCGACGGGTGCGCAAACGCTCGGCGCGTTGTCGGGCGTGGCCGGGAGCAACGTGAATATCGGCGCCAACGCGCTGACGCTGGGCGGGACGGGCAGCGGCACGTTCAACGGGGCGATCGGCGGGACCGGCAGCCTGACGCTGGCCGGCACCGGCACGCAGACGCTGAACGGCGCGAGCACCTATTCGGGCGGCACGAACCTCAATAGCGGCGGCCTCGTGCTCGGCAACGCCGCGGCACTCGGCACCGGCGCGCTGAACGTCGGCGGCGCGGCGACGCTCGATACGAACGCGAACCTGTCGATGACGAATGCGATTGCTCTCGGCACGGGCGCGACGCTGACGCTCGGCGGCAGCAATACGCTCGGATTGAGCGGCGCGATCTCCGGCACGGGCGCGCTCGTGAAGGACGGCGCGGCGACCACGACGCTGACGGGCGCGAACACGTACACCGGCGGCACGACGATCAACGCGGGCACGCTGGCGGTCGGCGCGGGCGGCAGCCTGGCGGCGACCGGCACGATGAACCTCGCCGGCACCGGCGCGACGCTCGACCTGAGCAGCGCGTCGGGCGCGCAAACGCTCGGCGCGCTGTCGGGCGTGGCCGGCAGCAACGTGAGCCTCGGCGGCAACGCGCTGACGCTGGGCGGAACCGCCAGCGGCGTGTTCGGCGGGGTGATCGGCGGGACCGGCGGCCTGACGGTCGCGGGCACCGGCATCCAGACGCTGACGGGCGCGAACACGTACACGGGCGGCACGACGATCGCGGCGGGCGGCACGCTGCAGCTCGGCAACGGCGGCACGTCGGGCAGCGTGGTCGGCAATGTCGTCGACAACGGCGCGCTGATCTTCAACCAGTCCGCCCACGTGACGCTCGCGAGCGTGCTGTCCGGCACCGGCTCGCTGACCCAGGCCGGCAGCGGACAACTGACGCTGACGGGCCTCAGTACGCTGAGCGGTCCCACCACCGTCGCCGCGGGCACGCTCGCCGTCGACGGTTCGCTCGGCCAGTCGACCGTGACCGTGCAGAGCGGCGCGACGCTGACGGGCACCGGCACGGTCGGCGGCGTCGTCGTACAGAGCGGCGCGTTCGCGGCCGTGTCGCAGCCGGGCGCGGCGCTGAACGTCGCCGGCAACGTCACGTTCCAGCCGGGCTCGACGCTCCAGGTCGCGGTCACGCCGCAGCAGGGCGGCAGCATCGCGGCGAGCGGCGCGGCCACGCTGAACGGCGGCACCGTGCAGGTGCTCGCGAACCAGGCCAGCTACCAGCCGACCACGAAGTACACGATCCTCACCGCATCGTCGGGCGTGCAGGGCACGTTCAGCCAGGTGAATTCGAACTACGCGTTCCTGATGCCGACGCTCAGCTACGATCCGGATCACGTGTACCTGCAGCTCGTCACGAACGGCACGTCGCTGCCCGATGTCGCGACGACGCCGAACCAGCGCGCGGTCGCGACCGCGATCGGCGCGCTCGGCACGGGCAATCCGCTGTACGACACGATACTGACGACCGACGCGGCCACCGCGCGCCGGGCCTACGGGATGCTCGACGGCGAACTGCAGGCGAGCCTGAAGAGCATGCTGCTGCTCGACAGCCGCTACGTGCGCGATGCCGTCACCGATCGCGTGCGCCAGGGCCTCGCACCCGGATCGGGGCCGCTCGCCGCGCTGTCCTCGGGCGGCGCCGCGCTGTGCGGCGACAACACGGCCGGTGTCGCCGACCCGACGTTGCCGCCGGAACGCCGGATCGGTTCGCGCGAAGGATGCTATGGCGGCACGCCGTATCAGCCGGTGGTCTGGGGGCAGGCGTTCGGCGGCCGCAGCAGGCTCGCGGGCGACGGCAACACGTCGGCGATCAACCGCAGCATGACGGGCTTCATCGCCGGTGCCGACATGGCGCTCAACGACAAGTGGCGTGCCGGCCTGGCCGCCGGCGTCACGCACAGCTCGCTCGACAACGACCAGAGTTCGTCGGCGTCGGTCAACAGCTATTACCTGTCGCTGTACGGCGGCGCGCAGTACGGTGCGCTCGGCGTGCGCGGCGGCGCGTCGTACACGTGGTACCGGATCAACAGCGACCGCAATCCGGGCTTCGCGGGCTTCTCCGATCACGATTCGGCCGGCTACAACGCGCATTCCGCGCAGGTGTTCGGCGAAGTCGGCTATGCGCTGCCGGTCGGGCCGGTCGCGCTCGAACCGTTCGCGGGTCTTGCCTACGTGAACCTGCATACCGACGGCTATACGGAAAGCGGCGGCGCGGCCGCGCTGCGCGCCGGCGGCGAGACGACCCACGTCGGTTTCTCGACGCTCGGCGTGCGTGCCGCGTCGCAGCTCGGCACGATCGCGAGCGGCACGTTCACCGCGCGCGGGACGGTCGGCTGGCGGCACGCGTTCGGCAACGTGCAGCCGTCGTCGGCGTTCACGTTCGCGAACGGCGGTACGTCGTTCCAGGTGTCGGGCGTGCCGATTGCTCGCGACAGCGCGGTGCTCGAAGCGGGTATCGACGCGACCATCACGAAGCGCCTGACGCTCGGCCTCACGTTCAGCGGCCAGTACGGCAGCGGCGTGCGTGACAACGCGGTGCTCGGCAACATCCTGTGGAAATTCTGAGCGCCGCCTGATGTGCCTGTGCGCGACCCCGCGCGGCGACGGCAACGCCGTGGGGGTCGCGTCTTTTTCGTCGCTGCGCGCGGCCCCCGTTCTGGCCTATCCTGTGCGAAACACGCGACGCGCACCGCGCGTTGCGCCTCGACACAGGAGCATCGATGCCGAATCACGCCGAAGCCACCACGACGCAGGCGCCGCAAGTCGCGCCGGTTCCCCCGACCCAGGCGACGGGCGCCGCGTTCATCGCCCCCGAAGCCGATCCGCAGGCACTCGCACGCAACAACCAGTACGTATTGAAATCCGGTGACGCGTTCGTCGTCAGCGACGCGCTCGGCGACATCGGCGGCCATGACGACGGCCTGTTCGTCGACGACATGCGCGTGCTGTCGACATGGCGCCTGACCTTCGGCGGCCGCGCGCCGTCGCTGCTGTCGGGCGCGACGAGCGCGGACAACGCGTCGTTCACCGCGCACCTGACGAACCGCCCGCTGCCGCCGCTCGGCGGCCGCGAGACGCCCGAGGGCGTGATCCACATCGAACGGATGCGCGTGCTCGCGGGCGACGTGCTGTACGAAGCGCTGACGCTGACGAACTACGGCGCGAGCGAGGCCGAGGTGCCGCTGTCGCTGTCGTTCGCGGCCGATTTCAAGGACATGTTCGAAGTGCGCGGCACGCCGCGCCCGAAGCGCGGCACGGTGGTCGCGCCGCGCGTCGACGCCGGGGCGGTGCGGCTGCGCTACGACGGCCTCGACAAGGTCGAGCGCAACGTGACCGTGCATTTCTCGCCGGCGCCCGACGCGCTGTCGGTCGATCGCGCCGATTACACGCTGACGATCGCCGCGCAGGCGTGCGTGTCGATCTACCTGACCGTCGACGCGACGCTCGGCCCCGCGCACGACGGGGAAGGTCCGGGATGCGGCCGCGTCGCGCTGCGCACCGCGCTCGTCGGCGTGCATCGCGAGATGCGTTCGCGGCGCGAGTCGATGGCGCGCGTGAACACCGGCAATCCGCTGTTCGACGCATGGCTCGACCGGTCGCTCGCGGATCTCGGGCTGCTCACGACGCAGCTCGACACCGGGCCGTATCCGTATGCGGGCATTCCGTGGTTCTCGACGCCGTTCGGCCGCGACGCGGTGATCACGTCGCTGCAGATGCTGTGGCTGCAGCCGTCGCTCGCGCGCGGCGTGCTGCGCTTTCTCGCGGAGCACCAGGCGCGCGAGACGTCCGCGTTTCGCGACGCGGAGCCCGGCAAGATCATGCACGAGTTCCGCCGCAGCGAGATGGCCGCGACGGGCGAGGTGCCGTTCGCGCTGTATTACGGCGGCGTCGACACGACCCCGCTGTTCATCGTGCTCGCGGGCGCGTACGTCGAACACACCGGCGACGACGCGCTGATCGACGAGCTGTGGCCCGCGCTCGAGCGCGCCGCGCAGTGGGTGATCGACAAGTGCGACCGCAATCCGTACGGGCTGCTCGATTACCAGCGCACGTCGGAGCGCGGCCTCGCGAACCAGGGCTGGAAGGACAGCCACGATTCGGTGTTCCATGCGGACGGGCGCTTCCCCGACGGCCCGATCGCGCTGGTCGAAGTGCAGGCGTATGCGTGCGCGGCGCTCGATGCGATGTCGATGTGCTCGCACCGGCGCGGCCACGCGGCCGACGCGACGCGCTATGCGTTGCGCGCGAAGGCGCTGCGCGACCAGGTCGACGCGCTGTTCTGGATGCCGGAGGGCGAGTTCTACGGGATCGCGCTCGACGGTCACGGCGACCTGTGCCGCGTGCTGGCGTCGAACGCGGGCCATCTGCTCGCGTTCGGGCTGCCCGACGCCGAGCGCGGCGCGGCGGTCGCCGGCGTGCTCGGCTCGACGCTGTTCCAGACGGGTTGGGGCATTCGCACGCTCGCGGCCGGCCAGCCGCGCTTCAATCCGATGGCCTATCACAACGGTTCGGTGTGGCCGCACGACAATGCGCTGATCGCGCGCGGGCTTGCGCGCTACGGCGACAAGACGGCCGCGGTGAACCTGCTGCGCGCGCTGTTCGAAGCCGCGGTCAGCTTCGAGATGCGGCTGCCGGAGCTGTTCTGCGGGTTCCCGCGCCGACGCGGCGAGCCGCCGACGGCTTATCCGGTCGCGTGCCTGCCGCAGGCGTGGGCGGCCGGTGCGCCGTTCATGATGCTGCAGGCCTGTCTCGGCGTGAGCGTGGACGCGGCGCGCCACGAAGTGCGCGTCGAGCGCCCGGCGCTGCCCGAAGGCGTCGACTGGCTGCGCATCGACGAACTGCGGGTCGGCGACGAAACCGTATCGCTGACGTTCCGGCGCGTCGATGGCCAGGTGGTCGCGGCGGCGGCGCAGCCGGGGCGGGTGAAGGTGGTCGCGGTGCTGTAGTCGTGCAGCGGCCTGCACGGACGTTGCGCGATGTCGCGCCACGTCCGCGCGCAGCGGCATAGAATCGTGACATGACCCTTGAACGATGGCGGAGGCACCTACGATGACGACCGACAATCGGCCCGACGACGGCGAGCACAAGCTCGAGAATCTGGAAGCGGCGGTCGACCACCTGCACAAGTCGATCGAGTCGCAGAGCATCGCGGCTGGCGCGGCGAAGGGCATCCTGTTCAGCCTGATCGAAACGCTCGGCGCGCTGATCGGCGATCCCGACCTGCCCGAACATGCGCGCTCCGGATACGAGGCGCTGCGTGACAAGGCGCGTGATTTGCGCGGCGGGCTCGACCGCCATTGATGAACCGGCAGCGCGGGCGTCGGCCACACGGCCCGCGCCGGTGCTGCCCAATCCTGCGCGGCGCGCACAAAACCCCGTGCGCTCAACGAGTTAGCCCGCCGGTGCGCAGGATATCCACAAGCTTGCCAACACAATCTGTGGAGAACCGTCCGGCCCCCAAAACCGGCTGCGTGGTGCAGGCCTCGAGGCCGCAAACGATGCCGCGTCATTGACCTGTCTGGCCCGATCTACTGAATCCCCTTTTGTATCAGGATGTTACGCGTCACATTGGGGGAATATCCACAGGCTTGCCAACAAAATCTGTGGATAAGTCCGACGTGATTGCTTCCTGATGGTTGAGGATCGGGCGCGCGGCGGCCGGCAGGCTCGCGCCTTTGGGCACGCGCTGCCCGATGCGTGCATCGGCGCGGTAATTCGCGCGCGATCAACGGGTTAGGCCCCGGGTACCCAGGATATCCACACCCTTGCCAACACAATCTGTGGACAAGCACGGCGCCATCATTCGACCGGCGCCGCGTCGGCCGCTTCCGCAACGATCCAGTCGCGGAACAGCGTCATCGCCGGCGTGAGCGGCTTCGACTTCAGCGACGTGAGCCAGTAGCCGCCCGCGCGCACGTCGATGTCGAGCGGCCGCGCGAGCTGGCCGAGCTGCAATTCGCGTGCGAACATGCAGGCCGGCGCGAGCGCGATGCCCGCGCCCTGCATCGCGGCCTCGACCATCAGCCGCGACGAATCGAACACGGGCCCGTTCACCGACCACGGTTCGAGCTGCGCGGCGTCGAACCAGCCGAGCCATTCGTCGGTGCGGTACGAGCGCAGCAGCGTTTCGTTCGCGAGATCGGCCGGCCGTGCGAGACGCCGCGCGATCTCCGGCGCGCACAGCGCGGTGAGCGGTGCGTCGAGCAGCCGCTCGTTGCGCGTCGTCGGCCAGTTGCCTTCACCGAAGCGGATCGCGAAATCGAGGCCCTCGGCCGCGAGGTCGACGACGTTGTTGTTGGTCCGCAGCCGCAGCTCGACGAACGGGTGCGTGTCGCCGAAGCGCTTCAGCCGTGGCATTAGCCAGCCTAGGGCAAAGGTGCCGACCGCGCCGAGCGTCAGCACCTCGTGGAAGCGCCCGCCCTCGAACTGCTTGAGCACGGTCTCGATCCGGCTGAATGCGTCGCTGAGCACCGGCAGCAGCGCGCGCCCTTCGTCGGTGAGCCCGAGGCCGCGCGGCAGCCGGGTGAACAGCGCGCAGCCGAGCCGCTCCTCGAGCGAGCGCACCTGCTGGCTGACGGCGGCCTGGGTCACGCTCAGCTCGAGGCCGGCGCGCGTGAAGTTCAGGTGACGCGCCGACGATTCGAACGCGCGCAAGGCATTCAGCGGAAGATGAGGGCGGAGCTTGGTCATAAGAATTTCTTGTGGCAGCGCTCAATTATCGTTGCTTGTCAGGCAACCGTAAAGTCACGATAGTGCTGTCTCGCCGGCCGGCTGTTCCGCATTCATTCCACCACGAGAGACACGACATGACCTACTCATCGCAACGTCGAACCCTGTTGCTGGCCGCCGCGACGGCGCCGCTCGTCCTGACCGTCGCCGCGTGCGCGTCGCCGCCGGCCGCGGGGCGGGACGTTTCGTCCGCGACGTCGTTTGCCGCGCTCGAGCGCGCGGCGGGCGGCCGTCTCGGCGTGTGCGCGATCGACACCGCGAGCGGCCTGCACGCGCTGCATCGCGCGGACGAGCGCTTCCCGTTCTGCAGCACGTTCAAGGCGATGCTGAGCGCGGCGGTGCTCGCGCAGAGCGTCGAGCACCCGGGGCTGCTGCAGCAGCGCGTGACGATCGCGCAGTCCGATCTCGTGAACTACTCGCCGGTGTCGGGCAAGCACGTCGGCACCGGGATGACCGTCGCCGAGTTGTGCGAGGCGGCGATCCAGTACAGCGACAACTCGGCCGCGAACCTGGCGATGAAGCTGATCGGCGGGCCGGAGGCGGTGACTGCGTATGCACGCTCGATCGGCGACGACATGTTCCGGCTCGATCGCTGGGAGACCGAACTGAACACCGCGTTGCCGGGCGACCCGCGCGACACGACGACGCCCGCCGCGATGGCCGCGAGCATGCGCGTGCTCACGCTCGGCGACGCGCTGCCGCCCGTGCAGCGTGCGCGGCTCATCGCGTGGCTGCGCGGCAACAAGGTCGGCGACAAGCGGATTCGCGCGGGCGTGCCGGCCGGGTGGCAGGTGGCCGACAAGACCGGCACCGGCGACTACGGGACGACGAACGATGCAGGAGTGATCTGGCCGCCGTCGCGCGCGCCGATCGTGCTCGTCGTGTACTACACGCAGGCGCGTGCCGATGCGAAGGCGAAGGACGACGTGATCGCCGCCGCCGCGCGCATCGCGGTCGCGACGTTCGCCTGAGCGGGTGGCGCGGCGTGCGTTCATCGACGGATGGGCGAAGCGATGGAGGCACGCCGTGCCGCGGTCGTGACCGGCAGGTCGAAACGTTGTGTGATCAACGACTTAGGTCACGCATGCTCAGGATATCCACATCCTTGCCAACAAAAATTGTGGACAAGCCCGCGAGTGGTCGCGTTCAGCGCGTGGCGGGCGCGGCGTCGGTATGCCGCGGGCCTGCCTGCACGATTCGAAGCGGCACGGACAAAACCTTTCGGATCAAGCGCTTGATCGCGGTATGCGCAGGCTATCCACAAGCTTGCCAACACAATCTGTGGACAAGCACGCTCGATGTTCAGCCATGCCGATCGTCGACCGACGGCCAGCGCGCGAACGCGAACACCCACAACATGATGAAGTTCAGGACCGGGATGAACATCGTCAGGATCCACCAGCCTGAATGTCCGGTACGCCGAACGATTCGGACATACGGATAGACGACGATCGCGACGAGCACGAGCGAGACGATCAACTGCCCTGCGGTGAAGTGTTCCATGGTCTTCCTCGGATGATGTGTCGTTGTCCGATGCGGGCCAAAGGGCCCGCACGTGGCGCCGCGCGTGCAGTCGCGCGATGCGCGGCCGCGTGCGGCTCGTGTGATCCTGACGCGTCGCGTGCATGAACGTCAAGCTGCGTTCGGGGCGCCGCCGTTGCGCCGGATCGTCCGATCGCGCGCGTGAGCGGACCGCGCGCTGCCGCAACGGTGGCGCGGCGCATGAATCGTTGGCCGATCAACGGGTTAGGCGATGCGTGCGCAGGATATCCACAAGCTTGCCAACAAAATCTGTGGGTAAGTGGCGCGACGATTGCGTCGCATATCGAACGCATATTGGAATGCACATCGGATCGCACATCGACGTGCCATCGTGATGCGAAGTGCGGCGAACCGGCGCGTATGACGGCGCGCCGCGCGCCGCGTCTGCATCACGCGTGCCAAAGTCCGTCGGATCAAGGGCTTAGCGTCGCGGTGCGCAGGATATCCACAAGCTTGCCAACATTTTCTGTGGAGAAGTCCGCGTGGCGATCGCGCGATGAAGCCGAGTCGAAACGAATCCCGGCCGCCGTTTCATGAACTCGGCGTCGTCGTTCGACACGGCCAGGAAATCCGCTTTTGGCAGGAGAGGGGGATCGGTACGCGATGTCGCGTCGAGACGTGCGCGTGTCCGGCGCGGTTTGGCGCATTCGCTGCGCACGACCGCCAAACCCTTTCGGATCAATCGCTTGCCGTCGTTAGCGGCCGGTTGTCCACAAGCTTGCCAACACAATCTGTGGAAAAGCCGGCCATTGGGCGAGCGTCAGGCCGGCGCGGGAAAACGCACCGTCACGGTCAGCCCGCGCCCGCCTTGCGTCGTGCCGAGCGCGACCGTCGCGCGATGCTGTTCGGCGATCCGCTTGACGATCGACAGGCCGAGCCCGCTGCCCGACGACGTGGCCGCCTGCGCGCCTTCGCCGCGATAGAAGCGCTCCCATACGTCCGTGCGTTCGGCTTCCGGAATACCGGGGCCGTCGTCGGCGACTTCGAGCACGGGCGTCGCGCCGTCGAGGCGCGCGGACACGTCGACGCGCGCACCGTTGCCCGCGTAGCGGATCGCGTTGTCGACGAGGTTGTTCAGCAGCACGCGCAACGTGTCCATGTTGCCCGCGGCCATCACCGGCGACGACACGATCGCGCCGAGGTCGATATGGTGCGCATCCGCGACGCGCGTGCGGTCGGCGACCACCGAGCGGCACAGCGCGGCGAGATCGACGGGCGCGGAGGCCGCGGCGGACGCCTGCGCGTCGGGTTCGAGGCGCGCGAGCGTCAGCAGCTGTTCGGCGAGGTGGCCGAGGCGCGTCGTGCCGGCCTGGATCTGCGCGAGGATCTGCTCGCGTTCGTCGGCCGTCGACGCGCGCCGCAGCAACTGCGACTGGATCGACAGTCCCATGATCGGCGTGCGCAACTCGTGCGCGGCATCGGCGATGAAGTGCCGCTGCAGCGTGAACGAGCGATCGAGCCGCGCGAGCAGATCATTGATCGCTTCGGCGAGCGGGCGGACTTCGTTCGGCATCGACGCGATGTCGACCGGTTCGAGATTGTTCGCATTCCTGCGCTTCAGGCCGGATGCGATCGTGCGCAGCGGCCGAAGCCCCGCGCCGATGCCGAACCACAGCCCGATCGCGAGCACCGGCAGCATCGAGAACACCGGCCACAGCAGGTGCACCGCGATGCCCGCGATCGCTTCCCAGCGCGCGTGGCGCGCCTGCGCGAGGCGGATCGTCGTGCCGCCGCGTTCGGTCACGTAGGTGCGCCATGGCTGGCCGCCGACGTCGACGCTGCCGATGCCCGTCTGCGCGGGCGGCGGCAGCGCGGACTTGCGATCGGTCGAGTAAACCAGCGTGCCGTTGCGCCAGACCTGCAGCAGCACGGCGTCGGGATCGCTGGCCTCGAAGTCGTGCTTGCCTTCGCGGTGATCGCGGAATGACAGTTCGCCGTTCGGGCCGACGACGATTTGCTTCGACATGCTGCGCATTTGATCGTCGAGGAGATCGTCGAGCTCGCGCAGCGCGCCCCAGTAGGTGCCCGCGCTCGCGACCAGCCCGATCACGCACGCGGCCGGCAGCAGCCACATCAACAGGCGCCGCCGCAGCGATGCGCTGCGCCAGCGCGCGATCGCGTGTTGCAGATGCGTCATGCGCCGTCACCGATCCGGTAGCCGACGCCGCGCACCGTGCGGATCATGTCGTGGCCGAGTTTCTTGCGCAGGTTGTGGATGTGCACCTGCACCGCGTTGCTTTCGATTTCCTCGCCCCAGCTGTACAGCCGCTCCTCGAACTGTTCGCGCGAAATCACCGCGCCGGGGTCGCGCATCAGTTCGTGCAGCAGCACGAATTCCTTCGGCGACAGCGTGACTTCGTCGTCGTTGAGCCAGACCAGGTGCTTGACGGGATCGAGACGCAGCGGGCCGATCGCGAGCGTCGTCTGCGCGCGCCCCGCGTGGCGGCGGTTGACCGCGCGAATGCGCGCGAGCAGTTCCTCGAGCACGAACGGCTTGACGAGGTAGTCGTCGGCGCCGCTGTCGAGGCCGGCGATGCGATCCGGCACGCCGTCGCGCGCGGTGATGATGATCGCGGGCAGGGTTTCGTCGCGGCGGCGCAGCGACGCGAGCACCGACAGGCCGTCGCGGTTCGGCAGCCCGAGGTCGAGCAGCAGCAGGCCGTAGCTGGTGGCGCGCAGCGCGAGCGTCGCGGCTTCGCCGTCCTTGACCCAGTCGACCGCGAAGCCTTCCTGTTTGAGGCCCTGTTCGAGCCCGCTGCCGATCAGCGGATCGTCCTCGACGAGCAATACGCGCATGGATTCGTGTCCGTTGGCGGGCGTGGCGCCCGGGGTTCCCATGATAAGCGCAGGTGTCTTAGGCCGAGCTTAAACACGGGCGCCTCCGTGCGTTCGCGCACCGAAAGGCCGCGACGGCATGCCGCGGCGGACGGCCTTCAGGTTTGCTTAATCTTACGCTCCGTAATCTCGGGGCCGTCGCGTTCAACGGGAGCGCGACGCACTCGAAAAAATGGAGGAACGAGATCATGAAACACCTGACGAGAATCCTGGCGATCGCGCTCGCCGTGCTGCCCGCCGCCGTCTACGCGGAATACACGGGGCCGTCCACGCTGACCACGACGACCGTGAAGGAACTGCTCGCGAACGGCAAGGACGACCAGCACGTGCAACTGCAGGGGCGCATCGTCAAGCACACCGGCGGCGAGGACTACGAGTTCGCCGATGCAACCGGCACGATCCGCGTCGAGATCGACAAGAAGTTGTGGGCGGCCGGCCAGCCCGTCAGCGACAAGAGCGAAGTGAAGCTGACCGGCGAGTTCGAGCGCAAGTGGTCGGGCAAGGTGAAGGTCGACGCCGATCACGTCGAAGTGCTGCGTTGACCGGTGCACCGGTGCGGACGGGGCCGGTGATACCATGGACGACCGGTTCCCGTTCTCACCAAGATGGCTGCCAATTTCGATGAACTCGCGTCCCGGATCCGGGCGCAATTTTCCGAACTGAGCCCGCAATTCCAGGCGGGCGCTGCATTTCTGCTCGATCATCCCGACGAGGTTGCCACCTCGTCGATGCGCAAGGTCGCGCAGCGCGCGCAGGTTCAGCCCGCGTCGCTCGTGCGGCTCGCGCAGCAATTCGGTTTCCCCGGCTGGAACGAGCTGCGCGACCTGTGCGTCGCGCGCGTGCGCGCGCGTCCCGAGCCGCTCACGCAGCGTGCGCGTTCGCTCGTGCGGCCCGACGCGAAGGCGTCGCTCGCGCACGATCTCCTTGCCGCCCAGCAGCACAACCTCGTCGCCACCGCCGCGCAGAACGAGCACGCGCTCGCCGACGCCGCGAAACTGATCCGCAAGGCGTCGCACGTGCACGTCGCGGGATTTCGGTCCTGCTATCCGGTCGCGTTCGGATTCGTATACGGCTATCGGCTGTTCCGGCCGACCGTGTCGTTGCTCAACGGCGTCGCCGGCTCGCTCGAGATGGAGCTGCGCACGATCGCGAAGCAGAGCGTGACGGTGATCATCAGTTTCGCGCCGTATTCCGCGGAAGCGACGCGCGTCGCGCAGGCGGCGAAGGCGCAGGGCAGCAAGATCGTCGCGATCACGGACAGCGCGGTGTCGCCGATCGCGTTGCATGCGGACGCGCAGCTGATCTTCACGCACGACAGCCCGTCGTTCTTTCCGTCGCTGGTCGCCGCGCATGCGATGGCCGAGGCGCTGGTCGCGCAGTTGCTGGCGATGGAAGGCAGCGATGCGATCGCGGCGCTCGAGCGTACGGAAGCGGAACTGCATGCGAAGGGCGCGTACGTCGTGTAGCCGCACGGCGGCGTGACTGGGAGGCACACCGCGCCGCGCGCGAGGCCCCGGCATCCACGTCGATATTTCACCGCGCGCTGAACCGTCGCGGTATCGCGCGCGCGTATGCTGACGTCTCCATTCCGAGGAGACCGCAATGTCCGATTCCAACGTGCAGTTCCGCCAGGCCGAAACCTTCCGCGCGCTGCACACGCGCCCCGGGGCCTTCATCATCCCGAACCCGTGGGATGCCGGTTCCGCCCGGCTGCTCGCGATGGCCGGCTTCGAATCGCTTGCCACCACGAGCGCCGGCTTCGCCTTTTCGAGGGGGCGGCCCGACAACGCGATCGACCGCGACGAAATGTTTGGCCACATCGCCGAGATCGTCGCCGCGGGCGGCCTGCCGGTCAGCGCCGATCTCGAGAACGGCTTCGGCGACGCGCCCGACGCGGTCGCCGAGACGATTCGCCTGGCGGCCGACGCCGGCGCGGTGGGCGGCTCGATCGAGGATGCGACCGGCCGCGCCGACGCGCCGATCTACCCGCACGACCTGGCGGTCGAGCGCATCGCGGCGGCGGTCGACGCGGCGCGCTCGCTGCGGTTTCCGTTCACGCTGACCGCGCGCTGCGAAAACTACCTGCATGGCCGTCCCGACCTTGCCGACACGATCGCGCGGCTCGTCGCGTACCGCGACGCCGGCGCCGACGTGCTCTACGCACCGGGCGTGACCGATCCCGACGAGATCGCGGCGATCACGCGCGCGGTCGGCGCGCCGGTCAACGTCGTGATGGGGCTGCAGGGCGGGTTGCTGAGCCTCGAGGCGCTCGCGGCGCTCGGCGTGAAGCGCGTCAGCGTCGGCGGCGCGCTGGCGCGGGCCGCATTCGGCGCGTTCCTGCGCGCCGCGACGGAAATGGCGCGCGACGGCACGTTCACGTTCACGCAGGCGGCGGTGCCCGGGCGCGACCTCAATCGCTGGTTTTCGGCGCCGGACAATTCGCCCGTCCGGTTCGAACAATGAGCGCCGATAAAACGTGGGAACGTTTCCAGCCGAAAACCGATTGACAGTAATCAATCGAAACCGCCGCCGATTTGAAGTTCGATGACGGCGCGAAATTCATCGTTTATTCTCCGCATTCCGGCTGTTTGACCATATTCGGCGCGCAAGCCGCGCCGAATATGGTGTCAGAAGCCCGCCGCGCGAACCGCTGCCGCGTATCGTTGCGATTTTCAGGTCGATGTTTTCGGGTATTCGGGAGTTGCCGGTTATTTATTGGATTGGTAATCTGCCGCGTATCCGAAAGACCTGTCAGCGGGCCGCCGGAAAATGAATATATAAAAAATCGAGAGAGCGATGAAAATCCGAGAAAATCACAGCAACGGCTTTCGCGTCGGCGATGTCGTGACGCTGAAAACCGGCGGCCCGCGCATGACGGTCACGTATGCCGGGCCGGTCGTGTTCGACGATGCCGACTGGCTCATCTGCCAGTGGTTCGACGACGGCGGCCACTTCCGGCAGGAAATGTTTCATCACGAAACGGTGGTGCCCGAACCGCGTGCGATTTCCGCCGGGCGCGTCCGCCTGCGCATGCAGGCGCACCGCTACCGCTCGGCAGCCTGACGCCACGTCCGTCACGACGCCGCTTGCCGGCAGCCGACTGCTGCGTCGCAGCAGCCCGCGATGCAGGCGTGGGCGTGACCGCGACATCCGTGACATCCGCGACATTTCACGTCAACCCGAAACATGCGGCGGCCCGACGCGCCGATACTGCACGCATGAACCCGACCAATCCGATTGCCGCGGTCACGCACCGCGATCCCTATCCGTACTACTCGACGCTCGTCGACGGGCCACCGCTCGCATTCGACGCCTCGCTCGGCCTGTGGGTCGCGAGCCGGGCGGCGAGTGTGACGGCCGTGCTCGGTCACCCGGCGTGCCGCGTCAGGCCGCTCGATGCGCCGGTGCCGCCCGCGTTGCGCGGGACGACGGCGGGTGCGCTGTTCGGCGACCTGGTGCGCATGAACGACGGCGCATTGCGGCACGACGTGCCGAAGCAGGCGCTGCGCGCGGCGTTCGCGCCGATCGACGTCGACGCGTTGCGCGAGCGAGCCGCGCAACTTGCCGGCCGCCGGCTGCGCGCACAGCATGACGCCGATGCACTGAACGCGTGGTGCCTGACGGTGCCCGTTTGCGCGGTCGCCGATCTGCTCGGCTTCGACGATGCGCAACTCGACGATATCGCTGCGCTGGTCGTCGACTTCGTCGCCGCGCTGTCGCCGCTGTCGGACGACGCGGCGCTGGCCCGCGCGAGCGAGGCCGCGCGGCAGTTGCTCGACCGGATGACGGAGCGCGTCGCGCGCACACGCGCGCAGGACGGCTCATGGGTTGCGGCGATTCAGCAGGCGGCCGGTGCCGCGGGCTGGCACGCAAGCGGTGCGCTCGTCGCGAATCTCGTCGGGTTGCTGTCGCAGACGTGCGAGGCGACGGCCGCGTGGCTCGGCAACGTGCTGGTCGCGTGGGACGCAACCGGCGCCGAACGCACGCTGCCGGATGCCGCGACGCTCGACGCATTCGTCGCCGAGGTCGGTCGCTTCGATGCGCCGGTGCAGAACACGCGCCGCTTCGTCGCGTCGCGCACGACGATCGAAGGCGTGACCGTCGATGCCGGTGCGGCCATCCTGGTCGTGCTCGCGGCGGCGAACCGCGATCCGGCCGTGCATCGCGAGCCGAACCGATTGTTGCCGGGCCGCGCGCCGGGGCCGAACTTCGGGTTCGGCACGGGGCCGCACGGCTGCCCGGGCGAGCGGATCGCGCGGGCGGTGACGGCGGGGGCGTTCGGGGCGTGGTTGCGCGCGGGCGGTGAGGCGCCGCGCGACAGGCTGGTGTGGGACTACCGGGCCTCGACCAACGTCAGGATGCCGAAGTTCGAAGCGGCGAGGTAAAGAGGACAGCGGGAACGCCTAGCGGCAACCTTGCTTCTCGGCCCATTGCTCCTGGGCGGCGACGCGGCGCTGCACGCGTTCGACGAGGCCGGCCGAGAAGGTCCGCATGCTGATGCCGCGGCGCTTCGCGAGGATGGTTTGCGCGACGTCGGTTTGCGGGTTCGGCTGGCATGCCCAGTAGAGCGTCATCAGCCAGCCGATGCCCGTCCACGCGAACAGGGCGTTGAACATTGCGATCGTCAGCTTGTCGTGCCGGGCGCGCCGGTCGGCGACGATGGCCGGAAGAAAATAGAGCGCGATCGCCGCGACCGAGCCGGCCATCTGAATCGGGACTGCGTGTTCCATGTTGCTGCTCCATCCGAACTGCAATGTGGCCGATTGTCGCGCTTTTTCCGTTTGCGTGCCGGCAATTGATTGTTGCGTTTTTAATGACGATCAGCGCGTGGCGACGTCCTCCGGCTGCGCTTCGTTGCACAACGCGAAACCCTCGTCGAGCCAGCCCGTGACGCCGCCGATCATCAGCTTCACCGGGCGGCCGAGGCGCGCGAGCCGGATCGCCGCGCGCGCGGCGCCGTTGCAGTGCGGGCCGGCGCAGTAAACGACGAACAGCGTGTCGGCCGGATGGTCGGCGAGCTTGCCGGCGACGATCTTGCGGTGCGGCAGGTTGCGCGCGCCGGGCACGTGGCCGGCGGCAAACTGCTCCGGACCCCGGACGTCGAGCAGCACGAAATCGGGCGTGCCGGACGCGAGCGCGTCGTGCACGTCCCAGCAATCGGTCTCGAAGCGCAGCGACGCTTCGAAGTGCGCGAGGGCGGCAGCGCTGTCGGCGGCGGGGACGTCGGTGACGTAAGACATGAAAGGCGCTCCTGAAGGGCGGCGCGGAATGCGCCGGGATGAAGGGCAGTATCGCGGTTCGGCGGCCATTGCGGCAGTGGCGCGATCGACAAGTTCCGGTAACATCGCGCCATGCACAATCATCTCGTCGTCGCGCTCGCCTACGATCGCCTCTGCACCTTCGAATTCGGCTGCGTGGTCGAACTGTTCGCGCTCGAACGCCCGGAACTCGGCGTCGACTGGTATCGCTTCGCGGTCTGCGCGAGCGAGCCGGGCCCCGTGCGCGCGGCGGGCGGCATCACGGTTGCCGCGCCGTACCGGCTCGCGATGCTCGATCGCGCGGACACCATCGTGATTCCCGGCTGGCGCGATCCGGACGAGCCGCCGCCGGAACCGCTGCTGAAGAAGCTGCGCGCCGCGCATCGCCGTGGCGCGCGGCTCTGTTCGATCTGCTCGGGCGTGTTCGTGCTCGCGGCGGCCGGCGTGCTCGACGGGCTTACCGTCACGACGCACTGGCGCTACGCCGAGCGCCTGCAGGCGCGCTATCCGGCGCTGCGCGTGAATCCCGACGCGCTGTACGTCGACGAAGGGCAGATCGTCACGTCGGCCGGCTCGGCGGCGGGGCTCGACATGCTGCTGCATCTCGTGCGCCGCGACCACGGCGGCGCGATCGCGAACCGCGTCGCGCAGCGCCTCGTGCTGCCGCCGCATCGCGACGGCGGCCAGGCGCAGTTCGTGCCGCGACCGGTCGCACCGGGCGGCAGCGACCGGCTCGCGAAGCTGATCGACTGGATGCGCGCGCATGCGGCCGAGCCGCACACGCTCGCGTCGCTGGCCGCGCAGGCGGCGATGAGCACGCGCACGCTGCAGCGTCAGTTCGCGGACGCGACGGGGATGTCGCCGCTCGCGTGGCTGATCCGCGAGCGCGTGAACGTCGCGAAGGACATGCTCGAAGCGCATCCCGGGTTGTCGCTCGCGCAGATTGCCGCGCGCGCGGGGTTCGGTTCCGAGGAGTCGTTGCGCCGGCATTTCCGGCGCGTCGCGGCGACGAGCCCTGCCGCATACCGGCGCGGGATGGATCGCGGCGTGAGGCCCACGGACGCGTGAGCGTCGCGTCTTCCTTCGCCACGGCGGCGCCCGGCCGTCGTTCGCTTCCTGCCGACTTCGAGCGCGCGTAAGATGGCGGTCGCCGTGCGGCGATCCGGTTCACGCGCGCCGCGCTTCCTGCGCCGCTGCAACCCGCCGCCATTCATCCATCACAACGACAAGGACGATCGCCATGGGCCTGCTGGGAAAGCTGTTCGGAAAGAAACCGCGTGATGAAGCGGCGACGCCCGCGCCGACCGCGAACGACGCACCGGACGCATCCGAAGGCGCGAACGATCGGAACGGCCCCGACATCGCGCCGGAGCTTGCGTCCGCGTTGAAGGCATTCCAGGCCGGCCGGCACGAAGCCGCGATCGCGGCCGCCGCGCCGCATGCGGAGCGGCTGGCCGATGCGGCGCGACTGTGCGCGCTGTCGTATTCGGCGATGAAGCGTTACCGTGAAGCGTTTCCGTACTGGCTCGCGCTGTTCGACCGCGAGCCGAGCGCGCACAACGCCGTGCAGCTCGCGACGACCTCGGCGATGTGCGACGAAGTGGAGCGCGGCGAAGCGTGGATGCAGAAGGCCGCCGA
Source organism: Burkholderia sp. RF7-non_BP4 (assembly GCF_001521935.1). Classification (NCBI taxonomy): domain Bacteria; kingdom Pseudomonadati; phylum Pseudomonadota; class Betaproteobacteria; order Burkholderiales; family Burkholderiaceae; genus Burkholderia; species Burkholderia sp. RF7-non_BP4. Next base: position 232,744 of record NZ_LOTA01000025.1, on the reverse strand, counting down.
GGTCAATCACGACACGCGCGAGCAGTCCGACGTCGCCGCGCGCGTGAACTTCATTTCCGCGCTGATGCAAAGCGGCCACCTGCGCGAGGCGCTGCCGCATCTCGCGTGGGTGCGCGACGTATACGGCCACGTGCGCATCACCGACTCGACCTTCCTCTACATGCGCGGCATTCCGTTCTTTGCGTCGTTCCTCGAGAACAGTTTCGAGATCCTGAAGGCCACGCAGCCGGCCGACGCGATCGCATCTTGGTACGGAGAACTGAAGGGCAAGCTCGACGAAGAAGGCGAGGCGCAGCTTGCCGCGTGGGTCGGCCGGTTGCCGGCATGACCGGCGGGTCGTCACGCATCGCGACGCCGGCCGCATTCTGCCGGCGCGGCGTCACGATGCGCATGCTCAGCGCGTGTTGGTGTCGCGCGCGGTTTCCTTGATGCACGCGATCCGGTACACGCCGTCCTCGACTTCGACGCCATGCGTGTCGTGCGTGAAGCCGGGGAAGCGCAGGTCGTACTGCTCGAGCGCCTTCAGGTAGCCGAGCAGCGGGCCGTCGGCCGGCCCCGCGTTCTCGCCGGGCATCAGCAGCGGAATGCCGGGCGGATAGGGCACGACGCCCGTCGCGACGGTGCGGCCTTCCATCTCCGACAGCTCCAGCATCTCGATGTCGTTGTGCACGAGATGTTCGAACGCCTCGGCCGGGCTGAAGTCGGGCTGCGGCAGCGTCGAGAAGCCGCGCGACATCATCTCGGTCGTCTTCAGGTCGCTCATCGCACTGAACATCAGGTCGCACAGTTCGCGCAGGCCGAGCTTGCCGTAGCGGTCCGGATAGCGCGCGACGAGGTCCGGCAGCGCCTGTTCGAGCGGCGCGTTCGCGTCGTAGTCGCGCTTGAAGTCGAGCAGCGTGTTGACGAGCGTGCCCCACTTGCCCTTCGTCACGCCGAGCGAGAACAGGAACAGGATCGTGAAGTCGGTCGTCTTCTCGACGACGATCCCGTGCCGGTCCAGATACGCGGTGACGACCGACGCCGGAATGCCGACCGGCATCAGCCCGCCGTGCGGCGCGACGCCAGGCGTGACGATCGACACCTTGATCGGATCGAGCATGCAGTAGTCGTCCTCGATCTCGCCGAAGCCGTGCCACGTCTCGCCCGGATGCAGCACCCAGCACGACGGATCGGTGGCGAGCAGCGTTTCGTCCGCTTCATGGAACGGCACGCGCCGGCCCGTCTTGCGGTCGACCACGGTGTCCGGCTGCCAGCCGTTGAAGAACCAGTCGTCGTTCTCCTCGCATTCCGCATGCAGCCGCGCGAGCATCCGGCGGAACGACACGGCCTCGCGGATCGCGTCGGTCGTCAGCGCCTCGCCGCCGGGGCCGTCCATCATCGCGGCGCTCACGTCGTTCGACGCGATGATCGCGTAGTTCGGCGACGTCGACGCATGCATCATGTATGCCTCGTTGAAGCGTGCATGCTCGATCGGATTGCGGCCGTCGCGGACGTGGATGAACGACGCCTGCGACAGCGCGGCGAGCAGCTTGTGCGTCGACTGCGTCGCGAACACGGTCGGCTTGCTGGCGTCGTGTTGCGCCGGATCGCCGTGCATCGCGTGACGATCGCGGTAGATCGGGTTGAAGCGCGCATAGCCGTACCATGCTTCGTCGAAATGCAATCGGTCGACGCTCTGGCCGAGCAGTTCCTCGACGCGCGCGACGTTGTAGCAGAGGCCGTCGTACGTCGAGTTCGTGATCAGCGCATGCACGGGCGTCGGATCGATGCCGTCGCGCCCGCGCACCAGCGGGTTCGCGTCGATCGCGAGGCGCACGGCGGCGGCCGTGAGCCGTTCCGGCATGATCGGCCCGATGATCCCGTAATGGTTGCGTGACGGGATCAGGTAAGTCGGAATCGCGCCGGACATCGTCATCGCGTGCTCGGCCGACTTGTGGCAGTTGCGGTCGCACAGCGCGACCTGGTTGCGCGTGACGCTCGCCATCAGGATCACGCGGTTCGACATCGACGAGCCGTTGGTCACGTGATACGTGCGGTGCGCGCCGAACACGCGTGCCGCGTAGCGCTCGCTTTCGCCGATCGGACCGGAGTGGTCGAGCAGCGAGCCGAGTTCGCCGACCGAGATCGACAGGTCGGAGCGGAACAGCGCCTCGCCGAAGAATTCGAAGTACGCGCGGCCGACCGGCGATTTCAGGAACGCGGTGCCGCCCGTGTGGCCCGGCGTGTGCCACGAGTATTCGTACACGCGCGAGAACTGCGCGAGCGCGCGGAACATCGGCGGCAGCACGGTTTCGCGGTAGCGTTCGATCGCGGCGACGATCCGCCCGCCGATGAACGCGGTGGTGTCTTCCAGCATCCAGATGAAGTCGTCGGCCTTGCGCATCGCGTCGACTGGAATCGCGGCCGCGCTCGCGCGGCTCGCGAGCAGGAACACCGGCACCGTCGCATTGCGCGCGCGCATCGCGTCGAGCACGGCCTGCGCGGGCGCGTGGGCGGGATCGTTGCCGAGCTCCCAGTTGAGCAGCAGGCACTGGATCGCGGGATCGGCGTCGACCACCGCGCGCGCGTCTTCGGCGGAGGTCGCGATGACGACGTCGACGAGCCGCGTGCGCAATTCTTCGACGAGCGCGGTGGCCGCGCGTCCGGTGGCCGTGCGTTCGTCGATGTCGTGCTGCACGAGCAGCGCCTTCATGCCGAGGCGGCGGAACGCCGGTTGGGTCAAGGAAGCGGTCATGGGTTATTCCCCCGTTTGCTGGGTTGCCTGGACGCCCGCGGCCGGCGAGCGTGCGTGAAGGATGTCGGCCGTGTGTCGGCCCACGGAGATCCAGAAGGTCGCGACGAGCGCGACGATGGTGACGCCGAGCGCGAGGTAGCGCACCCAGCGCGGCGAGCGGCCGCCCGGATGGATATGGGTTTCCTCGATTTCGCGCTGACGGTTGATCGACAGCTCGTAGAACACGATCGTCGCGATCACGAAGATCAGCGACCAGCGCGTCTGCTGGCCGTCGGAGCCGACCATCGCCCACAGCGCGTAGACGGCGCCGATCAGGCCGACGATCGTGTAGAAGGTGAACTGGTGCGACGGCATCTTGCCGTAGCCGAGCACCTTGATCGCGATGCACGAGTAGATGTACGGCAGGAGCGTCATGATCACGGCGATCGACGCGATCTTGCCGAACTGCTCGCTCGCGCTCGGCGACATCGTCGCGAGCACCTGCACCGACATGATGACCGCGACGATCGCGAGGCCGGCCGATGGCACGTTCTTCGAGTTGACGCGGGCGAACACGCCGGCGAACAGGCCGTCGTCGGCCGCGGCCTTCGCGGTCTGGCCGACCAGCAGCGTCCAGCCCGCGAGCGAGCCGAGGCAGCCGAGCGCCGCGCAGATCGCGACCGCGTTCGCGGCGGTGTCGCCGAGCGCGAGGCGCGCGGCATCCGCGAACGGCGCGCTCGATGCGAGCAGCGCCTTGTTCGGGATCATCCCCATGATCACGGTCGAGCTGAGCACGTAGCAGACGGCCGCGAGCACGACGCCGCCGACGGTCGCGATCGGCACGTTGCGCGACGGGTTTTCGACGACCCCGGCCGACACCGACGCGCTCTCGACGCCGATGAACGCCCACAGTGTGAAGTTCAGCGTCGCGCCGATCGCGCCGACGCTGCTCGCGCCCGACACGTTCCAGCCGGCGAAGTACACGTCCTTGCTGAACCAGAACCAGCCGAACACGGCCATCCCGAGGATCGGCACGAGCGCGAAGATCGTCGTGACCGACTGCACGCGGCCGACCACGTTCGGCCCGAGGATGTTCGCGTAGGTGAACAGCCAGATCACGAAGATCTGCGCGAGCGCGAATACCAGCGGGTCGCGCAGCATCGGGAAGAAGTGCGTGAGATAGCCGAGGCCGGCGACCGCGAGGCCGACGTTGCCGAGCACGTTCGCGAGCCAGTAGATCAGGTTGGTCTGGTAGCCGATGTACGGGCCGAACGACTTGCGCGCGTATGCATACGGGCCGCCGGCGGCCGGGTCGATCGCCGCGAGCTTCGCGAACACCAGCGCGAGCGACACGGCGCCGACGACGGTGATCAGCCAGCCGAAGATCGCGATGCCGCCGGTGGCGGCGAGGTTCGCGGGCAGCATGAAGACGCCGGAGCCCATCATGTTGCCCGCGACCATCAGCGTGGCGGGGATGACGCCGATTTTCGGCGCGGCGGTCGCGGCTGGCGCGGCGGTGGAACGGGAGGAAGACGAGCTGGCATCGGACATGCGAGGCTCCTTGAATGATCGTGATGCAGTTGAGGTGGCGCGGCCCGGCGCCGGTCGACGAATCCGGAATGGTCCGTCGCTTTATTGAACGACAGCATCTTATCTCTTAATTGAGTTTCAATAAGAGTAAACGATGCAATTTAATATCTTGAATATTGATCGTCATCATTGAAGAAGATGAAATGTCATGGTGCGAACGGGCGGGATGTACGCGGCCGGACGGCGAACCTGGGCCGCTCCGGGTTGTGTTCGCGGGTGACGGTGCGGTATCTCGAAAATGGAACGGATAATCGATTTTTTGCCGAACTGGTTAATTCAATTGACGGGCTGAATGACTCGGGAAACCCTGATTGAATTAGTCGGTTATTATCGAGCGCTTGAAATGCGCGTTTGCCGGCGCCAGTGATTGTTTCTACCGAACGGTGATGCCGATGACGATGCATCGGTGCAATTGCCGACGGCCGCGGCATCACGGTCGAAGTCGCGTTCGGCGTGCGTGTGAAACGCTGCGGGAACGGGCCCTGAATACGGCCACGGAAAGCGCCCCCGGGAGCGGGGCCATCGGCGTATCATCCGGTGTTTCGTCAGCCCTATCCAGGCACCCCACCATGACCTCCGTCGACACTACCCCCGTCCTCGACCATGACAAGCTCGTTACCTTCGTCGAGCGCAAGTGGAACGATGAAATTCTTCACGCACTGACCGACTACATCGCGATCCCCGCCAAGAGCCCCGCGTTCGACCCCGACTGGGCGAAGCGCGGCTATCTCGAGCGGGTCGTCACCGATGCCGCGCAGTGGGCCGAACGCCAGCCGGTGAAAGGCCTGAAGCTCGAGATCGTGCGTTTGCCCGGCCGCACGCCGGTGATCTTCTTCGAAACGCCCGCGACACGCTCGGGCAGCACCGACACGATCCTGCTGTACGGCCACCTCGACAAGCAGCCCGAATTCGACGGCTGGCGCGCGGACCTCGGCCCGTGGACGCCGAAGTTCGAGAACGGCAAGCTGTACGGCCGCGGCGGCGCGGACGACGGCTACGCGATCTACGCGAGCCTCGCGGCGCTCGGCGCGCTCGACGAGCAGGGCGTCGAACGGCCGCGCTGCGTCGGCCTGATCGAGACCTGCGAGGAGTCGGGCAGCTACGACCTGCTGCCGTACGTCGACGCGCTGCGCGACCGGCTCGGCAAGGTGTCGCTCGTCGTGTGCCTCGATTCGGGCGCCGGCAACTACGACCAGATGTGGCTCACGACGTCGCTGCGCGGGCTGGTGTCCGGCGACCTGCAGGTCGAGGTGCTCGAGGAAGGCGTTCACTCAGGCGTCTTCGGCGGCATCGCGCCGTCGAGCTTCCGCGTGATGCGCCAGCTGTTCGAGCGCCTGGAAGATGCGAAGAACGGCAACCTGCTGCCCGGCGTGTTTCATTGCGAGATTCCCGACAGCCGCGTGCGCGAAGCCGACGCGGCCGCCGCGATCCTCGGCGACGCCGTGTGGAAGGGGCTGCCGTGGGCATGCGGCGCGGACGGCAAGCCGGTGCTGCCGACCACGACCGATCCGCGCGAGGCGCTGCTGAATTCGACGTGGCGTCCGGCGCTGTCGGTGACGGGCGCGGCCGGCCTGCCGGCGCTCGCCGACGCGGGCAACGTGCTGCGTCCGCGCACCGCGTTCAAGCTGTCGCTGCGCCTGCCGCCGCTGGTCGATGCCGCACAGGCCGTGCAGCAGCTGAAGGACCTGCTCGAACTCGATCCGCCGTACAACGCGAAGGTCACGTTCAAGCCGGACGCGGGCGCCGCGACCGGCTGGAGCGCGCCGGATCTCGCGCCGTGGCTCGCGTCGTCGCTCGACGCCGCGTCGCGCCGCCACTTCGGCGCGGACTGCGCGTACATGGGCCTCGGCGGTACGATCCCGCTGATGAACGTGCTGCAGGCCGGCTTCCCGTCCGCGCAGTTCATGGTGTGCGGCGTGCTCGGGCCGAAGTCGAATGCGCACGGCCCGAACGAGTTCCTGCACGTGCCGTACGCGAAGAAGCTGACCGCGGCGGTGGCGGACGTAATCGCGTCCGCGCGCTGAGCGTTCGCGCTGCCCGACCCGAACGGACTCAACCGGATTCCACCGGATTCACCCTGACCTCACGGAGCCTTGCCGATGACCGCGCTGCCGACCTCCGATACCGACCCGCTGCGCATGCGCGCCGAACCGCTGCATGCATTCGTCGCGGCACTCTGGGAGCGGGCGGGCAGCAGCGAGCGCGAGGCGCGGCTCGTTGCCGATCATCTGGTCGGCGCGAATCTGGCGGGTCACGATTCGCACGGGATCGGGATGATCCCGAACTACGTGGCGTCGTGGCGGGAGGGGCAGTTGCGGTTGAACGGGCACGCGTCGATCGTCCGCGACGGCGGCGCGGTGCTCACGATCGACGGCGGGCGCGGCTTCGGCCAGGTGATCGCGTTCGAGGCGATGGTCGAAGGGATCGAGCGCGCGCGACGCATGGGCATCTGCGCGCTCGGGCTGCGCGACGTCCATCACCTCGGCCGCATCGGGCACTGGGCCGAGCAGTGCGCGCGCTCGGGGCTCGTGTCGTTCCATTTCGTCAACGTGCCGGGCGACCTGCTCGTCGCGCCGCTGCACGGCACCGATCCGCGTTTCGGCACGAATCCGTTCTGCGCCGCGTATCCGCGCGCGGGCCGGCCGCCGCTGCTGCTCGATTTCGCGACGAGCGCGATCGCGTACGGCAAGACGCGGGTGGCATACAACCAGCGCAAGCGCGTGCCGGCCGGGTCGCTGATCGATCATCGCGGCCAGCCGACCGACGATCCGGCCGTCATGCACGAGCAGCCGTTCGGCTCGCTGCTGCCGTTCGGACTGCACAAGGGTTATGCGCTGGCGGCGATGTGCGAGATCTTCGGCGGCGCGCTGGTCGGCGGGCATACGACCTACGGCGGCACGCTGCAGAAGACGAGCGCGATCGTCAACGGGATGCTGTCGGTGCTGATCGATCCGAACGCGTTCGACGCGGCCGACGCGGAGCGCGAAGCCGATGCGTTCGTCGAATGGGCGAAGGCGTCGCCGCAGGCGGGCGATGCGCCGGTGCGGATGCCCGGCGAGCCGGAGGAGGCGAGCCGCGCCGCGCGCGGCGCGGACGGCATTCCGGTCGATCGTGCGACGTGGCGGCAGATCCGCGAAAGCGCGGCGGCCGTCGGTTTCGACGACGCGGAACTCGACGTTTGGACGCAGCGCTGCACGGAGCCCGCATGAGCTGGCAATCGGAGAAGGCGCACGGCGAGGAGATCGCGTATCGGCTCGCGCCGCTCGGCAACGTACAGGTCGTGCGGTTCTTCAGCGGCGCCGCGATGCGGCTCGACGGCGTGATGTTCGGCTTCATGTCGCGCGGGTCGCTGTTTTTGCGCGTCGACGACGTGAACCGTCCCGCGTTCGTCGCGGCGGGGATGGGGCCGTTCTCGTATGAGCGTCCCACGCGCACCGTTGCGCTCGAGGGCTATTACGAAACGCCGGCCGACGTGCTCGAGGACGCGGGCGCGCTGTTCGACTGGTGTCGCGGCGCGTATCGCGCGGCGCTGCTGGCGGGGGCGCCGAAGCGCAAGGCGCGGCCGAAGTCGAAGCCGGCGCCGAAACCGGAAGCGACGCGCAAGCGCACGTAGCGCCGGGCACTGGGCGTACGGCGGCGCATTTCCTTTTCCTTGCTTCCTTTCTTTCGATCCACCGCGGGTGCGCGCAAGCGCCGGGTTTGACGCACCGCATGTTCCGGCTGCTTCACAACGGCGGCCCCGGCGTTTATGATCGGCGCGATCGCGTCCGTGCCCGGCGCGACCCCGAGCCGGTCTCGCCGCCGGCCTCGCGAACGGCGCATCGAAAGCCGCGCGAATGATTCCCCACTCATCGTTCCAGACGGAGATAGCCGATGCTCGTCCTGATTCTCGGTTTAGCGATCTTCCTCGGTGTGCATTCGATTCGGATCGTCGCGGACGGCTGGCGATCCGCGACCATCGAGCGGATCGGCGAGAAACGCTGGAAGGGCCCTTACGCGCTCGCGTCGATCGTCGGCTTCGTGCTGATCATCTGGGGTTACGGCGTCGCGCGCCAGGGCGGGACGCTGCTGTGGGTGTCGCCCGTCGGCGTTCGCCATCTCACCGGCATGCTGACCGCAATCGCATTCGTGCTGATCGCCGCGGCCTACGTGCCGCGCAACCGCATCAAGACGCTCGTCGGTCATCCGATGGTGGCCGGCGTGATGGTGTGGGCGGTCGCGCACCTGCTCGCGAACGGCACGCTGCATGCGGTCGTGCTGTTCGGCGCGTTCTTCGTGTGGTCGCTGGTCGATTTCGTCGTGTGGCGCGCGCGCGATCGCCGCGACGGCGTCCGCTATCCGGCCGGCAGGCTGTCGGGCGATGCCGTGACGATCGTCGCCGGGCTCGTCGTATGGGCCGTCTTCGCGCTGTTCCTGCATGGCCCGCTGATCGGCGTGCGGCCGTTCGGTTGAAGTTGAACGCACACGCCTGCGGGCATTGAAGCGCGGGGCGCGCAAGCCGCCCCGAAACGCCCGCGACATCGAAGTGGGCGCGTTACTCCGCCGTTGCTCGCCGCACGGACGCTTGCCCGTCGATTGCGCATGCGTCGCGGCCGACGGCGCGCGTGCGTCAGATCGGCTTGGCGAACAGCCCGACGGTCAGCGCGGCGCCGATGCAGACGATCGCGATCCGCAGCACGCGCTCGTTCACGCGGTGCAGCGCCCACGCACCGAGCAGGCCGCCGACGATCGCGCCGCCGCCGAGCGCGAGGGCCTCGCGCCAGTGCAGATGCGGCGAGGTCAGGAACAGCACGACCGCCGACGCGTTCATCACGCCCGCGAGCGCATTCTTCGTCGACATCGCGTGACGCGGCGACAGGCCCGCCATCGTCAGCGCGGCCATCATCAGGAATCCGATGCCTCCGCCGAAGTAGCCGCCGTAGATCGCGATCAGGAATTGCGAGATCGCGGCGGTGACGGGGCCGATATGCTGCGTGCCGGCGCCGGGCTTGCGGAAGAAACTGCCCCATGCGAACACGACCGTCGCGAACAGCACGAGCCACGGCACGAGGTGCGAGAAGATCGACGACGGGGTTTTCAGCAGCAGCAGGCCGCCGAGCGCGCCGCCGACCACGCTGATCGCGAACAGCGCCCGAAAGGGCAGCTTGCCCGCGCCGCGCACCATGTTCCGGCTCGCCCAGCCCGTCGTGACCTGGCCGGGGAACAGCGCGACCGTCGACGTGATGTTCGCCGCGAGCGGCGACATCCCCGACACGATCAACGCGGGCAGCGTGACGAATGAGCCGCCGCCCGCGAGGGCGTTCTGCAGGCCGGCCCACAGGCCGGCGATGATGATGAGAGCGAGCATCGGTGCGGGAGCACAGAGGTGGCGGGGCGCGCGGGTACGCGCGGTGGACGCACGATGGTAATGCAGGATCGTGGCGGCGCAAAGCGGAGCGAGCGTGGCCGATCGACGTGGGCGTTGCATCGGGCATGACGCGCCATCGCGCTTTCATGCCGTCACGGCATCGCGTGCGCGCGTCGGTGTCGCGTCGCGCGTTCGGCTGCGCGCCGGCTTCGTCTGCTGGCGCCTCGCCTTCGACGTCCGGATAGACGATCGTCCCGTCGTTCCGGATCACCGCGCCGGTCGTGAGGTGCGCGGGCTCCACGCGATTCGGGCCCATGATGTGCAGCACCGTCTCGCCGCGCGCGATCAGGTAGTCGGACACGATGCGCCGATGACAGCGCCACCACACGGCTTCCGAACACATGATCGCGCCGCGCTGCCGGTGCCCTTGCGCGATCAGCCGGTCGTTGCCTACGCAACGTCGGTGCCGGCCGCGCATGGAAAAGTATGGACGACAGGCGCAAGCGCCATGCCGGCACCCGGCGAGGCTTTCATTTATCCGACGACGCGCGCCCTCATTCTCCCGCTTGCTCTCGTGAAATTGTCGTGCTAATTTTTCATGAAATTATCCGGCGAGAATTTCACGGGAGTCCGCATGTTCGTGCAGTCCGACCGTCACGTCGCAAGCTACTACGCCGGCACTTACCCGGCGCCGATTCCGCGGCGGCCCGAACTGGACGAACGCGTCGACGCCGACGTGCTGGTCGTCGGCGCGGGCTTCAGCGGGCTGCACACGGCGTTGCGCCTCGCGCTTGCGGGCAAGCGCGTGGTCGTGCTCGAGGCGAGCCGCGTCGCGTGGGCCGCATCGGGCCGCAACGGCGGGCAGGCGCTGCTCGGCTGGTCGTGCGACATGCAGCCGCTCGAGGATTCGCTCGGCCGCGACGGCGCGCGCGTGCTGTGGGACAGCATGCGCTGGGCCGCGGCCGAAGTGCGCGAACTGCCCGCGCGGCACGGCTTCGACATCGACTACCGGCCCGGCAGCCTGTGGGCCGCGGTGCGGCCGCGTCGCGTCGCGATGCTCGCGCAGGCCCGCGACGAGGCCGCGCAGCGCTGGGGCTACGACCGGCTGCGTGTGATCGGGCCGGACGAGATGCCCGAGTGGATCGGCAGCGCGCGCTATCTTGCCGCGCTCCACGATCCCGAGGCCGGCCATCTGAATCCGCTGAAGCTCGCGCTCGGTCTCGCGCAGACGATCGAACGGGCCGGCGGCCGCATCTTCGAGCAAAGCCGCGTGCTCGACTGTCGCGAGACCGCGGGCGGTCACGTTGCCCGCACCGCGCACGGCGAGGTGCGCGCGGATGTACTGGTGCTCGCGTGCAATGCGTATGTCGACCGGCTCGATCGCGAACTGTCGCGCCGGTTGCTGCCGGTCGGCACCTACCAGGTCGCGACCGCGCCGCTCGCGCCGGACGTCGCACGCTCGCTGCTGCCGCAGAACAGTTGCGTGATCGACAACCAGTTCGTGCCCGACTACTTCCGCCTGAGCCCCGACAACCGCCTGCTGTTCGGCGGCGGCTGCACGTATCTCGGCGGCATTCCGGCCGACATCGCGGCCGCGACGCGCCCGCACCTCGAGCGCGTGTTCCCGCAACTGGCCGGCGTACCGCTCGACTACGCGTGGGGCGGCCACATCGACATCAGCATGCGACGCACGCCGGACATCGGACGTCGCGGCCAGCGTTTCTGGCTGCAAGGCTTCTCGGGGCACGGCGTGTTGCCGACGCTTGCCGGAGCGCGCGCGGTGGCCGATGCCGTGCTCGGCGACGACCGCCTGCTCGCGCAGTACCAGCGCATCCGCAACCCGCGCTTCCCCGGCGGCGATCGCCTCGCCGCGCCGCTGGAAGCGATCGGCAAGGCCTGGTACCGTTTGCGCGATACCGTCTGACGCACCGGAATCCATCATGAACGAACAGGAAGAGATAGAAAGTCTGGCGATCCTGATCCGCGATCTGCGCAAGCATCGCAAGGTCACGCTCAACGATCTCGCGGAACGGATCGGCCGCTCCGTCGGCTTTCTGTCGCAGGTCGAGCGCGGGCTGTCGCGTCCGACGGTCGCGGATCTCACCGCGATCGGCGAGGCGCTCGGCGTGCCGACCACGTATTTCTACAGCCTCAGCAAACCGCGCAGCGTGCCGTGGGTCACGCGGCCCGACGAGCGGCGCACCGTGTATTACGCGGCCGGCATCACGGACATCCTCGTGTCGCCGAACATGCGTTCGCGCTTCTCGATCCTGGAGAGCCATCTCGCGCCCGGCGCGAGCAGCGGCGAGCGCTCCGTCGACGACAGCGACGAGCAGGGCGGCTTCGTGCTCGAAGGCGAGCTGACGATCTGGATCGACGGCGACGACACGCCCGTCACGCTCGGCCCGAACGACGCATTTCAGCTTCCCGCGCACAAGCGGTTTCGTTACGCGAACCTGAGCGATGTGCCGGCACGCGTGATCTGGGTGTTCACCTGAGTTTGTCGGACGGCGGCGCGACGGGGCGTCGCGCCGTGCTGCCGGTTTGCAGTACTGAGCGATAGCGGGCATGTGACGTGCCGCATGCCGATGAGTCCGGTTCGCCGCGCTGCGGCACCGTCATACAAGACATGGAAAGGATGAGACATGGCTGACGTCGTTCCCGTGCTGGTCGATGAAATCCGCGCATTCCGGCAGGCGCATCCCGAGATCCGTTATGTCGACCTGATCTGTCTCGACCTGCCCGGCCATTTCTACGGCAAGCGCTATCCGATCGATGCGCTCGAGAAGGTCGCGTCGGGTTCGCTGCTGAAGCTGCCGCAGAACTGCGTGCTGCTCGGCACGCAGGGCGGTCTCTACAAGATCGGCGACTACTGCTTCAACGACGGCGACCCGGATGCGCCGCGTCGCCTGATTCCCGGCACGCTGAAGCCGGTGCGCTGGGAGCGGCAGCCGCTCGCGCAGATGCTGATCAGCTCCGACGGCACGGATGCGCCGATCGAGTTCGAGCCGCGCGAGGTGCTGGCACGCGTGCTGCGGCGGTTCGCGGCACGCGGCATCCGGCCGGTCGTCGCGTTCGAGCTCGAGTTCTATCTGTTCGCCGCGCAGCTCGCTGACGGGATGCCGCAGTATCCGCGCGATCGCTTGAGCGACGACCGCGACGACCAGCCGAACATGCACATCGAACGCCTGTCGCGGTTTTCCGACGTGCTGCACGAGATGGTCGAGGCCGCGTGCGAGCAGGGCGTCGACGCGACCGTGATCACGGCCGAGCTCGGGCCCGGCCAGTTCGAGATCAACTTCGGACACACCGACGATGCGTTGCGCGCGGCCGACTGGTCGGCGCTGTTCTGCCGCAGCACGCGCGGCGTCGCGTTGCGGCACGGCTATCGCGCGAGCTTCATGGGCAAGCCGTATCTGCATGCGCCGGGCAGCGGGATGCACGTGCACGTGAGCCTGTACGACGACGCGGGCCGCAACCTGCTCGCCGCGGACGGGCAGCGGCCGCTGCGGCATGCAGTGGCCGGCTGCCTCGAGCTGCTGCCGCACTGCATGCCGGTGTTCGCGCCGAATCACAATGCGTTCCGGCGCTATGGGTCGATGGTGAACGCGGCGAGCCGTGCAAGTTGGGGCTTCGAGGATCGCGATGCGTGCATCCGGATTCCGGAATCGGATGCGCGCAATCTGCGGATCGAGCATCGGCTCGCGAGCGCGGACGCGAATCCGTACCTCGTGCTCGCGGCGATCCTCAGCGGGATGGAGCACGGGCTCGACGCACGGATCGAGCCGATCGCGCCGCTCAACGACGATCGCGGCAGCGGGATCGATTTTCCGAAGGAGATGCTGTCGGCCGTCGCGGCGATGCAGGGTCACGCGGCCGTGCGTGAAGGGCTCGGCAGTGAATTCGTGATGGTGTATTGCGAGAACAAGCGGCAGGAGGAGCTGGATTTTCGCAACGAGATCGGGGCGCGGGAGTATCGGTGGTTTCTGTGACGGCGCGACGCGTGACTTCGCCGCGGGGCGGCGGCAAACCCGACGGGAAATGAACCGAGGGCGTGGCTAGGGAAGCGCACGCCAATAGCGGATCTCTTCGATCGGCACACCGTCGATCTCGAACGTCTTGGCGTCGCGCTCGGCGACGAAACCTTCGCGTTCGTAGAATGCCTTCGCCCGATGATTTTCGACGAGCACCCACAGCGACACCCACCGATGCCCCGCGTCATGCAGCGATCGTCGCGCATGGGCGACCAGGGCGGCACCGATTCCCAGCCCGCAATGCGACGGATGCAGATAGATCGCGCCGATTTCGCCCCAGGTGGAATCCTTGTCGGTGTCGCGCGTCGGACCATAGTTGATCCAGCCCCGGAGCTCGCCTTCCGTGAACGCGAGTGCGACGCGTGACTGTTCGGCGTCGAGCACCTCGCGCCAGACGGTGGTGCGCTGTTCGACCGACAGACCGGCGAGGTACGAGGCAGGCACGATGCCAGGGTAGGTGGCGCGCCACGATGCGACGTGGATGTCGGCGATGGCCGGTGCATCGACGGACGTTGCGGTGCGGATGTCGATCGTTGTCATGTTCGATGTGATCGATGTGCCATCGGATTGCCGAATGACGCATGGTGCACGAAAGAAGGTACCGCGCCGCGAATCGACTCACGGCACGGCACCCGGTCAGCCCTTACTCCCCGAGCTTCGCCGTCACGCACCCGGTGCTCGCGCACTCGCGCTCGCGTTCGCGCAGGAACGACAGGCGGGATTGCGTCGCATCGATCGCGCATTGCAGGTTCACGAGGTAGCCGTCGTCGCGTGTCTCGCTGCAGCGATCGTCGCGCTGCTTCATCCACGCGAGCTGGCCCGTCTTCAGCTTCGCCTGCTGGTCGCCGCTCAACTGCTTGCGCACGCGGCCGTACTCGTCGTTCAGCTCGCGGTCGAGCTGCGAGAACTCGTTGCTGCTGCAGTACACCTAGTCGAACGCGCTGCGCGGTTTGCCGCAGCCGGCCGCGTGCGCGGCGAACGGAACGGCGAGCGCAAGCAGCGCGCAGGATACGAGCAGATTCTTCTTTTTCATGGCACTCCTCCTCACTGGGTGAAATCCGTTGAAAACCAACGGGCGTTACCTTTACCTGGCCGCCGTGCACGCGTCGATCCCGCCCGCGATCGCGGTGGCGAGGCGCTGGATCGTCTCGCGCTGCGCGAGACGTTTTTCCTCGTCGGGATTGACGATCACGCCGGCCTCGACCAGCACGGCCGGAATCGGCGCGGTGCGCAGCACGACGAGATCGTCGAAGCGGTGGATGCCGAGTTGCGGATCGATCAGCGGACGATTCTCGCCCTTGATCGGCTGCGCGTGATACAGCGACGGCCGTTCGCCGGTCGCGATCAGCCGCTCGGCGATCGCCTTCGCGCAACGCAGGCTTTCCGCGTAGTGCGGATTGCGCTCCGACACGAACACGGCGAAACCGCGGAATTCGCGTTGCCGACCCGCGTCGATGAATTGCTGCTGCATCGAATCGTGATGGATCGACACGAACAGGTTCGCGTCGGGGGCCTGTGTCGCGCGCTGGTCGAGCGCGATCTCGCGGCCGTCGGCCGACGTGCGCAGTACGCGATCGCCGTGCGCGGCGAGCTTCTCCGCGACGGCGGTGGACAGGTCGAGGTTGTATCGGTATTCGACGCGGCCGCTGGCGCCGGTGGCGCCCGGGTGGGCCGGCGTATGGCCGGTGTCGACGACGACGTAGCGGCCGGAGGCCGGCTGCGCATCCGGGCTTGCGGCATCGGCCGCATGCAGCGCCGGCGGCACGCCCAGCAGCGGCGCGCACGCGAGCAGGCGCGCGGCGGCGCGCACGAACGGGCGAAGGCGTCGAACGGTTCGGTTTGTCATTGTTGTTGTCGAGGAGGACATGCGGCGCGTCGTATGGCGCGCACCGTCGGCCTGCTCAATGCAGTCGGAATGTCGCGCGATTATAGCGGTTGCCGGCGGCGCCGCAATGACGAAATGACCGCTGCCGCACGGCGTCGCGCGCCGGCGATCAGGCGAGCACGCGCCGGGCGGCGAGCATGCCCCAGTACGACGCTTCCTCGAACAGCGACAGCCCGGACAGGTCCGCGTGCGCGAACACCCTGGTAGGCGGAGAGCACCGAACGCGTCGGCGGCGACATCCGGATCTGCTGGTGCGTCGACACGACATAGCCGAGCCCCGCGCCGTCGTAGACGACGTTGTCCCATGCGAGCGGCACGCCAGCTTCCTCGGCCGGCATCCCGTCGAGCAGGAAGTTGGACACGAGCCACGGCGCGCGCTCGGCACGCATGCACAGGTCCGGCAGCAGGTGGCGCACGGCGTCGCGTGAGCGACCGGGCCGACAGCGACGGTCGCGCATTCGACGACGCGCTGCACCGATTTCGCGAACGGCTTATGATCGGGCGGTACTACGTCCCCGCGCAGAGACCCCCATGCACATCGCCATCCTGACCTTCGACGGTTTCAACGAACTCGATTCGCTGATCGCGCTCGGTATTCTCAACCGGGTCAAGCAGCCGGACTGGCGGGTTTCGATCGCGAGCCCGACCGCCCGCGTGCGCTCGATGAACGGCGTGATGATCGACGCGCAAGCGTCGCTGCAGGACGCCCGCGACGCCGACGCCGTGCTGGTGGGCAGCGGCGTGCGGACCCGCGACGTCGTCGCCGATGCCGCGTTGATGGCGCAATTGCAGTTCGACCCCGCGCGGCAGTTGCTCGGCGCGCAGTGCTCGGGCACGCTCGTGCTGGCGAAACTGGGATGGCTCGGCGATGTCCCCGCGTGTACCGACCTGACCACGAAGCCGTGGGTGCAGGAAGCCGGCGTGGCCGTGCTCGACCAGCCGTTCGTGGCCAGCGGGAACGTCGCGACCGCCGGCGGGTGTCTGTCGTCGCAGTATCTCGCCGCGTGGTTCATCGCGCGTCTGGCCGGCATCGAGGCCGCGCGCAGTGCGATTCACTATGTCGCGCCGGTGGGCGAGAAGGACGATTACGTCTCGCGCGCGATCGCGAACATTTCGCCGTTCCTCTGATGCGCGCGGCGTCGCGCGTCAGTGCGGCAACGCTTCGGCTTCGGCCCAGCGCTTGAACGAATCGAGACGCCGGCGCGTGTGCACGAGATAGAACGCGCCGATCAGCGGTTCGAGCAGCCAGCGCAGCCAGGACGGCTGCGCGCGGAACTGGTACGTGAACTTCACTTCGGTCGTGCCCGGCGTGCGCTCCGTGAAATTCCAGCTGCCGCTGAAGCGTTCGAGCACTTTCGGCCCGTCGACCATTTCGATGGCCGCGACCTGCGGCGGACGGTACGAGATGTAGCGCGACACCATCGTCGCGCCGGACTGGCTGCGGCAGAACGCGTCGACGCCGACGTCGGCCGTCATCCCGTCGAGCAGATACGCGTCGGCGAGGAAGTTGTCCCACACGAGCCGCCGCGCGTAGTCCTGCGACCACGTGAAGAGGCGTCTGCGATCGACGCCGACGATCCGGCTGACTGAGATCCTCATGATGGATGGCGGGCGCCACGGCGCGGATTGGGATGAAATCGAGTGTACCGCGCCGGCGCCGCGCGTTTCGTCAGACTTCGTCAAGTCGAGCGCGTGCTCGATTGACCTTCTCCGGGAATTCCCCTACGATCGATTCCATGCCTTCGGGAAAGACCCGAAGCGTTTCAATCTCTTGAGGGAGCCTCATGAGTACGCAACAGAACCGGCGCTTCGACGCGCTCGTTTTCATTGGTCGTTTCCAGCCCCCGCATCGTGGTCACCTGAACGTGCTGAAGTCGGCACTGAGCCGGGCCGAGCGCGTGTGCGTGCTGATCGGGTCGACCGACAAGCCCCGTACCATCAAGGATCCGTTTTCGTTCGATGAGCGCTGCCAGATGCTGGCTTCGCTGCTCGAGCCGTCCGAGCGCGATCGCGTGACGGTCGCGCCCGTGCAGGATTCGACGTACAACGACGGCGACTGGGTGCGCTGGGTGCAGGATGCCGTGGCCGCCGCGCTCGGCGACGTCGCGCAGCGCAAGGTCGGGCTGATCGGCCACGAAAAGGACGCCACGTCGTATTACTTGCGGATGTTCCCGCAATGGGAGCTCGTCGACGTCGATGCGACCGAAGACATTTCCGCCACCGAAATCCGCGACCAGTATTTCGCCGAACGCACCAACAGCTTCGTGCAATGGGCCGTGCCGGAACCCGTGTTCGGCTGGCTCGAACATTTCCGCACGCAGCCGCAATTCGCGCAGTTGAAGGCCGAAGCCGAATTCATCGCCGCGTATCGCAAGGCTTGGTCGGCCGCACCGTATCCGGTCACGTTCGTGACGGTCGATGCGGTGGTCGTGCACTCCGGCCATATCCTGCTCGTGCGCCGGCGCAGCGAACCGGGTCGCGGCCTGTGGGCGTTGCCGGGCGGCTTCGTGAACCAGGACGAACGGCTCGACGCGGCGTGCATCCGCGAATTGCGCGAGGAAACCGGCCTGAAGCTGCCGGAGCCCGTGCTGCGCGGCTCGATCAAGGATCGCCAGGTGTTCGATCATCCGGCCCGCTCGCTGCGCGGCCGCACGATCACGCACGCGTGCCTGTTCAACTTCCCGACCGGCGAGTTGCCGCGCGTGAAGGGCAGCGACGACGCCGACAAGGCGCGCTGGGTGCCGCTCAACGAATTCGCGCAGATGCGCAACGTGATGTTCGAGGATCACTTCGAGATCGCGTATCACTTCCTGGGGAAGCTGTGACGCGCTGATTCCCCGGATTCCGGTCCGCCGCGACAGACGCGGCGGCACTTCAACGGCCTAGAGGAGCTCTAGCCATGCAAAACGATCCCGGCGGCCTTGCCGCGGTTCTCGCCAATCCGATCCTCAACACGGATTCGTACAAGGCTTCCCACTTCCTGCAATATCCGCCCGACGCGCAGGCGATGTTCTCGTACGTCGAGTCGCGCGGCGGCCGCTACGACCGCACGCTGTTCTTCGGCTTGCAGATGCTGCTGAAGGAATATCTGTGCCGGCCCGTCACGCACGCGATGATCGACGACGCCCGCGATTTCTTCGCGGTGCATGGCGAGCCGTTCAACGAGGACGGCTGGCGCCATATCGTCGAGCACTACGACGGTTACCTGCCCGTGAAGATTCGCGCGGTGCCCGAAGGTTCGATCGTGCCGGTGCACAACGTGCTGATGACCGTCGAATGCGACGACCCGAAGGTGTTCTGGCTCGCGTCGTATCTGGAGACGATGCTGCTGCGCGTGTGGTACCCGGTGACGGTCGCGACGCGCAGCTGGCACCTGCGGCAGACGATCCGCCGCTTTCTCGAGAAGACCGACGACGATCTCGCGCAGTTGCCGTTCAAGCTGCACGACTTCGGCGCGCGCGGCGTATCGAGCGCGGAATCGGCCGCGATCGGCGGCGCGGCGCATCTCGTGAGCTTCATGGGTTCGGACACGGTGCTCGGCGTGCTGGCCGCGAACCGCTTCTATCGCGAGCCGATGGCCGCGTATTCGGTGCCGGCGGCCGAGCACAGCACGATCACGTCGTGGGGGCGTGAGCACGAAGCCGATGCGTATCGCAACATGATCGCTCGCTTCGGTCTGCCCGGCGCGATCGTATCGGTCGTGTCGGACTCCTACGATCTGTTCGCCGCGCTCGAGATATGGGGCGGCGCGCTTCGGCAAGCCGTGATCGATTCGGGCGCGACGCTGGTCGTGCGTCCCGATTCGGGCGACCCCGTGGCGATCGTGCTGCAGACCGTGCGCGCGCTCGACGCATCGTTCGGTTCGTCCTTGAACGGCAAGGGACGGCGCGTGCTGAACCACGTGCGCGTGATCCAGGGCGACGGCATCGACGAGCTGTCGATCGACGCGATTCTCGCCGCGCTCGACGACGCGGGCTACGCGGCCGGCAACGTCGTGTTCGGGATGGGCGGTGCGCTGCTGCAGCAAGTCAATCGCGATACGCAGCGCTTCGCGATGAAGTGCTCGGCGATCCGGCGCGACGGCGTGTGGTGCGACGTGAGCAAGGATCCGGTCACCGATCCGGGCAAGCGCTCGAAGAGGGGGCGCCTCACGTTGCTGCGCAATCGGCGCACGGGAGAATACCGGACGGTGACGCTGCCGGTCGCGTGGGACGATCGCGCGCTCGAAGGCGAGTGGGACGATGCGCTCGAAACGGTGTTCGATACGGGGAGAATGCTGGCCGATACGACGTTCGCGGAGGTGCGGGCGAGGGCGCACGCGGCGGAAGTGTGACGGTGGCGGCGGGGCGTTCGTGCGTCCCGCCGCCTTCGATGGTCATCGGTCGCCGGCCAGTGTGCGGTCGCTGCGTTCCGCCGCACGCGTCGCGTCCATCGCCCGCGCCAGCGCATCGAACACCGCCGGCCCCTTGCAGCGCGACACGTTGAAGCGCATGAACGACGTCGCGCCGTGCGACGCGCTGAACACGTTGCCGGGCGCGAGCACCACATCGTGGTCGAGTGCATGACGCGCCACGCGCGCGGCATCGAGCCCGTCGGGCAGTTCCGCCCAGACGAACAGGCCGCCGCGCGGTTCGGTCCAGATCCCGAGCCCGGCGCGCGCGAGCCGCCGGATCGTTTCGCCCATCGCATCGGCCAGCTGCGCACGCAGGCCGTCGAGATGGCGCCGGTAGGTGCCGTCGACCAGCAGCCGGTGCACGACGTTCGCGCCGATCTGCGCGTTGCCGAACGACGTCGCGAGCTTCAGGTCGACGAGCGCGTCGATCCATTCGGGGCGCGCGGCGACATAGCCGCAGCGGATCGCGGCCGACAGCGTCTTCGAGAAGCTGCCGATCGACACGACGCGCGACAGCCCGTCGAACGCCGCAAGGCGCGGCGCGGGCGTGCTCTCGAAATCCGCAAAGATGTCGTCCTCGACGATCAGCAGGCCGTGCTCGGCCGCCAGCGTCAGCAGCCGGTGCGCGACCGGCGGCGCGAGCGTCGCGCCGGTCGGGTTGTGCAGCGCCGCGTTGGTGATGTACAGACGCGGCCGATGCTCGGCGAGCACCTGCTCGAAGCGTGCGAGATCGGGGCCGTTGGGCGTGAACGGCACGCTGACGATCCGCGCGCGATGCGCGCGCAGCAGCGCCTGGAAGTTGAAGTAGCACGGATCGTCGAGCACGACGGTGTCGCCCGGCTCCAGCAGCAGCCGGCACACGAGATCGAGCGCGTGCGTGCCGCCGTCGGTCAGCATGATCTGCGTGGGCTCCGCATGGACGCCGTGCTGCGCGAGCCGCCACGCCAGCTGCTGGCGCAACGCGGGCAGCCCGAGCGGCGTCGCGTAGTCGGTCAGCGCGTCGGGTTCGTCGCGCGACGCCGCGCGTAGCGCCCGTCGCAGGCTCTCGTCCGGCAGCCACGACGACGGCAGCCAGCCGCAGCCCGGCTTCACCGAGTTCGGCGCCGCCTCGAGCGCCTGGCGCGACAGCCACAGCGGATCGAGTTCGCGATCGAGGCGCGGGCCGAGTTCGGCGAGCGCGAGCGGCGGCGCGTGGCCCGACACGTAGAAGCCGGAGCCGCGCCGCGCGACGAGCACGCCTTCGCTCGCGAGCCGCTCGTACGCGTCGACGACGGTCGACTTCGACACGTGCAGGGCGTCGGCCATCATCCGGATCGACGGCACGCGCGCGCCGGGCATCAGCGCGCGGCTCGCGATTCTTGCACGCAGCGTGTCCATCACGGTTTCCACGCGCGTGCGCGACGGCGCGGGCGGGGCAGGGGCTTGCATGGAACGGCTCATGGCGAGGGGGAACTGTACGGTCGGTTGTCCAGTACAGTTTGTCCGGATTGTATTGGGCTGTAGCTTACGCGCTTTTCACGGGCGGCGGATCATCGGTCATCCACCTTGTTCCGATCAGGATTTTCCGTGCAAAAGACGACCGACGGATGGCTCAGCGGCCTGCTGGGCGTGATCATCTTCAGTGGCTCGCTGCCCGCGACGCGCGTCGCGGTGCAGGGGCTCGACCCGCTGTTCCTCACGTTCGCGCGCGCGACGATCGCCGGCGTGCTCGGCCTGATCCTGCTCGCCGCGCTGAGGCAGAAGCGGCCGACGCGTGCCGAGACCGCGTCGCTCGTCGTCGTCGCGCTCGGGGTCGTGGTCGGTTTTCCGTTGCTGACGGCGCTCGCGCTCAAGCACGTGACGTCCGCGCATGCGATCGTGTTCGTCGGGCTGCTGCCGCTCGCGACCGCGCTGTTCGGCGTCTGGCGGGGCGGCGAACGGCCGCGGCTGCCGTTCTGGATCTTCTCGCTGGTCGGCAGCGGTGCGGTGGCCGCGTTCGCGCTGCGCAACGGCGGAAGCGCGTCGGTGGTGGGCGATGCGCTGATGCTGGCCGCGATCGTTGCGTGCGGGCTCGGCTATGCGGAGGGCGCGCGCCTGTCGCGTCAGCTCGGTGGCTGGCAGGTGATCTCGTGGGCGCTCGTGCTGTCGCTGCCGGTGATGCTGCCGCTCGCGTGGTTCACGTGGCCCGCGACGTTCGACGGCGTCGACGCCGCCGCGCTGTGGGGGCTCGCGTACGTGTCGCTGTTCAGCATGCTGATCGGCTTCGTGTTCTGGTATCGCGGCTTGGCGCTCGGCGGGATCGCGGGCGTCGGCCAGCTTCAGTTGCTGCAGCCGTTCTTCGGTTTCCTGCTCGCGGCCGGGCTGCTGCACGAGACGGTGCCGCCGTCGATGCTCGCGGTGACGGTCGTGGTCGTTGGCTGCGTCGCGGGTGCGAAGTACTTCTCGAAGATGGCGCCCGTGCGGCGCGCAAGCTGATTCATGCGACCACAGTCGCGCGACGACGTGACGGGTGCGGCCCGTTCGCCGTCGCGCACGCGTGGCTTGCGGCTTATCCCATCACGACGTTCGCGAGCCGGAACTGATATGCGGTCGCGGTGGTGCCGCCGCCGCCGCCCGTCATCACGATGTCGGCGCTCTTGATCCCCAGCAGCGACAGTTCGGTGTTGATGTCGGACAGCACGGCCGAGTTCATCACCGCGCCCTGTTCGATCTGCGATGCCGTGCCGATCCACAGCGTCGGCTTGAACTCGAACACCGCTTTCTGCCCCGGCACGATGCCCGTCTTGTGCGCGAGCAGCCGGTTGTCCTTGAAGACCGACGCGGTGATCGCCCCCCGGCTCAGGTCGTTGCGCAGCTGGATCTCGCGCGACGTCGGCGCCGGGCCGGCCAGCGCCAGCACGTTGCCCGACGTCGCGCGCGACACGGTGAAAACCTGTCCGTTGTCCGCGCGCTTCTGCGGCATGTAGTTGCCGTCGGCATCGCTTGCGGAGACGGTCGTCAGCATCGGGAACACGAACGGATGGTTGTCGCCGCGCCCGCAGTTGGTGATCACCTTCCACGCGATCGCGAGCTCGTCGAAGTCCGTCGACACGTTCTTCTGGAAGATCACGATCTGGCTGTTGTTGACGTCGTTCGACAGGTTGACGAAGTTGAGATTGATGTCCATGAGTCACCTTGATTCGATTTGGAGAACTGATTGAAGGGGCGCCGGCCGTGCGTCGCCGGCGCACGGACCGTTACGCCATCACCACGTTTTCCAGCCGGAACGTGAACGGCATCGAGCGCGGGCCGGGACCGCCGCCGGTCATCACGATGTCGGCGCTCGCGATGCCGAGCAGCGACAGTTCCGTGTTGATGTCGGAGATCACCGCGGAATTCATCAGCGCGCCCTGTTCGATCTGCGACGCGACGCCGATCCAGATCGTCGGCTTGAACTGGAACACGGCCTTCTGGCCCGGCGCGACGGACGTCTTGCGCGCGAGCGCGCTGCCGTCCTTGTAGATCGTCGCGTTGATCGCGCCGGCCGGCAGGTCGTTGCGCACCTGCACCTCGGAGCTCGCGCCCGGGTCGCCGCCGAGCTGCAGCACGTCGCCCGAGCTGGAGCGCACGACCTGAAACACCTGGCCGTTCGCGGCGACCTGCTGCGGCATGTAGTTGCCCCAGCTGTCGCTCGCGCTCACGCTCATCGTCATCGGGAACTTGAACGGATGGTTGTCGCCCTGGCCGCAATTGCGGATCACCTTCCACGCGATCGCGAGTTCGTCGAAGTCGGTCGCCACGTTCTTCTGGAAGATCACGACGCTCGAGTTGTTCGCGTCGTTCGAGCGGTTGATCAGGTTCAGTTGGATATCCACGTCGTTGCTCCTTGAGTTTGAAAAAACGGCAGTCGGTCTGCCGCACACCTTTCCCGCCGGCCCGGCCGCGAAGCCGTGCCGTCAAGCCGGTTCAAGCCGTGTCGGGCGGCGCTACGCGCGCACGATGTGTTCGAGCGCGAACGCAAACGGCTGCGCGTCGGTGCCGGTGCCGCCGCCCGTCATCACGATGTCGGCCGCGGCGACGCCCGCCAGCGGCAGAAGCGTATTCGCGCTCGACATCACCGCCGCGTGCAGCGCGCGGCTTTCCTGTATCTGCGACGCCACGCCGATCCACAGCGTCGGCGTGAAGCGGAACACGGCCTTCTGCCCGGGCGCGACCGCTTCCTTCACCGCGATCAGCCGGCCCGCGCTGAACGCGTTCACGTTCACGGCGCCGCGCGGCAACCGGTTGACGACCTCGATGTCGCCGCCCGGCGCGTCGGCCGGGTCGGGCACGAGCCGGCCGCGTCCGGTCGGCTGCGCGTCGACCACGAAGCGCACGCCGGCGGGCGCCGCGACGCGCGGCGAGAAGTTGCCGTATTCGTCGCCGAGCGCGACGTCGATGTCGGTCGAGTAGTCGAATGGATGGAAGCAGTCGCGCCCGCAATAGCGGATCACCTTCCACGCGATCGCAAATGCGTCGAGATCGGGGATCACGTCGCGCTGGAACAGCACGACCTCGCTGTTGCCGCAGTCGTTCGAGCGATTGACGAAGCGGAGCTTGATGTTCATGACGTTTGCTCCTGATCGGACGTGCCGCGATCGTCGCGCAGCGTGCGATCGGCCCACTGCGCAAGCGCGGGCGCGACGCCGTTCGCGAGCGACGCGACGTGCAGCGCATGGGCGCGCGCCTGGGCCTGCAGGTCGCCCGCGAAGCGGCCGAGCGCCATCGCGGCATCGGCGGGGCCGCGCGTGCGGGCGAGATCGTCGAGGTATTGCGCGGCCGCGTCGGCCATCGCGCCCGCATGCTGCAGGTGGCTCTGCGTGAAGCGCGTCGCGAGATCGGCGTTCAGCGCCGCCAGCTCCTTGACCGCGGCGGCCGAGCTGCCGGGCGCGAACCGTTCGAGCTGGCTGCGCCACGACGCGTCGATCGCGGCCTGGCAGGCGTCGGAGTAACGGTGGCCGGCGAGCAGCGCGGTGTGCGCGAACGCGCGCCACGCGGGGCCGCCGGACGTGCCGCCGGCACCGGTCGTCTGCGCGGCGACCTTGCCGAACAGCTGGAGCGCGTCGGCGTGCGCGCGTTCCCATTGGGCGATGAACGTGGAGAACATGGCGATTCCTCGTGATGAAGGGGCGGTGACGGCGTGACGACGGCCGGTACGCGGATTACTGACGCGCGGCGCCGAGGCGCTGCACCATCCGCATCACGGCGGCCATCTGCGGCGCGTCGCGGCGGTAGAAGCCGGGGTTGAGCGGATCGGTGCTTGTATAGCCCCAGAAATCCCAGCAGCCGAGCGGATTGACGGCCGATTTCTCGACCTGCGGATAGAGCACGATCAGCCGGTTCGTGTCGGCGATCTCGTTGTAGCCGACGCCGCGAATCATCTTCTCGCCGACGGCCGCGACGTTCTGCACGCAGCCGTGGAACACCACGTGCACCGCGCAGGCCGTGCGCTCGCAGTCGGCCGGCACGTATGCGTAGCCCGTGTCGCCGAGCGACGCGCTGCGCCGCGGATCGAACGCGCGCTGATCGAACTTCAGCAGCTTGCCGCCTGCCTGGGCGGCCGGCGGATTGAGCGGCTTGTCGGGGGTGCCGTAGATCCAGCGCACGATGTCGTGTGCCTGCTCGAAGCCGCAGTTGTCGATATACGGGCTCGCGTTCGCACTGCATGCGTTGTCTTCGGGGCGGTTCGTGATGAACGCATGGCCGGCGTCCGGCGATTCGCGGTACTGAAGGTTCGCGGCCGGGACCTGTGCGAGCGTGTAGAAGCGCGCGGTCTGGTCGACGACGCGCGTCGACACCACCGTATCCTTCGCGCCGCTGAACACGTAGATGCGCTGAGCGCGCAGCGCGGCCGGATCATCGATCTCGCCGCGCTGCGCGAACATGCGCGCGGCGCGCCAGGCATCGGCCGCGGATGGCGCGGGACCGATCGGCTGCATGCACAGCGTGGTCGCGGCCACCGCCGGCGGGATCAGCGCGTTCACGCCCGCGCAGTAGAACGGGCCGCCCGCGACGATGCCCGCGCCGATCAGCCGGCTCGAGAACGCGACGTCGAACTGCGCGGCCATGAAGCCGCCGGACGACAGCCCCGACACCGACGTGTGCGAAAGGTCGGCGCCGTATGCGGGCAGCGGATCGGCGGGGGCGGCGACGGCGTGCGGCGCGACCGTCGCCACGGCGGCGACGGCGACGCATGCGGCGCCGAGCACGCGGCGCAGCGTGCGCGAAACGGTGAAATGCGGCGACGTCGTGCGGCCGGGCGAGCGAGTGATCTTCATGCAGGGCTCCTGTCGTGACGAGTAACGAACGTGAATGACGAATGACGAACGGCTGGAACGGATGCGGCAAGATTTCAGCGACGGTTTCAGCTTACGGGCAGCCGACGACACGCGAAATGGCGCGAACGACATGCGCGGCGACCCGTGACGTTCGGCCGGTGCGGTGTCCCGTCGCTCACGACAGAAACAGCGCGCGCTCGGCCCGGCGGCGCTTCGTGAGCCCGGCGAGCGGCTTGCCGCCGGCCTTGTTCCAGACGAGGAACTGGTCGGCCGCCCGCGCGCTGGCGCCGGCGTTCAGGTAGCGCAGCAGCGTGGACGAGCGCAGCCGTCCCGCGCCGAGATTGAAGACGAACGACATCAGCGCATCGAACTGCTGCTGCGTGACCGGCACGCGCAGCAGCTTGCGCAGGTTCAGCTCGGCGCCGCGCAGGTCGCGCCGCAACAGCGCCTCGGCTTCGGCCGGCGTGAGCGGTCGCGTGAAGCGCTCGTTTGGCAGGATCAGGTGCCCGTAGCCGATCGTCGGCTTGCCGACCGCGTCGAGATAGCGCGCGAGCCGCAGCCCCTCGAACTGCTTGATCAGCGCGATGCCTTGCTCACCGGTGTGTTCAGGCTGGTTCGCCATCGTCGTTCTCCTTGCTGCCCGGCCTTGCGCGCGGCACCAGGCGATGCGTGTATTCGTCGATCACGCGCATGATCGCTTCGGGCGGCGCCAGCGCCGCGAACTGCATTTCGATGTCGATGTGCTCGGTGTCGCGCTGCCGCGCGTTGCCCTGTGCGTCCTTCTTCCCGGAGCGCGGCGCGAACGTCACGTAGAAACGGCTGCGCTGGTCGTCGCCGCCCGCGACGCCGCCGGCCGGCAACGCCTCGGTGAAGTCGCCGCGCACGGTCAGGTGCACGACCATCCGGTCGAGCGCGAGCCCGCGCGGCGTGGCGAGCGCGACGAGCGGCACCGGCATCGTGTGCTCCGCGTCGAGCGCGACCGTGACCTCGCGTGGCGCGAGCAGGCCGTCGTCGCGCAGGTCGAAGAACTGGTCGAGCACGGCCGTGTACTGGTGCGCGAGCAGTTGGTTCGCGGCGGCCGCCGCGTGCTGCATCCCGCGCGCGATTTCGTCGAGCGCGATGCCGCGTGGCGGCGGGCGCTCGTCGTCGGCAGGCGTGCCGGGCGGCGCCGGTGGGGCCGGCGGAGCGGGAGGCACGCCGCCGGCGGACGCGCCGGGCACGGCGCCCGGTGCGTCGTGCGTGCCCGGCGCGGCCCCGGCCGGCGCACCGGAGACGTCGGGCGGCACGTGGCGCGCCGGATCGGCGGTTACCGCGGCCGGCGCGGCGGTGCCCGCGACCGTCCCGGCAGTGCCGGCCGCCGCATCGGCCGGCGGCGGGACCGGCCCGTCCGGTTCCCCTCGGGCGGTGCGGCTGCCCGGACGCGTATCTCCGTCGTCCCGCCCGCCGCCCGCGCGGCGAGACCGTCTGAAGAGCCTGAACATGGCCGGCCCGCGCGCTTACGCGTGCGCCGGCTGCTGGGCATCCGCACCGGCGCCGGCAGGCGCGGCCGCGCTACCGCCCGCGCCGGACGCATCGCCGACCAGCTTGCCGTCGGTCGGCGTCGCCGGCAGCGGCTTCACGGCCTTCGCGTTGCCTTCCGTGACGACCGGCTTGGTCGCGGCTTCGGTCAGGAAGTCGATCACGCGCATCAGCGCTTCGGGCGGCGACTGGCGCTTCACCTGCGTATGGATCGAATATTTCGCGCGCGTGTCGGTGCTGCGCGTCTGCTCCGCCTTGTGCGACACGCGCCCGGACACGCTGACGCTGATCGGCCCCCAGCCGAACTTCGCCTGGAATTCGCCGCCGGCCTCGGTCGACGACGACGACTTCTCCGATTGCGTGATCTCCATCTCGAAGTCGATCGTGCCTTCCTCGATCGCGATGATCGGATGGACGATCGCCGCGAGCAGCGGGATGCGCATCGTCTTCTGCACGACGCCCTTCGACACGCCGCTTTCGTCCACCAGCGTCTCGTCGTAGTCGAACTGGACGGCCACGGCCTTGCCGCCCTGGATGCAGACCTGCATCAGGAAATCCGCGTAGCTCTTCGCGGCCTGCGTCTGCGCGCTGATCATCGCCTTTAACGGGCCGGCGATCATTTGGTCCATGGGTAAAGCGTTAATCACTGAGCCGATGAAATTCGCGTCCATGAATAAACTCCTCTTCGTGTTGAAGACAACGGAAATTCGTTGTCTTTATTCACGTTAGGAAATTGAAGACGTTTACCAAATATGACGTCCGTCATGTCCGGCGGCCCTGGCCGGCCCGCGGCGGGCATCGGTATGCGCGGCGGGGCGGGGCGTGGATGAATTAGGCCATTCGTCACGGAGCGACGGGCCTAGTGCGCGGCGGGTAAAACAGCGGTAAAAAAAACGCCGGGTAGGGAAGCAAAAAAACCTAAACCGAGCATCCCGATTTCGAGGAAACCGCGCAATGAACGTTCTGATGATCGATAGCCCGCCGTTATTCGTCGCGGGTGTGGCGGACGTACTGTGTAAACGCGATGTCGACTGGCACGTATGGTCGGCCCGCCGTCCCGAGGACGTCTTGCGCTTGCGCGACGCGTTGCTGCCCGGGACGGTCGAGGCGATCACAATCGAATGCGGCGAGCAGGCCGCGCGGCCGAGCTGGCCGAGCGTGCTGAACGAGACGTTCGCCGGCGCGCCGTGGCTGTGCGTGGTGGCCGTCGTGTGCCGCCGCACGATTGCCGATGCGCTGCTGGCGGGGGCGGCCGGCATCATCGACCGGCACGCGAGCGCCGACGAGTTCGCGGACGCGCTCGGCCGGGTCGCCGCCGGCGCGATCTACGTGCCGCCGAACGACGGCGGCGCGACGCAGGCGCGCCCGGGCGGCGCGCCGGCCGGGGACGATCGCGCATTCGAGCGTCTGACGCCGCGCCAGCGCGAGGTGCTGCGGCTGCTGGCCGAAGGCAAGTCGAACAAGCAGATCTGCCGTGTACTGAATGTCGCGGAGGGCACGATCAAGAACCATCTGTATGCGCTGTTCCGCCAGATCGGCGTGAGCAACCGGACCGAGGCCGCATTGTGGCTCGCGCGCCACGTGCCGTCCGAGCCGGCGGCGTTCGCGTTCGCGCCCGTCTGCAGTTCGCCGGGGTGATGCGTGCGACGGACGCATCGGCCGGGCCGGCGTGCGAGCGCGCGGCGCCGCGAACGGCGCGCCAGCGCCGCGTCGCGCTACTGCCGGGGCGCGTCGGGCGGAAGCGGATCGTCCGCGGTCGATGGCGCGGGGTGGGCCGCGAGCATCGCGCGCGTGAATTCGGCGAGGCGCGCGCGCACGACCTCGGCGGACGCCGCGCCGTCGAGCGATTGCTGCAGATCGAGCAGGTTGGCCGCCAGTTCGCCCTGCCACTGCGCGCGTTCGCTGGCGGCGCGCGCGCGATTCGCGGCGAGCGCCGCGCCGACGTCGGTCGAGCGGTCGCCCTGCACCAGCGTCTCGAGCGTTTCGACGAGCCTTTGCAGCACGCGATGCACGGCCGTCGCCGAGAAGCCGCCGAGCATCGCGAGCGCCGGCCGTCCGAAGTTGTGCATGCTGCCCTGTGCGAACAGCTGCGCCGGCAGCATCTGGACGATGATCAGGCCGGCGATCACGCCGAGAATCAGCCGCGCGCCGTACGATGCGTCATATTTCGGATCGTAGGTCGACGCGGCGACGTAGTGGTGTGCCTGGAACAGCGTGGCGAACGACGCGCCGAGCCCCGCGCAGCACAGCAGGAACGTCGTGTTCCACAGCAGCTGCATGCCGTTGGATTGCAGGAAGCCACGCTCGATGTTCTCGCCCGACACGTGCGGCGACAGGCTCGTCAGCACGACCGCGAGCAGGAAGCCGAGCGCGGAGCCGGTCAGCAGCCGGATCAGCGGCACCGGGCCCAGCCACGCGAACGGATGCGCCTGGCGCCGGTGCATGTCGAGCAACGTGACGGCCTGCGGCGTCGCGGGCGCGACGAGCGTCGCGAGCTTGCGGTGGATCGCCGTGAGCGCCTGCTGCTGCGCGGGCGTCAGCGGCGTGGCGGGCGATGCGCCGGCCGACGGGGCGGCCGAGCCGGCGGCCGCGATCAGCGCCGCCAGCCGCGCGACGAGTTCGGGCTCGATCGGCAGCCCGTGATGGAGCGCATAGCGCGCCATCGCCTCGCATTCGTCGCACAGCTGCGCGGCAAGATCGTCCGGTGCGCGTGTCGGCTCCGGCATCGCCGGCCGCGCGCGCCAGCGTCCGAAGCGCGGGGCGCCCATGTCACGGTGCGCCGTCCGCGTCCGGCACGTCCACGTCGAACGCGTGGATCGCGACGCGTTCGCGGTCCGCGCTCGACAGGTGGCGCACGCACGGCGCTTCGGCGACGCGCTGCCAGTGTGTCCGCGCGCGGTCGACCGCGAACACGACGACCTCCTTGCGGAGGCGCCCGTCGTTGTGAGCGATGTATTGCAGCGAGTCGGGCACGTCGAACGCGCGATCGGTCGGATTCACGCCGTACGACAGCACGAAGTCGAGCACGAGCGCGCCGTCGTCGAGATGCGGCGGCTTGACGTCGTTGCCCGGATGCTGGCGCCATTTCAGGAAGTCGAGGCAGATGTCGATGCCGAACGGCGGCGCGTCGCCGAGCCGGTTGTCGAAGCTGTCCGACAGGCGCGGCCCCTGGTATGGCGACGACGGCGGCGCCTCGGCCGTTGCGCTTTGCGGCGATACGTCGCTCGTCTTCAGCACCTCCACCAGCGTGCCGTCGCCGAGCCGAAACGTATGGGTGAACGGCGTGTCGAGCGCGTCGACCGATTCGCCGTAGTCGATCCACGACGTGTGCCGCTTCGGCCAGATCGCCGCGCGGCGCGATGCGTCGTCATCGCCGTCGCCGTCTTCGTCGCGCGCGAGCGGCGGCAGGAAATTGGTCGTCGCGAACGTGAAATTCAGCGACACGTACGGCCCGACGAGCGGGCCGTCATCGGGCACGTTGGCCGCCGTCTCGTGTTTGACGAGCATCGCGACGGTGCCGGGCAGGAACACGATCGGCCCGTACCGATGCACCGGAAAGCGTTCGGCGACGGCGCCGATCGCGCGCCGTACGGGGTCGAGCTGCAGGTCGACCAGCGCATGGAGTTCGTCGACGTCGTGCAGCGCGTCCCACGGCACGTTCCAGTAGAACTCGGGCGCGGTGACGAACGTGACGCAGCGCGCATCGTCATCTTTCGCGTCGCGGCGGACGGCTTCGAACGCGCTCGACAGCGCACCGCTCAGGTGATTGAGCGCGACCCGCTGCACGCGTGCAGCATACGCGTCGAGTGCTTCGTCGGGCGCGCGCAAGGGCTTGCAGTCGCACGCGTGGCGCACGGAAACGATTCGGACTGCTTGTTTCATGATGGCTTCCTCTTCCTCGATGACGGCGGTGCAGCGCTTCGGGTCGCGTCGCCTTGGCTTCACACGGACGTGATGTCGGTGATCCAGAACCACGGGTTCGCGTACGGCCCGTCGACGACCTTGGCGACGGTTTGTCCGGGGCCCGGGTCGAGCGTGCCGGGCACCCAGGTTTCGTAATGGATCGGCGAGAAGTACAGGCGGCCGAACACGTAGTCGAACGCGATGCGCGCGCGATTGCCGCCGCGAAACAGTGCGTTCGTGCCCGCCGTGTATTCGACGTAGCCGGTCGTTTGCGTGCCGCCGCCGCGACCGTTCGAATTCGCCTTGAACGTGCGTGCATAGCGTTCGTACAGCTTCGCGCGCTCGGTGAGCCCGTCGAACGGGTCCGTCTGCGTGCCGTACGTGAAGGTCGGCAGATAGCGGGGCACGTTCTGGTGGATCTGCCGCATCGCGCCGAGCACGTCGCCGCCGATATGGCGCCCGGGCGGACCGCGATCGACGACGCGCGCGGACGTCGCGATCTCGGACATCAGCGCCCGCAGCTCGGGCGGCGCGTCGAGCCGCGCGAACGGAATCACGTACATCGGCAGTGCGCAGCCGGTCTGCTGCTTGCCCGCGCGTGGCGTATCGCCGGCATTCGCGATCAGGCCCAGTACGAACGTTTCCCAGCGCAGCGACGTGTTGAAGTCGAGTCCAGACATGAATGGCTCCTTCGTCTGCATCAGGACGGGTCGCCGAGCGGGAAACCCTTCGCCGCCCAATTGTTGAAGCAGGCCGTGCGATCGTCGTTCGGCGCATAGGTCGCGAGCGTGCCGTCGAGCAGGCCGGCGATCGCATGCTCGGTGCGCGCGAAGCGCAGCGCCTCGGACAACGCGATCACGAGCCGCGTGAGGTCGGGCTTGAACGGTGCGGGTTTCGACGCGTCCGCAGGCTTGAGCTTCGACAGCGTCCACACGGCCTGATGGAGGTTGCTCGGATTGATCGTCGGCAACGGGTCGGTCGCGTAGCCGAGCCAGCCGTACGAACCGTCGCCGCCGAGCGTTGCCGCACCGGCCGGCGTGCCGCCCGGAAACGGCCGGATGTCGAACACGAAGGCGGTGCCGCCTTGGCTGACGAAGCCGAGCGTGTACAGCGACGCGTCGACGGCGGGCCCGTTCTTCGCGGCTTGCCACGCGAGGTTCAGCAGCAGCGACACGCGCGGCGCGCCGGTGTCGTCGCCGATCACGACGTCGACGGCTTGCCGCGTCGCGCGCGTGCCGTTCTGGCGGATCGCGTCGCGCAGCGCCGTGAGGTCGTCCTGATAGTCACTGCCGGTGGTGAGTCGAAGTCGCACGATGTTCGCTCCTGTCGATGATCCGGCGTCGCTCGGCCGTCGAGACGGCGCGCGGGTTGAAGCGAATGCGCTGCCGTGCGGCCACTGTGCGCGGCGCGCGGCGGGCGAACAATGCGGCGGAAGTCATGGTCCGGCGCGTGACCGAACACCCGGGAAGCGGGTGTCGGATGCGGTCGACGCAGGCGACGAAGGGGCGAGGCGACTGCGTGTGGAGGATCGGCAACGTCGGCGGCGCGCTTCGTGCGTTGCCGGACAGCATGAGCGCAGCGCGCCGAAAAACAAAACGGCCAGGCATGCCGGTCGCGGCAAGCCTGGCCGTTGGCGTCCGGTTCGTCGAACGCGGCGCGAATGCGCGTGTTACTCGAACGTTTCGAGCGCAAGCAGTTCGTCGATCGTCTGCCGGCGGCGGATCAGCCGCGGCGTGCCGCGATCGACGAGCACTTCCGGCGCGAGCGGCCGGCTGTTGTAGTTCGAGGACATCGATGCGCCGTATGCGCCCGCGTCGTGCAGGAACAGCAGGTCGCCGATCTGCGGCTGCGGGAGCTTGCGGTGCGTGACCACACCGCCCGCGTCCTGCGTGAACACGTCGCCGGACTCGCACAGCGGCCCTGCGATCGCGATGTCGACGAGCGGCCGGCCGGCGGGCAGCGCGCCGTCGTGCGCGTGCACGGACACCGCGTGGTAGCTGCCGTACATCGACGGACGCATCAGGTCGTTGAAGCCCGCGTCGATCAGC
This sequence comes from Burkholderia sp. RF7-non_BP4, assembly GCF_001521935.1. NCBI lineage: Bacteria > Pseudomonadati > Pseudomonadota > Betaproteobacteria > Burkholderiales > Burkholderiaceae > Burkholderia > Burkholderia sp. RF7-non_BP4. The sequence continues at coordinate 199,038 of NZ_LOTA01000025.1, read as the reverse complement.
ACGAAGTCGTGCTTCGGCCGGCGGTTCACGGCCTGCACTTCGGTGACGAGCGTGCCGGCTTCCGCGACGAGGAAGCGGCCCGGTTCGATCTCGATGCGCACCGCGTGGCCGAGATGCCGTTCGATCCGCTTGCGCGCGGCGTCCCACTGGCTGAAGTAGTGGCCGACGTCGACGCGCGGCTCGCCGTCGCGATACGGAATCGACAGCCCGCCGCCGGCGGAGATCGCTTCGATGTCGTGGCCGAGCGACGTGACGAGGTCGACCATTGCGTCGCACACCTGCGACAGATGGCCGTAGTCGACGCCCGAGCCGATATGCATGTGGATGCCGACCAGCTTCAGCCCGTACTGGCGCACGATCTCGATCGCGCGCGGCACGTCGTCGATCCAGATGCCGTGCTTGCTTTGCGGGCCGCCGGTGTTGGTCTTGTTGCTGTGGCCGTGGCCGAAGCCGGGATTCACGCGCAGCCATACGCGATGGCCGGGCGCATGCTCGCCGACGCGCGCGAGCATGTCGAGCGAGCCGGCGTTCACGGTCACGCCGTGCTTGAGCACGGCCGCGAGCGTCGGGCGGTCGATCAGGTCGGCCGTGAACACGACGCCTTCCGGTTCGCCTGCCGGACTGAATCCGGCCGCGAGGCTGCGCTCGATCTCGCCGAGCGACACGGCGTCGACGCACGCGCCTTCGTCGCGCATCAGCTTCAGGATATGCAGGTTCGAGTTCGCCTTCTGCGCATAGCGGATCACGTCGAACTGGCGCAGTTGGGCGATGCGATCGCGGATGACGTCGGCGTCGTACACCCACAGCGGGGTGCCGTATTGCTGCGCGAGCGCCGCGAGCTGGCGGGAATCGAGGGACATGGCGGAAGAATCGGATCGATTGAACGGATAGCGTGAATGATGCGCCTGAACGGCTATACAGTAAAATGCCTGTTTATCAAGATTCGATTCATTTCTGATATAGACGATCATGCTCACACACCGGCACATCGAGGTCTTCCGCGCGCTGATGGTCACCGGCAGCACGACGCGCGCGGCCGAGATGCTCTATACGTCGCAGCCGACGATCAGCCGCGAGCTCGCGCGCATGGAGCAGGTGATCGGTTTCGCGCTGTTCGAGCGCTCGCACGGGCGGCTGCGGCCGACGATGGCCGCGCTCACGCTGTTCGACGACGTGCGGCTCGCGTATGTGGGGCTCGAGCGCGTCGCGGCGACGGCCGCGCGGCTGCGCGAGTTTCGCGACGGGCAGTTGTCGGTGATCGCGCTGCCGGCGTTTTCGCACGCGATCCTGCCCGGCGCCTGCCGGCGTTTCCATGACGCGCATGCGGGCGTCAGCGTGTCGGTCGCGACGCAGGAGTCGCCGGTGCTCGAGGAGTGGCTGACCGCGCAGCGCTACGATCTCGGGCTGACCGAACACGACATCGCGCCGGCCGGCACGGTCCTCACGCCGTTGCTCGAAGTCGACGAGGTATGCGTGCTGCCGGACGGCCATCCGCTGCTTGCGCAACCGGCGATCGATCTCGCGGATCTCGCCGATCGCCCGTTCGTGAGCCTGTCGCTGAACGACCCGTACCGGATCCTGATCGACGAGGCGTTCGCGCAGCTCGGCGTCGCGCCGCGTTCCGTCATCGAGACGCCGTCGGCCGTGTCGGTGTGCGCGTTCGTGCGGCAGGGGCTCGGCGCCGCGATCGTCAACCCGCTGACCGCGCTCGATTTCGTCGGGCGCGACCTGCACGTGCGGCCGCTCACGCGCTCGTTTCCGTATCGCGTCAGCGTGATCGTGCCGGAGCACCGGCCGAAGAGCCTGCTCGTCGACGCATTCGCCGAAGCGCTGCGCGGCGAAGCGCACGCGATTCGCCAACGGCTCGCCGCGCTGCCCGTATGATGGGCGTTTCGCTGCGCGCTGGGTCGGCCTCCTCGTCATCTTCATGGAAACGCAACCCGTCATGACCGACGCTTCCTCTTCCCTCGAACTCGAACAACCGACGCTCGCCGGCGAGCGCATCGTACTGCGGCCGCTCGAGGCTTCCGACCGGCAGGCGTTGCTCGATGCGGCGGCGGACGGCCGGTTGTGGAATCTGAAGGTCACGGTCGTGCCGGGCGAGGATACTGTCGACGCCTACATCGACACGGCGCTGCAAGGTCGCGCGGCCGGCACCGTGATGCCGTTCGTGATCGTCGATCGGGCGTCGGGCCGCGCGATCGGCAGCACGCGTTTCTGGAAGATCGACCGCAAGAATCGCAAGCTCGAGATCGGTCACACGTGGCTGAGCGAATCGGCGCAGCGCACGCGCGCGAATACCGAGTCGAAATGGCTGCTGCTCTCGTACGCGTTCGACATGCTGCACTGCGTGCGCGTGCAGTTCACGACCGACGAACTGAACGAGAAGTCACGCGCGGCGATTCTGCGGCTCGGCGCGAAGCAGGAAGGGATCGTGCGACACGAGCGGATCATGCCCGACGGCCGCAAGCGCAATTCGGTGCGCTTCAGCATCATCGACGACGAATGGCCGGACGTGCGCGAGCGGTTGCGGGCGAAGCTCGCGACTTGACGCGAACCGGGTGCCGCTGGCGTCGCGCCGCCGGAGGGGGCGGCGACGCGACGAGGGGGAAGCGGGGCGCCGCGCGCGATGCGCGGCGGGGCATCGCGTTACTGCGCCGATGCGAGGTGGTGACGCTGCGCAAGCTTCTGCGCGTCCGCGTAGTGCGCCTGCAGGATCGGCAGCGCCTGACGTGCGACTTCCTTCAGCTTCGTGTCGCGGCCCGAAGCGATTTCAGCCTGGAATGCCGAGATCGTCTTTTGCTGGCCGGCGAGCGCGACCTGCTCGATGTATGCCTTGTCGAATTCCGCGCCGCGCAGGTTCTTGATGCTGTCCAGCACGGCCGTGTCGGGATCGTTGGCCGGCACGTCGACGCCGCGCGGGCTGGCCGCGCGCATCGCCTGGATGATCTTCTCGTCGTCGGTCGACACGCGCTGCGCGAACGCCTTCACCTGGCTGTCCGACGTGCGCGAATTGGCGATGCGCGCGGCGTCGTGCTGCGTCGACACGGTCTTCGTGCCGTCGGTGATGAAAGCCTGGTCGGCTTCGTGGATGCGCGTTTGCGTGGCGGCGGCCGGTGCGGACGGCGCCGGCTGCGCGGTTTGCGCGGTCGCCGTCACGGCGACGAGAAGCAGGCCAGCGGCAGACAGTGCAAGGCGCGAGATGTGGGGAAAGCGGTTCATGGGACCTCCTTTCTATCGGGGCTCTGATTAACGGGCGGATCGGATGATCCGCAGCTGTGCGAGAGACCGGGCGCGCCCGGGCCGGATTCGATGGCCGCTCTGCCGCGGCGGCGTTCGAAGTGTTTCCCGGCCCGACTGATTCTAGGAGAGCGCTCGGGTAGCAGGTGCAACCGCGCTGTGGTTTGTGTAACGGATGGTAAGACGAATCGATGTGGGCGCGAGCGGGCAGGTAGGGCGTACCTGTCGCGCGCATCGTGGCGGCAATTTTTGCGTGCGCGTGTCATCGGCGTTTCATCGTCTTGCGCAGGAAACGCGTCGATTATTTCGCGACGAGATACGTCGAATCGAATGCGCGATGCGCGCTGCGTCCTCACACGCGATCGAGCAATGCGTCGAGACGCGGCAGCAACGGCGTCGCGCAATGCGCCTGCAACGCATCGGCGGCCGTGTAACCCCATGCGACGCCCTGGAAGGCGATCCGCGCGCGGCGCGCCGCGTCGGCGTCGCGGATTTCGTCGCCGACATACAGCACGTCGTCGGGCTGCATGCCGGCTTCGCGCACGAGCGCGCGCAGCCGGCGCGCCTTGCCGAACAGCGGAATGCCGCACGCGAACGTATCGACGCATCGGCTCGCGTGCGGGCCGAGCCGGTCGCGCACGATGTCCTCGCTGTTCGACGTCGCGATCGCGATGCGGATGCCGCGCGCGGCGAGCGCGTCGAAGGTCGCGTCGACGCCGGGGAACAGCTTCACGTGCGCGATGCGCGGCCGCATCAGCCGGCGCATGTCGAGCGTCACGCGCGGCACTTTCCACATCGGCACCTCGAGCGCGCGGATGATCTCGCGCGCCGACATGCCGCGCAGCGCCGGACGCAGTTCGGGTGTCGCGTCGCGAAAGCCGTGCATGCGCGACGCTTCCGTCAGCGCCGCGAGAAAGCAGTCGAGCGAATCGGCGAGCGTGCCGTCGAAGTCGAACGCGATGAGTCGATAGGGCATGAAGCGATGCGGCGAGTTCATTGAGCCGGTGACGATATCACCGAATCGAGCCGGATGTGCCCGGGGCGACGCGGGATGGTCGAGCAGACGCCGGGGGTGTCGCGCGGCTGGGTCGTCACCAACGAGGGGATGCACGGTTACGGCTGCGCATGCCTTGACCTGGAAATCGACCCGCGCACCCGCGAGGTGACGCGGATCGTGGTGGCCCGGCCGCTCCCGTTGAAGCGCTGCAAGACCGATCGGGCGTTGCCGGCTTCATAAGCGGCGGCGGGGACGGAGGCGGGATTGGCACTACGCGTAATGGTAGCGGCAGGACACGATGCTGATCTGAAGATCGTCCGCTTCATAGACCAGACGGTTCGTATCGTCGATGCGGCGCGACCAGAACCCGGACAGATTGGCCTTCAGCGGCTCAGGTTTGCCGATGCCTTCGAACGGCGTCCGTTGGGCTTCGCGAATGAGCTGGTTGATGCGCTTGAGTGTCTTGCGGTCCTGCCCTTGCCAATAAACGTAGTCGTCCCATGCGTCGGAAGTAAAGAGCACGCGGCGTACGCTCATTCATCGTCCCCCGCCAGCTTGTGCTCTTTCGTCTTGCCCTTGCGCAGTTGCGCGATCGAGCGTTCGAGATGAGCGACGTTGGCCGGGGAGCGGAGCAGATGAACTGTCTCCATCAGGCTGTCGTAGTATTCCTGCGACATGATGACTGCGTTCGGCGCGTCGCGACGAGTGATGAGCGTCACGTCAGCGTCGTCGACAACCTGATCGATGACCGTCTTCAGATTGCCGCGGGCATCCGAAAAGTGAATGGTGCGCATGATTTTCTCAACTTGTACTTGAAATTGTACAAGTATAACATGGGCGCATTTTTTGTACGGATTGTTGTACATGTCGGCTCGGCGTCGCTTGTCGCCCACCCCGCACCGCGCTATCGTTGCTGCTCCGCCCCCGCCCTGACCGGAGAGCCGACGTGCCCGCAGCCACTCCCGCCACGCTGAGATTTTCCACCGACAAGCGCGAACTCGACATCGACGCGATCTTCGATTTCCTGCATCGCGATGCGTACTGGTCGCAGGGGATTCCGCGCGATGTCGTCGAGCGCGCGATCGACGGCTCGCTGTGCTTCGGCGCGTATGTGGACGACCGGCTCGTCGGGTTCGCGCGGCTCGTGACCGACCACGCGACGTTCGCGTACCTGTGCGACGTGTTCGTCTTGCCGGCCGACCGCGGCAACGGCTATGGCCGCGCGCTGATCGACCACGTATTCGCGCAGCCGATGGTGCGGAGCCTGCGCCGCATCATGCTCGTGACGACCGACGCGCACGAACTGTACCGGCCGGTCGGCTTCGGGCCGTCCGCGAATCCCGAGCGGCTGATGGAGATTCGCCGTCCCGACATCTACGCGAAACGCTGACGCGCGGCGAGCGCATACAATACGCGCTTTCGTTTTTGCCGAAGGGAAGCAGATCATGACCGAACAGGAAGCTGAACAGCTCGCCACGCATCGTCACTACAAGGGCGGGCTGTATCGCTACATCGGCGTCGCCCGTCATTCCGAAACCGAGGAATCGGTGGTGGTGTACGAGCATCTGTGGCCGCATGCGCGCGGCCTGTGGGTGCGGCCGGAAGCGATGTTCAACGAGAACCTGCCGGACGGCACCCCGCGCTTTCGCAAGCTGCGCGACTGAATCGTGACAGGGGGCGGGAGACGGGCGCGCCGCCGTGCAATCGCAAGCGGCACGCGCGTCGCCGTTCCGCCGGCGTTACGCGCCGGCCAGCGCCTTCGACAATTCGGGCGGCGCGTGCGCGACCGTCACCTCCGGCGTGCCATGCCACACCGCCAGCCGTTTCACGGCCTTCGCGACGTCGGCCGCGAGCCCCGTGCCGAACCGCACGCCCGGCTCGACATGCACCGCCTTCAATTCGAACGTGCCGAGCGCGCGATGCGCTTTCGCGTCGACGCGCCCGATCAGCCGGCCGCGATGCAGCACCGGCAGGCAGAAATAGCCGTAGCGCCGCTTGTGCGCGGGCGTATAGCACTCGATCGTGTAGTCGAACCCGAATAGCGTCGACGCGCGCCGCCGGTCCCATACCACCGGATCGAACGGCGACAGCAGCGTCGTGACGGTCGAGCGCAGCGTATCGTCCGCGGCGGCCGGCAGCAGCGCCTCGAGCGAGCGATGCACGTAGGCGGGCTCCTTCCAGTCCGCGATCTCCACCGGAATCAGCTCGCCCGCCTCCGCGAGCCGCTCGAGCTCCGCGCGGTACGAACGGCGCGGCAGCCGGTAGTAATCGGCCACCCAGTCCGCGCGCACGATGCCGAGCGCGCGGCACGTGTAGTCGAGCAGCGCGGGCAGCACCGCGTCGCGCGGCGGCAGGTCGCGCGCATCGTCCCAGTCGGGCAGCACGCGCTCGCGCACGTCGTAGATCCGCTGAAAGTTGCGGCGTTCCGACACCATCAGGTCGCCGGTCGTGAACAGCACTTCCAGGTGTTTTTTCTCGGGCTTGCGGTCCCACCATCCGTTGCCCTTCGCGCCGTCTTCGCGAATGAAATCCGCCGACCGCACCGGCCCTTCGTCGCGAATCCGCGCGAGCATGCGGTCGATGTCCGCGCGATTCTGCTCGTGCCATTCGGCCGCGTATTTCCAGCCCATTCCCGACGGATCGAGCATCTTGTAGCGCATCAGCCCGAATTGCTCGATCGGCAGGAAGCACGCCTCGTGCGACCAGTATTCGAACAGGCGCGCCTCGGCGAGATGTTCGTCGAGCCATTGCGGGGCGAAGTCGCCGAGGCGGCTGAACAGCACGAGATACGGGCTGCGCGCGACGACGTGAATGGTATCGATCTGCAACTGCGCCATTCGGCGGATCGTGTCGAGCACGTCGGCCTTGGTGGCCTTGCGGCGGGGCGGGGTCAGCAGGCCCTGCGCGGCGAGATGCAGCGCGCGGGCGGCGGCGGGCGAGAGCGTAAGCATCGGAACGGCGGCTGAGGGTGGCGGTCGGGCACCACTTTAGCGCGAAAGCGGCGCACGTGTGCGATGCATGCATGCAACGCGTCTGACAATGGTTGACAGATGCGCGGCGCGACTTTCCCTATAGTGCAGTCATGGCGCGACGAAATGTGCGCGCAACGATTCGGCTTCCGACGCACATATGTCAATGGCACGCAGGAAGCAGATCCGGGATTCTCAACCCCCAACGAGAGACCCGGAGCCCTGAGCGGACATCCATGCGGCTGTGCACCGGCCCCGTGTGGATGTCCGCTGATTTTTTTTGTTTTCCGGCTCTTCCGCCGCCTGCCTTTCCCTCTCCAGCCAGCAAGTTCATTGCCGCTTGCCGCGCGCGACTTCATCGCCGGCGCCAGGCGGCAGCCGTCGCGTGATCGGAATCGACGCGAACGAACACAGCCCGACCACGACGAACGCGGGCCAGAAATCCGACCACACCATCGTCTGATGCCCCTGCAGCCAGTGCGACACGTGCAGCACCAGGCCGGCGACCGTCACGCCGAGCCCGAGCGACATCTGCTGCACGACACTGCCGAGGCTCGTCGCGCGGCCTGCATCGGCCTGCGAAATATCCGCGTAGATCATCGAATTCAGGCTCGTGAACTGCAGCGCGGGGAAGATGCCGCCGACCAGCACGATCGTCCAGATCGCCCAGGTCGCCATGCCCGGATGGAACACGCCGTAGGCGGCGATCGCGAGCCCGGCGAACGCGGCGTTGTAGATCAGCACCGTGCGAAAGCCGAAGCGGCGCAGCGTATGGGTGGCCGTCGAGCGGCTCACCGCGCCGCCGAGCGCGGATGCGCAGGTGATCAGCCCGGAGTGGAACGCGCTCATCCCGAGGCCTTCCTGGAGCGCGAGCGGCAGCAGGAACGGCACCGCGCCGAGGCCGATGCGGAACAGCGACCCGCCGACCACGCTCGCGTGGTAGGTCGGGATCTTCAGGAAGCTGAGGTCGAGCACCGGACGCGTCTTGCGGCGCGCGTACGGCACGTAGAGCGCGAGCATTGCCGCGCCGGCCGCGCACATCAGGAGCGCGTTGCCGCGCGACGTGAGCGAGCCGTCGATCAGCGTGAGGCCCATCAGCAGCAGCGCGGCGCCGCTCGCCGACAGCAGGAATCCGAACCAGTCGAGCGGGCCGGGATCGGCCTCGTGCGTGTTCGCGATGTGCTTGCTCGCGAGGTAGATCCCGTAGATGCCGATCGGCACGTTGATGAAGAAGATCATCCGCCAGTGCAGGTAGGTCGTGATGAAGCCGCCGACGAGCGGCCCGAGCGTCGGCCCGAACAGCGCGGGAATCGCGAGGTAGTTCATCGCGCGCACGAGATCGGAGCGCGGCACCGCGCGGAAGATGATGATCCGGCCGACCGGCACCATCATCGCGCCGCCGACGCCCTGCACGAAGCGCGCGAACGTCAGCACGCCGAGCGAGTTGGAGGCTGCGCACATCAGCGAGCCGGCGACGAAGATGCCGATCGCGGTGCGGAAGACGGAGCGCGCGCTGAAGCGGTCGGCAAGCCATCCGCAGATCGGGATGAATACGCCGAGGCCGACCACGTAGGACGTGATCGCAATGTTCAGTGTGACGGGATTGTGCCCGAAGTCCCTCGCCATCGCGGGCAGTGCGGTGACGATGATGTTCGCGTCGACGCTTTCCATGAACAACGCACAGGCAACGATGAGCGGTGCTAGAAAGACGGGCGACATGGGCAGGGCGCGCGGTAAAGGCGCCATTATGCCCACAATGTGGTCGTTGCGTCACGCCTGACAACGGTTGTTCCGCATGTTGCAACAGTCGTTCCTGTTACCGCGTGTGAAAGAAGGGACGACTGCGATGCCGGATGCGATTCGTGACATGACACATGACGCGCGCCCGCGGTGGCCGCCGCGAAACTTGCGTGCGATGCGCGTTTCGTGCGACAGTCGGAACTCATCTGCGTAATACAACGACGCGCATCGATCGACGGCCATCGAGACGAGCGCACGCGCGAACGAGACCCCTGCCGAACCATTCGTCATCGAAAGGAGGGGACACGTCATGACGCCACGTCGTGCCGCATCGAACGCATCGCATCCTGCCTCGCATCCGCCCGTTCCCGCGCCGCGTCTGCGCTGGGCCGCCGTCCTCGCCGTCGCTTACCTCGCCGTCGCCGGTTGCGCGGCGCAGGCCGACAGCGCAAATCAGGCCGCGTTGCAGGCGGGCAGCCAGTCCGCCGCGCCCGCCACGGCGACGCTCGCGAGCCCGGCTTCGGGCACGCTGCTGCCGCCACCGAGCCAGCTCTACGGCGACCTGTTCGTCGCGGTGCAGACGGCGCAAATCTATCCCGACCAGAAGACCTTCGTCGACGCGACGCCCAACACCGATCCGGCGACGATCGTACAGTTGTATCAGCAACAGAAGTCGCAGCCGGGCTTCTCGCTGAAGGCGTTCGTCGACCAGCACTTCACGCCGCCGCCGGAAGGCGGGGTCACGCCGCCCGCGAACCAGACGCTGCGCCAGCACATCGACTGGCTGTGGCCGCAGCTCACGCGCACCAGCACGACGGTGCCGCCGTACAGCTCGCTGATCGCGATGCCGAAGCCGTACGTGGTGCCGGGCGGCCGATTCCGCGAAGGCTACTACTGGGATACCTATTTCACGATGCTCGGGCTGCAGGTGTCGGGGCGCGAGGATCTCGTCGACGACATGCTCGACAACTTCGCGTATCTGATCGACACGATCGGCCACATCCCGAACGGCAACCGCACGTATTACGCGAGCCGCTCGCAGCCGCCGTTCTTCGCCTACATGGTCACGCTCGCCGCGCAGGCCGAAGGCGACAAGGTCTACCAGAAATACCTGCCGGCGCTGCGCAAGGAGCATGCGTACTGGATGCAGGGCGAAACCACGACGCCGCGCGGGCAGGCGGCGCGCAACGTGGTCGCGATGCCGGACGGCGCGGTGCTGAACCGCTACTGGGACGCGAGCGACACGCCGCGCGACGAGTCGTATCTCGAGGACGTGACGACCGCGAAGGCGGTGCCGAATCGTCCCGCGAACGAGGTGTACCGCGACCTGCGCGCGGGCGCCGAAAGCGGCTGGGACTACAGCTCGCGCTGGTTCGGCGACGGCAAGACGCTCGCGACGATCCGCACGACGTCGATCGTGCCGGTCGACCTGAACAGCCTGATGTTCCATCTCGAGACGACGATCGTGAAGGGCTGCGCGGTCACGCGCGACATCGCGTGCGTGGCGGATTTTTCCGGACGGGCGGCGCGGCGCGCGGCGGCGATCAACCACTATCTGTGGAATCGCCGCGGCTATTACGGCGACTACGACTGGCAGTTGCGCAAGCCGCGCGACGGCGTGACGGCCGCTGCGCTGTATCCGCTGTTCGCGGGCGTCGCATGGCCGGAGCGTGCGAAGGCGACCGCGCGCGAGGTGCGCAAGACGCTGCTGCAACCGGGCGGCCTCGCGACGACGACCGAGAACACCGGCCAGCAATGGGACGCGCCGAACGGCTGGGCGCCGCTGCAGTGGATCGCGATCGACGGGCTGCGCCGCTACGGCGAACCGGCGCTCGCGAAGGACATCGGCACGCGCTTCCTGGCCGACGTGAAGCATGTGTATGCGACCGAAGGCAAGCTCGTCGAGAAGTACGTGGTCGAAGGGGCCGGCGCGGGCGGTGGCGGTGGCGGCGAATATCCGCTGCAGGACGGCTTCGGCTGGACCAACGGCGTCACGCTGAAACTGCTCGGGCTGTATGGCGAGTGACGGGCCGCATGCGTTGCAGGCAGGCACGTAAACGGACACGGGCCGGATCGCCGCGCGCGCGGCAGTCCGGCCCGTGTCGCATGCGCGGGTGTCAGAACGTGATCGTCGTGCGCACGCCGACCACCGTTTCGTCGCCGATGCGCGCGCCGGCCGCGTTCGGGTTCGGGATGCCGCCGCCCGGCCGGAAGAAGTGCTGCACGTCGGCCTGCAGTTGCCACCACGGCGCGACCTGGTACTGATAAGTCGCCTCGATCACCGTTTCCGCGCGACGCACCGGATAGCCGGGCGTCGTATACGTGCCGGTGTCGCCGTCGAGCGCACGGGCATGCGAGCCGATCTTCGCGTAGCCGATCGCGATGCCGGCCGTATCGTCGTCGCGGCCCTTGAACGGCGCCTTGAGCGTCACCCCCGCATTCGCCGCGAAATCGACGACGTTGCGATCGCCCGGCGCGCCCATTACGCGCGCGAACACGCCGACCGAACGCGGGCTGTCCGCCGACGGCCGCCACACCATCTGATCCGCGACCGCATAGAAACCGTAGTTGCCGCGATGCGTGGCGGGGATGCCGTTGCTGGCCGGATTCGCGAGCGACAACCCGTCGGTGCCGAGGCGCGGATCGTTCGTGTGCTGCGACTGATACCAGAAGCCGAGCTTGTACGTGCCCGGCAGGCCGGCCGGTTGCGGCGCCTTCGGGTCGGCCGGCGGCGCGTTCAGCGCGTACTGGAGTTCGCCGATCACGAATGCGCCGCTGCGCAGGTTGAAGTTGGTGCCGTGCGCGTTCAGCACCTGCGCGTCGCCGTCGCTGCGGCCGGCCGGGTTGCCGTCGAACACGCCGACCATCGCGGTCCACGCGTCGGCCGGCTTCACGCGCAGCCGCACGCCGAGCGACGACAGCGGATACGCGGGGCCGCCGGACGGCAGGTCGGTCGACGGCAGCACGGGCCAGCCGAACGTCGCGTTCATGAACGTCGCCGCGTACTGGCTCACCATGAATTCCTGGTCGACGCTCTGCTGGCCGACCCGTACGTCGGCCTTGCCGGCGAGGAACGCCTGCTGGTACCAGAGCTCCCACAGCCGCGTGGTCGAATTCGCCTCGATGCCGGTCGCGGTCTGCAGCGTCTGCAAATAGCGCTGCGTGAGGTTGGTGCCGTGGATCTGCAACGCCGACACGTTGAACGTGCCGCCCGGCAGCCCGACCGCCTTTTCCGTATCGACGTTGAAGCCGAATTGCGTGAGGCCCTGATAGGCGCCGCCGCGCTGCGTGCCGCCCGCCGCGTTGTACAGGTATTCGCTGGTTTCCTGCAGGTTCAGCGTGACGCCGTGATCGCCGAGCACGTCGCGCAGGCCGCCCATGTTGCCGAACAGGTTCGAGCGCTCCCAGAAACCGGTGGGCGCGGGCGCGGCAGCATCGGCGGCCGGTGCGGGGGGGGCGTCGCTGACGCCGGGCGTCGGCTCGGCCGCGGCGGCCGGCGACGACGATTGCGCGAACGCGGGCGCGGCGGCGAGCGACAACAGCAACGCGGCGAGCGCATCGAGGCGCGGTGTACGCGGTGCGGATTCGAAGCGATTCTTCATGCGGGCTCCGTTGTTTGATTGATTAGCTTGACTGAAGAAATGGAAACGTGAAGCGATGGCGCGGGTACAGGCGGCGCGTTCCGCATCGCCGTTCATGGCAGCCAGCCCCCGATCCGCCATACGTGCGCGAAGCCGAGGCGCGACGCGGCCGTGCAGAGCAGCGCGACGAGCGCGATGGCGGCCGCCATCGCACCGACCAGCACGCAGTCGAGCGGGCGCGGCGCTTCCGGCAGGTGGGCGAGGGCGCTGCCGCGCCAGTTGCCGAACGCGTGGACGAGCGGCGAAACAGCCGAAACCAACGAGCGGTCGGACGCGACGTGGATGAGTCGCTTGAGTCTGGCCGCGAACGATTGAAAGAACATGACGAACCTCCGTCCGGTCCGGCGCATGCCGGACGACGTGATCGAGCGCGGGTGCATGACGCGGCCTGCGATCGGCGGTTGGAACGTAACGGAGCGTGCGACGGACGGGCCGACTGTGCCGGCACCGGGGGAAGCGCGCTAACCCGACGAATGCGAGCTAGCGGCGAATGACATGCGTCTGGCTGCTATCTCGCGATGGCTTGGCCGGCCTGGACCGGCATCGAACTGCAACTGGAGCATGTGTCCACGAAGGGACTCCCTTGATGAATTGGGGCGGATTGTAGTCGCGAGCTTTGCTGCGGTGCAAGTAAAAAAAGCAGCGGCGTTGCGCGTATTGCGCCGGCAGCAGCACCGCGCGCGAGCCGGCCGACGCCCGGCGCGACCGCCCGCCGGCGGCACGCGGCGACTGTTGCTCGCACGCATCGGCGGCGCGCGCCGTGCGACGCATTGAAAGGTTGCGGCGCGTCATTCCGGGCGCGAATCTTTCAGCGTGTAGGGGACGGAAAAAATATTCCCCGGAGGGCGTGCCAGAGGGTTGACTTCCGTTTCGGCCGGTCCATAGAATCCGGCATCTTCACTCTTGGGGCCGCCGCCTTGGACGCCTGCAGTAGTCGATCTTCGAACGAAATTTCCGCCTGAGCGACCGACGTCCGCGCCTCATCGAAGCCGCCGTTTGTCATCCAGGCAAACGGTGCGCGCAGCAGTATTCCGCAGCAACTCCCTACGTGCACCCTGATTCGCGCCGGTTAGCGTGATGCGTTTGCGCATGCGCCATCCGGTTTCGCCGCCGCCCGGCGCGCGGCCGCGTTCGCGCATGCGTTTCGCATGCACCCGAACGGCGGCCCGCGCCGCGCGGCGGTCAATCGTGTTCTCCGGAACACCGCACAGGAGCCGCCGTGAACGACAGTGACAGTTGTCCCATATGCCCGTTGCACCAACAGACCCTTTTGAACCCGGGTCGCAGGGACAATCCGGCCGACTAGCCTGACACGTCGTTCAGGCCACGGACTGGCCCCGCGCCCACCAAGCGGCCGGCATGCATGCCGTTGCCGCCAGGAGCCAGACCATGAACTTCGGCCTTCTGCTGTCGAACCTCCCGCACGTCGCGGAATCGCGTCCGCATTACGACGCGATGCTGACGCTCGACGCCCGTCCGCGGGTGTTCTCCCGTTTGCTGAACCACCTGAAATCGTTGATCCGCTGAAGCAGCGCCGAGCGCGTCTCGGCATGCGCGCGCGGCCTCGTTCCGCGCGCGTATTCCAAGGCCACACGCTTGCCGGATAAAAAACCAGCCGTACGGAATTCATCATGTCCACGCCATCGAACGTCTCTCCACCGATCGCCGTCGAACGCAGCGCCGTGCTCGACGAAGCCCACCTGGGCGACATCCGCGGCGCGCTCGGCACCATCGCGCATCACGACACCGCCGCGCGCGGCACGTGGTGGGCGCGCCTGCGCACGCTGCTCGCGATCATCGGCCCCGGCCTGATCGTGATGGTCGGCGACAACGACGCCGGCGCATTCGGCACCTATACGCAGGCCGGCCAGAACTACGGCACGACGCTGCTGTGGACGCTGCTGCTGCTCGTCCCGGTGCTGTACGTGAACCAGGAGATGGTGCTGCGCCTCGGCGCGGTCACCGGCGTCGGCCACGCGCGCCTGATCTTCGAGCGCTTCGGTAAATTCTGGGGTGCGTTCAGCGTGATCGACCTGTTCCTGCTCAACGCGCTGACGATCGTCACCGAGTTCATCGGCATCACGTTCGTGCTGGCTTTCTTCGGGCTCCCGAAGGTTGCGGGCGTCTGCGTGGCGGCCGCGTTGACGATGGCGGCGGTGAGTACCGGCGACTTCCGGCGCTTCGAGCGGTTCGCGATCGTGCTGTGCGTGATGAGCCTGCTGCTCGTGCCGGTGCTCGTGTCGATCCACCCGCCGGTGGCGCAGATGTCGCGCGACTTCTTCGTGCCGAACTGGCCCGCGCACGCGAAGCTGTCCGACGTGATGCTGCTCGTGATCGGCATCGTCGGCACGACGGTCGCGCCATGGCAACTGTTCTTCCAGCAGAGCTACGTGATCGACAAGCGCATCACGCCGCGCTTCATGAAGTACGAAAAGGTCGACCTGTGGATCGGCATCGCGTTCGTGCTGATCGGCGCGGTCGCGATGATCGGCTTCAGCGCCGCGCTGTTCGGCGGCCATCCGGAAGCGGGCAGCTTCACCGACGCGGGCGGCGTGATCGCGGGCCTCGAGAAATATGCGGGCCGCACGAGCGCGACGCTGTTCGCGGTCGCGCTGCTCGACGCGTGCATCATCGGCGCGGCGGCGGTGTCGCTGTCGACCGCGTACGCGATCGGCGACGTGTTCAAGATCCGCCATTCGCTGCATCGCGGCGTGTCCGATGCGAAGGGCTTCTATCTCGTCTATTTCGGCATCGTCGCGGCGGCTGCCGCGCTCGTGCTGATTCCGGGCAGTCCGCTCGGCCTGCTGACCGAAGCGGTGCAGACGCTCGCCGGCGTGCTGCTCCCGAGCGCGACCGTGTTCCTGCTCGTGCTCTGCAACGATCGCCAGGTGCTTGGGCCCTGGGTCAACTCGACGAAGCTCAACGTGTTCACGGGCGCGGTGATCTGGGTGCTCGTGCTGCTGTCGATCATCCTGACCGCATCGGTGATGTATCCGGACATCAGCGGCGAAGCGATCGTCGACGTGCTGGTCGGCGGCACCGTGCTCGCGATCGCCGGTTATCTCGCGACGGTGCTGATTCGCCGCAACAAGCGCGTCGTCGAGCCGGGCATCGACCGCGCGCTGCGCCCCACGTGGCGCATGCCGCCGCTCGAGACGCTCGAGCCGCAGAACATGACGGTCGCGACGCGCGTCTGGATGGCCGTGCTGCGCGGCTATCTGGTGATCGCCGTCGGTCTCGTGATCGTCAAGGTCGTGCAGATGACGCTGCTGAAGTAACGCCGCACGGCGCGATCGTCAGGTGTACGGACATGCCGGCCCGCGAGGCCGGCATGTCCGTTTACGCGGGTTCGTCGCGCGCGCGTCAGATCAGCTCGAGCTTCGACGTCAGGTACGTGAGCTGGATCCGGTTCGCGACGCCGAAGCGTTTGCGCAGCTTGCGCAGGTGATAGTCGACGTTGTGCGCGCTGGTGTCGAGGCGCCGGCCGATCTCCTTGTCCGACGCGCCTTCCGCGATGCCCAGCAGCAGTTCCTGTTCGAACGGCGTGAGCCCGTTCACGGCGCGTTCGCGCGACGTCGCGATCAGTTGCGGCGACGCGAACTTGTGCACCGACAGCCCGATCGACAGCGCCTGCTCGATCGTCGCCGGCGTGATCCACTCGCGCGTGCGGCGCGGCGCGGTGAAGCTCATGAACGCATGCAGCCGCGTGCCGGGCACGGCCATCGAATACATGATGCCGCTGCACATGCCGTCGTCCTGCATCGTCTGCAGGAAACCGTCGAGCGCCGCCGGCGTCACGCACGGGCCGTCGTCGCGTTCGCGATGTTCGCGGCGCAGTTGCTGCAGGTCCCACACGATCGGCATGTTGCATACGCGCGCGCCGAGCGTGCGCGGATCGATGTCGTGATGGTTGTGCCGCACGTAGTCGCCGCGATAGGTGGTCGGCGTGAACGCCTCGTGCAGGTAGAGGCTTTCGACGCGCTCCCGCGAGAATTCGAGCGCGAAATAGGCGAACGTCGAGAAGCCCGTCAGGTGCAGCAGGCTTGCGACGATCCGGTTGCGTTCGGCGGTGCTCTGCGCGTGCGCGAGCGTATCGGCGACGCCGAGCTTCGGCGCGTGCGGCTGCGCGATGTCGCCGCGCTTGACGTCGTCGCACCAGACGACCTGCACCGGGCGCGCTCTCGACGCGTCGGTGCAGGGGGCCGTCCGCCGCGACGGACGGGACAACGTTGGGGCGACCGCTTCTTCTTGCAATGCAATATCGGACATGTGCCATCCCTCGGAATCGACGCGCATCGCGTGGCGGCAGCCGTGTCGTGCACGGTGTTCGCGACGATGCGATCGAGCATCTTTATGATATGCGCAGATCATCATCCAGACGAAACGCGGGGGCATTGTACAAAAATGCCTGTGTACGCGTAATATGCCGTAATACTAATTCGGGCGAAAGGTTCATATTCGCACCGGTATAGAGACAACCAGAAAAACATAAAGAAAAGACCAGATCGTGACGGGGCAGGTTCACATATTGGGAAAGGGTGGGCTCCTCATGACATATGCTGACGACGCGCCACGCGTCGAGTGGTTTTCGCAGGCCGATATCGCGGTCGCCGCCGCTTATTCGAAAGAAATTCATGCAATCGAGCGTGACGTTTTTACCGGCATTCAAATCGCGCCAGGTAAATCCGACCTTGCGCCTGTCGATTTCGCCCAATGCCATTCCCGATTGCGGCAAATCGGTTTCAGCACGCTCGGTTACGGCGCGTATGAAATGATCGGGCGGCGCATTCTGTGCGCGCATCTGCTGCGCGATCTCGCGCCCGCGACGTTCATGCAGCCGTATATCGAGGGCATGCTCTACGAGAGCGATCCGCGTTTCGCGCAGGTGCGGCAGAGCGGCTTTCCGGTCGCGTGGCGGCTCGACGAGATCGAGTCGGCCGCGCAGGGCAGCGGCGACCGCAAGGTGCTCGCGCTGGCAGGCCATCTGCGTGCGCATGCAATGAACAGCGGCGTGATTTTCAGCCTGTCGGCGCCGCGGCTCGACTTGCGCGTCGCGGTGAACGTGACGTCGGAAGCGCACGGCACCGAGTGGATCGACGATCGCGTGATCGGCGGCGCGCTGTCGGTGAGCCTCGCCGTGCATCGCGTCGCGCTGCCGTTTCTCGAGGCGCGCATCGCGCGCATGCGCGGCTTCGCGCTCGGCGACGAGCAGCAGGAGGTGCTCGAGCGCCTCGTGCGCGGGCTGTCCGACCAGGAGATCGCGAGCGCGCTGCGCACGTCGCTGCACAAGGTCGGTCACCATATCCGTTCGCTCGAAAAACTCTTCAACGTCCAGAATCGCGCGCAGCTCGCGTATCTCGCCGCACGCCGTCTGGAGTCCTGACCCTGTCTGCGCGCGCGGCGCACGCCGCGCGATGGAAGCGGTTCCGGCGACGCGCGCGAGCAGGCGCCGCCGGGTTTCGTAGTCGGATCGGATCGTCATCGGAAAACCGCCGCGCCGCTACGAGGCGCATCCCTTTTTGCGCGGTGTCGCGTCGCTACACTCGTCCCATTCAACGGTCCGCGCGACACGGGGCATGACGGCCCGTGCCCGGCGGCGACAACGACAGGACGACGGCACGATGGCAGAACCGAAGGCGCTCCCTCGCGACTGGCAGCGGATCTTTTCCGCCGGCCGCAGCGTGTCCGGGCGACGTCTCGGGGCATCGCCGCGCGCCGACCTGTTTCTCGCCGCGTTCATCGTGTCGGTGGTCGCGCTGTTCATCCTGCCGCTGCCGCAAGCCGCGCTCGACGGGATGATTTCGCTGAACCTTGCCGCGAGCGTCGTGTTACTGACGGTGTCGACCTACGTGCCTTCGGCGGTCAGCTTCTCGTCGTTTCCCGCGCTGCTGCTGTTTACGACCCTGTTCCGGCTCGCGCTGAACATCGCGTCGTGCAAGCTGATCCTGTTGCACGCGAACGCGGGCCACGTGATCGACGCGTTCGGCCGGCTCGTGGTCGGCAACAACGTCGTGGTGGGCGGCGTGGTGTTCCTCGTGATCGCCGTCGTGCAGTTCATCGTGATCGCGAAGGGCTCCGAGCGGGTCGCCGAAGTCGGCGCGCGCTTCTCGCTCGACGCGATGCCGGGCAAGCAGATGAGCATCGACGCGGACCTGCGCGCGGGGATCATCAGCGCCGACGAAGCGCGCGAGCGTCGCGAGAAGCTCGAACAGGAATCGCAGATGCACGGCGCGATGGACGGCGCGATGAAGTTCGTGAAGGGCGACGCGATCGCGGGCCTCGTGATCGCGTTCATCAACATCGTCGCGGGCATCGCGGTCGGCACGCTGATGCACGGCATGGACATCGGCGAGGCGCTGCAACGTTACGCGATCCTGACGGTCGGCGACGGGATGGCGTCGCAGATCCCGTCGCTGCTGGTGTCGATCGCGGCCGGCATCGTGACGACGCGCGTCGCGACGCGCGACACGCGGCAGCGCCAGCTCGGCGAACAACTGGGCGAGCAGCTCGGCGCGCATCCGCGCGCGCTGCTGATCGCGGCGCTGGTGCTGGCCGGCTTCCTCGTCGTGCCCGGTTTTCCGAAGTGGTCGTTCGCGCTGATCGCGTTCGGCCTCGGCGCGTTCGCATTCACGCAGCTGAAGCGCAAGACGACCGCGCCGAGCTTCAACCTGATTCATATCGCGGGCCGCATCGGCGCGACCGACGACGGCCAGCCCGCGAAGGTGTCGCATGCGGCGGGCGTGACGTCGCTGATCGCGGTCTCGCTGTCGGACGACCTGCGCACGACGCTGAACCTCGCGCAGCTGCAGACCGCGCTGTCGAGCGCGAAGGCGCGCGTCGACGCGGATATCGGCACGGTGTTTCCGCGCATCACGCTGAACGACGACGAGGGCGCGGCGGCCGGCACGTACCGGATCTATCTCCAGGACGTGCTCGCCGCGCATGGCGCGCTGAAGCCGGGCTGGCTGCTGTGGGACGGCGTCGCGCCGCTGCCCGAGCGCGCGGAGCGCCAGCCGGCCGAGGCGTTCGGCCCGTTCGCGACCGCGCTGTGGATCAAGCCCGACGGCGCGGCGCCGGACGGCAAGTGGCTGACGAGCGAAGGCGCGCTCGCCGCGCACGTCGAACAGATCGTGCGCCAGCATGCGGACGAACTGCTCGGCATCCAGGAAACGCAGGCGCTCGTGCACCTGGTGCGCCGCGAGCATCCCGAACTCGTCGGCGAACTGACGCGGCTCGTGCCGCTGCAGCGCGTGACCGAGGTGCTGCGCCGGCTGCTTGCCGAACAGGTTCCGATCCGCAACCTGCGCGTGATTTTCGAAAGCCTGATCACGTGGGCGCCGAACGAACCCGACGACGTGATCGCGCTGGTCGAGCTGGTGCGCGTCGACCTGCGCCGGATGATCACCGATCGGCATGCGGGCGCGACGCGGCAGCTGCGCGTCGTGCTGTTCGAGCAGAACCTGCAGGAGCGGATCGAGAACGCGGTAATGCGCACGAAGCAGGGCAATTTCCTCGCGCTGTCGAGCGCGATCAAGCAGGACATCGGCGAACAGGTGCGCGCGATCGTGCAGGCCGCGACGTCGGCGCAGGCGGCCGGCGCGGGCGGCCACGGCAGCCCGCAGGGCGCCGCGCGGCTCGCGGTGATGGTCGCGCTCGGCGCGCGCCGCTACGTGAAGACGATCCTGCAGCCGGTGCTGCCCGAACTCGCGGTGCTGTCGTACCAGGAGGTCGAGGAGGACGTGCAGCTGCATACGGTCGGCTGGGTGAAGAACCCGCCCGACGACGGCACGCTCGGCGCGGGCGCCGGCGTGCGCGCGCCGGGAGTCGCGCAATGACGAGCTCGACGATCCTCGACCTGACCCGGCAGGCGCTGATGCTCGTGCTGCTGCTGTCGCTGCCGATCGTGCTGATCGCCACCGTCACCGGCCTCGTGGTCGCGATCCTGCAAGCGGTCACGCAGGTGCAGGACGCCAACATCGGCATCGCGGTGCGGCTGATCGCCGTGATGGTCGCGCTCGTGCTGCTGTCGGGCTGGCTCGGCAGCGAGGTGCTGCGATTCGCGCAACAGGCGCTTGAACGCATGTTCGTTTCTTCCTCAGGAGTGCTTTGATGCGTCGACGCGTCACCCCGATCCGGTTTCAACCGCGCCGCCTGCAACGGGCCGCGCTCGCCATGTGCGCGACCGCGCTGCTCACGGCATCGCTGTGCATGACGGTCGCGCATCCGGCGCGCGCGGCGGACCTGCGCTGGCGCAACAAGCCGTTCACGATCGTCGCGAACGGCAAGAAGATCGGCGACTTCATTCGCGAGCTCGCATCGTCGCAGGGCGTGACGGCCGTGGTCGATCCGAAGGTCGACGGCGTGATCAGCGGCCGCTTCTCGGGCACGCCGCAGCAGACGCTCGACACGATCTGCTCGACCTACGGGCTCACGTGGTACTACGACGGCTCGTTCCTGTACGTCGATCCGGCCGACCAGTCGCAGACGCAGATGATCCCGATTCCGCCGAACGCGGCTGGCGAGATCGGCCGCTCGCTGCAGGCGATGCAGATTCCCGACAAGCGCTACACGCTCGTGATCAACGACCGCGCGAACAGCGTGTACGTGGCCGGCCCGCGCCGCTACGTGGAGCTCGTGCGGCAGGCGGTCGGCTCGGTCGGCGACCCGTCGGCGAACGGCGCGCATGCGGACATCCGCGCGTTCCGGCTCAGGTACGGCTGGGCGTCCGATTTCACGATCAACCGCTCGGGCAAGGAAGTGACGGTGCCGGGCGTCGCGACGATCCTGCGCCGGCTGTTCGGCAAGGGCGGCGGCACGAGCGAACTGCCGTCGAGCACGCCGCTCGGGCAGGCCGCGCGTCAGGTGAAGCTCGGCTCGGGGCTGACGATCGCGGTGCCGCGGCTCGACTTCCCGGACATGTCCGGCGGCCCGCGCCAGGGCGGCTACGGCGGTGCGGACGGCAGCGCGGGCGGCTTCTCGCCGTTCTCGAGCGGCGGCGGTGGCGACACGCTGCCGCAGATCGTCGCCGATCCGGCGATCAACGCGGTGATCGTGCGCGACCTGCCGGAGAACATGTACCGCTACCAGTCGCTGATCAACCAGCTCGACGAGCGGCCGCGCATCGTCGAGATCAACGTGACGATCATCGACATCAACGAGGATTCGCTCGACAGCCTCGGGATCGACTGGCGTCTGCACACGACGCACGGCGACGTGCAGATCGGCAACGGCCAGAACCCGCTGAACGGCAACACGCAGTTCAACGGCGCCGGCAATCCGCCGCTGACGTTCGGCATCGGCACGTCGGAAACCGGGCAGACCGGCGCCTTCATGCCGACCGGCATCGCGCTGACCGCGTCGATCGGCGGCTCGTTGCGCAACTATCTGCTCACCCGCGTGAACGCGCTCGCGCAGAAGGGGCAGGCGCAGCTGCGCTCGAAGCCGAAGGTGCTCGCGCTCGACAACACCGAGGCCATTCTCGAGAATCTTACGCAGTTCTACGTACAGGTGCAGGGCTACCAGGATTCGTCGCTGTACAGCGTGACGACCGGCACCAGCATCAAGGTGACGCCGATGATCGTCGACGAGGCGATCCGCAATGCGGCCGCCGTGTCGGGTAACCCGCAGAGCGTGATGATGTCGATCGACATCCAGGACGGCAACATCGTGCCGGGCCAGGCCGTGTCGAACGTGCCGGTGATCCAGCAGCGCAACATCGTCACCAAGACGATGATCGACGAAGGCAAGAGCCTGCTGATCGCGGGCTTCAACGACGACGAGGTGCGGCTCAACAAGAGCGGCGTGCCGTGGCTGTCCGACATCCCGCTGATCGGCAACCTGTTCAAGTACACCGACAAGTCGGGCAACCACATGGAGCGGTTCTATTTGCTGACGCCGCGCGTGGTGACGACCGCGTCGATGTACGCGCCGGACGGCTCGCCGGTGAATCCGGGCGCCGACGAGCCGGCCGGTTCGAACGGCACGTCGATGTATCGCCCGCCGGACAACGACATCGCGGTGCCGCTCACGCCCGCGCCGCTGCCCGGCACGAAGTTCGGCCCGCCCGCGCTGCCGCCGCCGAAGGATTCGGCCGCGCAGCCCGTGGCGACGACCGCAGGAGCGCCCACTCATGTCGACGACCATCATTGACCCGCATGGCGACGGCGCATTGCCCGGCGGCGGCGCGGCCGGATCGGCCGCGCTCGCGTCGCCGTGGAACCTGTGCTTCCTCAGCGGGCCGATGTACGGCCGCACGATGTCGCTCGCGCGCGGCGCGAACTGGGTCGGCACCGCGGCCGACTGCGAAGTGATCCTGCCCGATCGCGAGATCGGCGCGAAACAGGTGTGCCTGCAGGTCGGCGCGCTCGCGGTGACGGTGCAGAACCACGGCGGCGACGGCGGGGCGCCCGTGCTGTTCAACGACGAGCCGCTCGGCGCGGGTCGCCGCTCGATGACGCCGCAGGACGTCGTGACGGTCGGCTCGATCAAGCTCGGCATCGCGCGTCATGCGCAGGCGAGCGTCGCGGTGCCCGACGAGGCCGACACGCAGGACGCCGCGCGCGAGGCCGCGTGGCTCGGCTGGCTCACCGGCGGGCTGCGACGTCTCGGCAGCCGGCGGCTCGTGATCGCGGTCGTCGCGCTGTGGATCGGCGTGCTGCTCGGCGCGCTCGGTTACGGCTTCGTCGCGTGGTCGGGGCGCCTGCCGTGGCAGCACGAGTCGGTGCTCGCACGCACGCACCGGCTGCAGCAACTGCTGCACGCGTATCCGGAGCTCGCCGTCGCGCCGCGCGACGACGGCGTGATCGTGTCGGGCTACGTGAGCGACCCGGCCGCGCGGGAACGCGTCGCGCAGATCGTCGCGGGCGTCGACAACGCGGCGCTCGGCAACATCTACGTGGTCAGCGATCTCGTCGCGACCGCGCAGACGTATTTCAGCGACACGGCACTGACGGTCACCTATCTCGGCCGCGGCCGGATCGAATTGACGGGCGCGGCCGAGCGCGCGCAGATCGAGCCGCGAATCCGCAACTACATGAAGGATGCGCGTCCGGCGCTCGAGGTGGTCGACCACGTGCGCGACGCCGATGCCGCCGCGCCGCGCACCGCGACGACGCTCGGCGGCGTCGCGGGGATTCCGGAGATCACGACGGTATTCGCGGGCGACGGCGACCAGCGCTACATCGAGACGGCCGACGGCAGCCGCTATTTCGAAGGCGCGCGGCTGAAGGAAGGGCCGACCGTCGTGTCGATCGGTCCGGACGAAGTCGTGTTCGAGCGCAACGGCCAGCGCATCACGATGCCGCTTGGCGGCGCGTCCGCGAGCGCGCCCGAGCGGGCGCCGGCGCCGCCCGTGCCGCCGCTCGCGAGCGGCGCGGCGGCCGGCGTCGCGCAGCCGGTGCCGGGCCCGACGCTGCCGCAGGATGCGCCGGCGACGCCGGCTGTCGCGGCCGCCGGTGCATCGAAGGAGGCGGCGCACTAGCGTCGCGACAGGATTTGCGCATCGCGCGTCGCGCGGTGCGCGCATTACGCGACACGCCGCATGCATGCGGCGCGTCACGTCGCCGGCGGGGCATGGGGCCGCCGCCGGAAAGTGGATGACGTTCTTCACGCAAAAGGAGCGAAATATGGGTGCCTCGGCAGCAGGTAGCGCGGGTGGTCCGAACGACACGACCCAGGTTCAGCAGCAGGCGGACGACCTGACCAAGACGCAGCTCGAACTGACGAAGATCAACTTCCAGGTTCAGCAGTCGACCGCGACGTTCGAAACCAGCAACGCAGTAACCGCGCAGGAAGGGACGGCGAACGCCCAGGTTGCGCAACACCTGAGTTCCGCCGGCCGCGCATGAAGCCGGTCGCCGGCCGCGCCGCGCGACGCCACATGCCCGGGCCGCCCATGACGGGCGCCCGGCGGGGCGTGTACGCGTGCCGGCCGGCTCGTTCCCGGCTCTGCCGGTCAAGGAGGACACGATCATGTCGGTAACAGGCGTAGGCGCGGCGCCGCCGGGCGCGGCCGCGCTCGCGGGCGCCGTGCAGCAGGCGGGCACGGCGTCCGATCCGGCGCAGGTGCGCCAGTTCGATGCGTTGATGCAGCCGGGTGCGGCCGCGGCGTCGCCGTCGGCGTCGGGCGTCGCGATGTCGCGCGCGCCGGCCGATGCGGCGCCGGCGGTGCAGATGACGCCCGCGACACCCGCGCAGGCGAACCATTCGTCGCTGGTCGAGCGGTTGCGCACATACGGCAACGATCTCGACACGCGGTACGCGAACATCGACAAGCATCGCACCGAGATGCTGACGTCGATGGCGGACAACCGCAGCGATCCGCTGATGACGATGGTGAAGGCGATGGATTTCCAGTGGACGGCGACCACCACGATTTCCGAATACCAGTTGAGCCTGTCGGTCGCGCAGGCGGCGAACGGCTTCACGCACACGGTGCTGAAGACGCAGGAGTGACGAAGGCCGGTGCGTGTGCCCGAAGCGGCCGCGCGCCCTGAAGCGGACAAACGATGACGACGATCGATTCGACGCCGCGCATGCATGCGTGGCGCAGCCGGGCAGCGCGAGCGCTGCTCGCGGGACTGCTCGCGCTGCTGGCCGGCTGCCAGAAGGAGCTGTACTCCGGCCTGTCGGAGCGCGACGCGAACCAGATGGTCGCCGTGCTCGGCGATGCGGGCATCAGCGCGTCGAAGGACAACGACGCGCGCGACACGTCGGATCGCAACGCCTGGCAGGTGAGCGTCGCGGACGGCGACATGCAGTCGGCGCTCACCGTGCTGCAGGCGAACGGGCTGCCGAAGCCGAGCTATGCGAGCCTCGGCGAGCTGTTCCAGAAGCAGGGGCTCGTGTCGACGCCGGCCGAGGAGCGCGTGCGCTACCTGTACGGCGTGTCGCAGGACCTGTCGCGCACGCTCCAGGACATCGAGGGCGTGGTGGTCGCGCGCGTGCAGGTCGTGATTCCGGAAAACGATCCGCTCGCGGACAAGATCAAGCCGTCGTCGGCGGCCGTGTACATCCGCTACCGGCCCGGCGTGGACCTGCGCGCGATGGCGCCGATGGTCAAGGATCTCGTCGCGCACAGCATCGAAGGGCTGCAGTACGACAACGTGTCGCTGTTCCTGCAGCCGGCCGCCGCGCGCGCGACGCGCGTGGACGGCATCGGCAGCGCGGTGTCGGACGTGCTGCGGCTGCGCTCGCCGCTCGGCTGGCTGGTGTTCGCGCTGATCCTGCTGACCTGCGCGGTGATCGCGCTGTCGGCCGCGCGGCGCGGGATGTTCGGCGCCCGGCTGGCCGGGCTGGTCGGCACGCCGCGCGGCGCGAACGGGGCCGGCGGTGCGTCCGCGTCGTCGGGCGGCGGCCTGCGCGCGCCGGACGGCGCGCGCGACGGCGCATGATCGAACACGCCGCGCTGCCGCCGGGTGCCAGGCCCGATGCCGCGCCGCTGCCGTGGCTGCACCCGCTCGCGCCGCCGCCGCCCGCGCGGCTCGCGGCGTTTCACGCGCTCGTTTGCGAATTCAACCTGCGGCCCGACCGCTATCTGCACGTGACGCGCGTGCCGGCCGAGTGGCCCGCGCGCTATCGCTCGCCCGACGCGTTCGGCCCGGCCGGCCGCAAGCTGCTTGCGCGCCATCTGCTCGACGCGAACGACGTGGCCGCGCATCACGACTTCGACGTCGCCAACCCGTGTGCGCGGCTCGCGCTGCTGCCCGGCGCGGCGCTCGAGCAGCTTGCGTCGTATGCGGGGCTGCTGCTGCATCGCGGCTGGCTGCGCGACGCGCTGACCGCGCGCCGCATTCGCGCGGAAATCGCGGCGAAGCTCGGCGGCGACGCGCTGGAACTCGCGCTCGAGCGCGCGCCGGAATTCGGCGCGCTCACGGACACGCTCGAACCGTGGCGTGCCGATCCGGCCGCACTGCCGGTGGTGATCCGCGCGCGCGGCGGGCGGCTGCTCGCGGATTTCATCGGCGTGGCCGGCGACGCGGTCGCGCGGCGCGCGCGCCTGAAATTCAACCGCGCGATCGACGACGAAGCGCCGTACTGGCTGAACCGCGCGCAGCGCGACCAGTTCGGCGAATTGCTGTTCCTGTTTCTGATTCCCGAGAGGCTTGCGTCATGGGACTGGCTTTTCTGATCACGAGCGACAACCTGCAGCTGCTGTCGGAGCGCAAGGTGCTCAAGGAGCGCGAATACGCGGCGCTGCTCGACGCGTCCGCGGTGATCGCGACCGCGCGCGACGAGGCCGCGCGCATCGTCGCCGATGCGCAGCGCGAATTCGACAAGCGCCAGGCGGCGGGCTACGACGAAGGCATGCGCCGCGCGCAGCGCGAGCATGCGGCGCAGGCGTACACGCAGGCGCTGGCCGCCGCGCGCACGATGGAGTCGATGAAGGATTCGATGGCCGACATCGTCGTGAAGGCCGTGCGCGCGATCGTCGGCGAGATGGGCACGCAGAAGCTCTACGAGGCCGCGCTCGCGCGGATCGCGCCGCTCGTGCGCGACGAGGCATTCCTGATCGTGCGGGTCGCGCCGGGCCGCGAGGACGAGATGCGCGACGCGCTCGACCGCGCATTCGCCGGCCAGTCGAATCGGCAACGGATCCGCATCGTCGAGGACGCCCAGCTCGAACGCCACGCGTGCACGGTCGAGACGCCATCCGGGCGCATCGACGCGAGCCTCGACCTGCAGATCGACGCGCTGCGCCAGGCGATCCGCCGCGATGCGCTGAAGGGCACGTCGCGATGAACACGCCGCTCGACGATCCGCAGTCGTTCGGCGGCGACAGCGACGACGATGCCGCGCCGTTCGATCGCGGCCGCCTCGTCGGCGACCTCGACGCGGGGCTCGCATTTTTCTCGCCGGTGTCGGTGCAGGGCCGCGTCAATCACGCGGTCGGGCAGATCCTCAACGCGACCGGCATCCGCGCGCGGCTCGGCGAGATCTGCGAACTGCGCACGCCGAACCAGCCGACGCTGCTCGCCGAAGTGGTCGGCTTCTCGCGGCAGACCACGCTGCTCACGCCGCTCGGCGACGTGGCCGGGCTGTCGCCGGAGACGACCGTCGTGCCGTCCGGGCGCGAGCACGTGTTCCCGGTCGGCGAAGCGCTGTTCGGCCGCGTGCTCGACGGGCTCGGCCGGCCGCTCGACGATCGCGGGCCCGTGACGGGCGCCGCGTGGGTGTCGACGCAGCAGGACCCGCCGAACCCGCTCGCGCGCAAGATGATCGACACGCCGTTTCCGACCGGCGTGCGCGTGATCGACGGCCTGATGACGCTCGGCATCGGCCAGCGCGTCGGCATCTTCGCACCGTCCGGCGTCGGCAAGAGCACGCTGCTCGGGATGATCGCGCGCGGCGCGCAGGCCGACGTGAACGTGATCGCGCTGGTCGGCGAACGCGGCCGCGAAGTGCGCGAATTCATCGAGCACAGCCTGTCGCCCGAAGTGCGCGCGCGCTCGATCGTCGTCGTGTCGACGTCCGATCGTCCCGCGATGGAGCGCGTGAAATCCGCGCTGGTCGCGACCGCGATCGCCGAGCACTTCCGCGACGCGGGCAAGCGCGTGCTGCTGCTGGTCGATTCGCTGACGCGCTTCGCGCGCGCGCAGCGCGAGGTCGGTCTCGCGAGCGGCGAGCCGCCGACGCGGCGCAGCTTCCCGCCGTCGACGTTCGCCGTGCTGCCGCGCCTGCTCGAACGCGCGGGGCAGGGCGCGACCGGATCGATCACCGCGCTGTACACGGTGCTCGTCGAAGGCGATGAGGAATCCGATCCGATCGCCGAGGAAGTGCGCTCGATCCTCGACGGCCACATCGTGCTGTCGCGCAAGATCGCGCTCGCGAACCGCTATCCGGCGATCGACGTGCTCGCGAGCCTGTCGCGTGTGATGCCGCTCGTCGCGAGCCGCGCGCATCAGCACTCGGCCGCGCGCGTGCGCGAGCTGATCGCGAAGTACCAGGAGATCGAGCTGCTCGTGCAGATTGGCGAGTACCGCGAAGGCAGCGACCGGCTCGGCGATCTCGCGCTGCGCGCGCGCGATGCGATCGGCGCGTTCTGCACGCAGGCGTCGCACGAGGACGTGCGTTTCGACGCGCTGCTCGCGAAGCTGACGAAACTCGCGAACGACCATGTCTGAAGCCGACGACCGTCTCGTGCTCGCGACGCTTGCGCGCCTGAAGCGCGTGCGCGAGATGCGCAGCCAGATCGCGCGCGTGGCGGCCGCGCGCCAGCAGGGCATCGCCGCGCAGAGCCGCCGCGCGCTCGATGCCGCGCACGCGCAGCTCGCGCGGCAGGTCGCGGCGAAGGCCGCGATCCAGACGCGGCTCGCCGACGACCTGCGCGAGGCGCGCGCGCTGCAAAACGCCGCGGCCGACACGCGCACGTTCGATCGTCACATCGGCGTCGCGAATGCGTCGGTCAGCGAAGCCGCGCACGTGCACCGCAATCACGAGGCGACGCTCGCGGACCTGCAGCGCGCCGCGCGCAAGGCGAAGGCCGCCGAGGACAAGCTCGACAAGGCGGGCGAGAAGGCATTGCAGGCGCGCGCCGCGCGGGTCGAGCGCGACGCCGACGAGGTCGCGGATGCGCATGCGGTGCGGCGTTTCGCGACAGCCGGCGTGTGGGCGGGCGATGCGCCGGAGCATGCGGCGGGGCAGCCGGAGATGGCCGCCGTATTCGATGCGGAGATGGTGTCGCGGCCGGCGGATGCGGATGCGACGGCCGCGGCCGACACCGCCGACTCGACCGCTGCCGACGCTGCCGACGCTGCAACCCCTCCCGCCGCCGCGGACCGCCGATGCTAGACCACGCCGCGAATTTCAACGACATCGCCGGCACGCTGCGGCCGCTGCTCTACGTGATGCCGCGCCTCCTGCCGGTCATGTTCGTGGTGCCGGTGTTCAACGAGCAGATCGTCACGGGCCTCGTGCGCAACGGAATCGCGGTGGTGATCGCCGCGTTCGTCGCGCCGGTGATCGATCCGGCGCAGGTCGCCGCGCTGCCGTTCCTGATGTGGTGCCTGCTCGTTGCGAAGGAGGCGGTGGTCGGCATGCTGCTCGCGGGCGCGTTCAGCGCGGTGCTGTTCGCGATCCAGGGCGTCGGCTACCTGATCGATTTCCAGACCGGCAGCGGCAGCGCCGCGTTCTTCGATCCGATGGGCGGCCACGAGGGCGGCCCGACGTCAGGCTTCCTAAATTTCGTCGCGATCGCGTTGTTCGTCACCGCGGGCGGCCTTCAAGTGCTGGTGCAACTGTTCGCGCAGTCGTACGCGTGGTGGCCGATCGGCTCGCTCGGCCCCGATTTCTCGTCGATGCTCGAGACCTTCGTCGTGCGGCAGACCGACACGATCTTCGAATGGATGGTGAAGCTCGCCGCGCCCGTCATCATCGTGCTGGTGCTCGTGGAGCTCGGCATCGGTCTCGTCGGGCGCGCGGTGCCGCAACTGAACATCTTCGTGTTCGCGCAGCCGGTGAAGAGCGCGCTTGCGGTGCTGATGATGGTGCTGTTCCTGCCGGTGGTGTACGCGTCGCTGCATGCGCTGCTGAGCCCCGACAGCGGGCTGATGGCGCTGTTGCGCGCGCTGTTCGCCGCGCACGGCGGCGCGTGACGGCCCGCCGGAACCGGAGCGACGATGGCCGAAAAGAACCAGCAGCCGACCGCGAAGCGCCTGCGCGAAGCACGCCAGAAGGGCGACGTGCCGAAGAGCGCGGAGACGATCTCGTCGGCGTTCTTCGTCGGCGTGTGCGTCGCGCTCGCGGTCGGGCTCGGCACGCTGTTCGCGCGGCTGCAGGCGCTGTTCCGGCTCGTGTTCGATGCGGCCGGCGCGGCCGATCCGTCCGCCCGGCTCGCGGTGCTGGTCGACGGCGCCGCGCGCGACTGGGCGCTGCTGTCCGCGCAGATCGTCGCGGCCGGGCTGCTGGCCGGCCTGCTCGCGGGCTTCGTGCAGGTGGGCGGCGTGATGGCGTGGAGCCGGCTCGTGCCGCAGCTGTCGCGGCTCAACCCGGCCGAGGGGCTGAAGAACATGTGGTCGATGCGCAACCTCGTGAACCTCGCGAAGATGCTGCTGAAGACCGTGCTGCTCGCCGCGACGCTCGGCTGGCTGATCGTCGAGTCGCTCGACCCGTCGGTGCAGTCCGGTTTCACGCGGCCGATGTCGATTCTCGCGCTGATCGTGAAGCTGCTGATGCTGCTGTTCGGCTGGGCCGCGCTGATCTACATCGTGATGGCGCTGATCGACATCGTTCACCAGCGCCATGAGTTCAACCAGAAGATGAAGATGTCGATCGAGGAAGTGCGGCGCGAGCACAAGGAAGACGAGGGCGATCCGCACATCGAGGCAAAGCGCCGGCAGCTCGCGCGCGAAGCGCAGTTCTCGTCGCTGCCGGACCGGATCGGCTTCGCGTCGGTGGTCGTCTATTCGTCGAGCGTCGCGGTTGCGCTCTATTACGGCGGGATCGGCACGCTGCCGTGGGTGCTCGCGCGCGGCGAGGGCGAGGCGGCCGAGCGGATCGTGCGGCTCGCGCGCGACGCGCTGCGCCCGACGCTCGCGAACGCCGGCCTCGCGCACGCGCTGTACGAGAGCACGCCCGAAAAGGGCACGATCCAGCAGCAGCATTTCCGCGAGGTCGCGCAGTTGCTGAAGTGGGCGACCGGCGCGGCATGACGGGTACGGCACGCCGGGCCCGGAACGCCGGCATGCACGCCGTTCGCCGATGCGGAATGATGTGGACCCTTTTCCTGCTTGCCGGGCCGATCGCACGTCGGGCTTGACGCGGCTTTTTTTCCGGATTTGTCCGACATTCATCCATGAATTATTGCTGATTTATTTCTTCGTAATATGGCTCGACCGTCAGCCGGGCGGCGGGCCGCGAGGTTGCGCCGCCGCTGACGGACCAGGTCAACAGAGGCAGACAAA
The DNA here is from genome assembly GCF_001521935.1 of Burkholderia sp. RF7-non_BP4. Classification (NCBI taxonomy): domain Bacteria; kingdom Pseudomonadati; phylum Pseudomonadota; class Betaproteobacteria; order Burkholderiales; family Burkholderiaceae; genus Burkholderia; species Burkholderia sp. RF7-non_BP4. The sequence goes on along the minus strand of NZ_LOTA01000025.1, from coordinate 167,552 downwards.
TCAAATGTGCGGAATCGACGGCTTTCTGAATAGCGTCGCCTTCGATGAGGAGACAGCGCGCGGCACGCTCGCGCGAATGACGGCGAGCGTCGCGCATCGCGGGCCCGACGGGCAGGGCCTCTGGGTCGACCCGGAGGCTGGCATCGCGCTCGGTCACCGGCGGCTTGCGATCGTCGATCTGTCGGTCCACGGCCGGCAGCCGATGGCATCCGCGTGCGGCCGCTACGTCATGGTCTTCAACGGCGAAATCTACAACCATCGCGAGTTGCGCGCGGAGCTCGAGCGCGCGGGGCGCGCCCCGGCATGGCGCGGCCACTCCGACACCGAGGTGCTGATCGCGGCGATCGTCGCGTGGGGCGTCGAGGCGACGCTGCGGCGCGCGACCGGCATGTTCGCGTTCGCGCTGTGGAATCGCGCGTCGCGGGTGCTGACGCTCGCGCGCGACCGGATCGGCGAGAAGCCGCTCTATTACGGCCGGATCGGCGACGCACTGGTGTTCGCGTCGGAGCTGAAGGCGCTGCGCGGCTATCCGGGCTTTGACGGCACGATCGATCGCGACGCGCTGTGCCTGTACCTGCGCCAGTCGAGCGTGCCGGCGCCGCATACGATCTATCGCGGCATCAGCAAGCTGCCGCCGGGCACCTTCATCCAGTTCGAGCATGCGCGCGACACGCCGCGCGTGCGCGCGTACTGGACGCTCGAGCAGGCGATCGAAGCGGGCCGCGAGCGGCCGTTCGAGGGCAGCGCCGACGAGGCCGTCGGGCAGCTCGACACGGTTCTGCGCCAGGCGGTTGCGCGGCAGATGGAAGCCGACGTGCCGCTCGGCGCGTTCCTGTCGGGCGGTATCGATTCGTCGGCGATCGTCGCGCTGATGCAGGCGCAGTCGGCGAACCCGGTCGACACGTTCACGATCGGCTTTCACGAGGCCGGTTACGACGAAGCCGGCTACGCGAAGGCGGTTGCGCGCCATCTCGGCACGCGCCACACCGAGCTTTACGTGACGGCCGACCATGCGCTCGGCGTCGTGCCGAAGCTGCCGGCGATCTACGACGAACCGTTCGCCGACGCCTCCCAGATTCCGACCTTCCTCGTGTCCGAGCTGACGCGCCGGCACGTGAAGGTGAGCCTGTCCGGCGACGGCGGCGACGAGCTGTTCGGCGGCTATACGCGCTATTTCCTGACGCCGCGCCTGTGGCGCAAGCTGCATCGCGTGCCGGCGGCGGTGCGCGCGCGGATCGCCGCCGCGCTGCACGCGCTGCGTCCCGATCACGCGGACCAGCTCGCGGCGGTCGCGCAGGGCGCATGGGGCGGTGTGGAAGCGCGCGACTCGGCGACCCGCATCGGCGACCGGCTGCACAAGCTCGGCCACGTGATGACGGCCGAGAGCCGCATCGGGCTGTACCGGCTGCTGATGTCGTCGGTGCATCATCCGGAGCGCATCGCGCTCAGCGGCCAGGAGCCGCCGACGCCGCTCGATACGGTGTCCGCATGGCCCGCGAACCTGAGCTTCGCCGAGCAGGCGATGGCGATCGACACGCTCACGTACCTGCCGACCGACATCCTCGCGAAGGTCGATCGCGCGGCGATGGCGGTCAGCCTCGAGACGCGCATGCCGTTCCTCGACCATCACGTCGTCGAATTCGCGTGGCGGCTGCCCGCGTCGGTGCGCTTGCCGGAAGGGCAGTCGAAGGCGCTGCTGCGCCGGCTGCTTTACCGGTACGTGCCGCCGGCGCTGATCGACCGGCCGAAGCAGGGCTTCTGCGCGCCCGTCGATCACTGGCTGCGCGGCGCGTTGCGCGACTGGGCCGACGCGCTGCTGCAGCCGTCGCGGCTGCGCGACGAGGGCTTCTTCGATGCGGCGGCCGTCGAGCGGCTGTGGCGCCAGCATCAGGCGGGCCGGATGAACTGGCAGCACCAGCTGTGGACGGTGCTGATGTTCCAGGCGTGGCTGGAACATCAGCGGGCGGCTTAACGCGCGGCGCAGATTTCAGCCCACGATCAGCGGCGTGCCGATCGACAGGCGGTTCGGATCGTGCGCGACCGACGGATTGAGCTGCAGGATCTCGTTCAGCGCGCGCGCATCCTGTTCGCCGCGCGTCATCGTCTGCTGATCGGCGCGCGACACATGCGCGGCATCGAGCAGCGACTGACGATGCTGGTCGGCGATGACCCACAGCGAATCGCCTTCGACGACGATGTAGGGCTGCGCGCTGGACGTGCTTGGCGTGCTCGATGTGCCCGACGACGGGGCAGTCGGCGTTGCCGGTGTCGCCGGCGCCGCGTGCACGTGCGTGCCTGACGGCGGCCCCGCCGGCGGGCCGGGCGGTTTCGTCGAGCCCGTCGGCGGCGTCGATTTGCCGCTGCCGCTGCCGCCGAACGCCGTATAGAGCCAGTTGCCGACGTAGATGCCGATTGGCGCGAGCAGCAGGATCGTCGGCATCTTGCCGGTGACGCGCTTCGTCAGGTTCGGGAAATGCGTGTCGGTGCGTGCGAGCGCGAGCAGCGTCGCGGAGCTCAAGGACGAAATCGCCATCGGCAGGTTCGCGTGAATCGTCGGCGCCGAGCCGACGAACGGCCCGATGTAGCCGCCCGCGATGCTCGCGAGGTCGGAGGCGGTGTCGATGAAGCGCACGACGCGGCTGCGCCGCTCGATGCTCAGGTGCGTGAACGCGCTCGCCTGAACGAGCCCCGTGTAGGTGAGGCCGAGCAGCGCGCCGGCGGTGCCGAGGAACGGCACCAGCGAAGGATCCTGGAGCAGCGTATGCAGCGACAGCTCGCCGAGGCTCGCGTAGCCGGCGATCGCCGCCGTGCGGCCGACCTTGCCGAGGAAGCGGCGCGGATTGCCGTGATGGAGCTGCTGGATCGACGTGCCGGCCAGCACCCCCTGCATCTGCTGGACCATGTCGTTCGCGATCAGCTTCGTATATTCGACCGTCTTGTCGGCGGGCAGCGACTGCCTGCGATGCAGTTCGAGCTGCAGGTTGATCTTCGCGCGGCCTTCGTCCGCCAGCCGGATCAGCGACGCGCGACGCTGGTCCTCGTGCATCCGGTGCGCCGACAACTGGTTGTTGAGGCCGCTCATGAAGCGGTCGATCACATGGTTGAAGAGCCGCGGATCGCCGCTTTGCAGCGCGCGCAGCGTGTCCTGATGCAACGCCTGGACGAGGCGGCCGGTCCGCACGCCGACGAACGTCGTATTGGCCGCCTGCTTGTAGTTCGTCGGCGTGAGGCCGATGTGATGGACGGCGACGCCGGCGCCGATGCCGACCATCCCGGACAGCACGTTCTTCCAGTTGAGCAGCGACCACGAGCGCTCCACCTGCTGCAGGCGCAGCGCATTCAGTTCGGCGTAGGCGGCGAGCGGATCGTCCGCCGCGACGTGCGCGACCGCCTGCGCGCTGACGAGCCGGCTGTCGCTGACGGGCAGCGAGTCGTCGACGATCAGTGCCGGTTGCCGGACGATCTCGCGCCACGGCGCGAGCGGCGCCGGGCCGCTCTGGCCGGGCCGCAGCGTCGTGTCCTGGCCGGGTGCGCGAAGCCGCGCGCCGACGCTCGCCAGCCAGGTCTCGGTGAACTTGCGTCCCGGCGCGTCCGCCTTCGGTGCGGATTGCCGGTTTGCCGCCCAGGCCCGGGTCGCGAACGTCGACGTCGCGTAACGCGCGCGATTCAGCAGCCGCGTCGTGTTGCCTTCGTAGATCCCCTGCCGCAAGGCCGCGATCGCGTCGGGCGGCAGGCCCCTGGCGCGGCCGATCCGCTCGATTTCGGCCAGCAGCATCTGGTGCTGGTCCGCCAGCGTGGCGCGGTCGACGCGCTCGAACACGCGCGTCAGCGCATCCGAGCCGTGCAACCGCTCGAGCGTGCTTTCGACCGGTTTCGCGCCGGCCCGCGCGGCGGCTTCCGCCTGCGCGCGGTCGACGAGCATCGTGGCCAGCGCGGTCGTCAGTTCCTGATTCGCGATGAAGTCGGCGCCGTGCGTGGCGTACGACAGGCCGACATGCACCCATTTCAGCGTCGGCCGGTCGAGCAGCGAGTTGACGAGCGCCAGATGACCAGCGCCCGGCACCGGCTCCGGCACGGCATCCCAACCGTGAAACGTCACCATCACGTGCGGCGCGGGGGCGCCCGGGTGCGCGTCGGCCCACGATTCGAGCAGCTCGCCGAGGCGTGCGTGATGGTGATAGCCATCGTTGGTGCCGGCCAGATGCCGGTTGTCCTCCGACGACACGAGCGCGCGTGCGGGCGCCATTTCGAGGCGCAGCAGGAAACCTGCCTGCGATGCCGCGTCGAGCCACCGATGCAGATTCGCCTCGGTCAGGTCGTCGAGATGCATGACGGCGCCGTTTTCGCCGGTGATCGTGCCTTCCCAGTAGTCGATCTTCGCGGTCTTCTGGTTGCCGATCGATTTCACGTCGCCGACGAATTCCGGGTCGTGCTTCGCGCCGCGCGTGGCGTTGAGCGTGTGCGGATCGATCGGGATTGTCACGACCGGCATCACGCCGCCGTTGCGCACAATCTGCCGGACGAACGGCGCCGGATCGTCGGACAGCCGGTGCGCGCGGCTCATCGGCACCATGCGGTGCTGCAATGCCTCGCTGGTCCCGAGGAACGCGCGCCGCAGCGCGCGATCGGTGGCCGCGGCCGTGCTCAGGCCACGCTGCGCGCGCTTCCAGAACGGCACCGGCGCATAGCGTGCGCCGCCGCCGGACCAGTCGCGCGCCACGTACAGCGGCATGCCGGTGCCGCGCCACGCGGCTGCGTCGGCCATCATCGCCGGCGGCGGCGCATCGGGCGGCGTGTCGATCAGCTCGAGCGACGCAAGGCGCGGGTCGCGTTCCCGCTTCGCGAGCGCGTCGATCCGTTCGAGGTGCGCAAACAGGCCGGACACGTTGCCGTCGCCATACAGGCGCTTCCATTCGACGAGCGTCGCGCTGACGAGCGACGGCTGGTAAGGCCTGATCCTGAGCTTCGGGTTGGCGGGCACGGGCTGGCCAAGACGCTTGGCAGCGTCCTTCTCGGTCTTGATCTGCTTCTTCAGCGCGCTGCGCGCGCGGCGCGCGTCACGCGCCTGCTGGCTCGCCCACGTGCGCAGCGACGCGAACGTGCCGGGCGACTTGTCCCGTTCGATCGCTTCGAGGTGCGCGAGGCGCCGCGTCAGCGCCGCGAGCCGTGTGCCGCGCGCATGCGCGGCCAGTTCGGCGGGCGTCAGTTCGGTCAGCAGCAGATGCACGTTGGCGCCGTATGGGCCGTCGCCGATCGGCGACGACTCGAGCGGCACGCCCGGCGCGGACGGGGTGTGCGGGTCGTGCCACGTCAGCTTGCCGTTCGCGTCGGGCACCAGCATGCCCTCGGGCGCGTCGAGCCGGTCGGTCAGCGGCTCCGCGGTGTCGTAGACGTAGATGTGATGCTTGCCCGCCTCGAGGCCGCCGAATTCGGCGACGCTGAGCAGGTGCACGGCGTTGTGGCCGCTGAAATCGAGTGCAGCGTCCTTGCCGGCGGGCAACACGTTCTTCTCGAACAGCCGCGTAGCGGGATCGGCCGCGCGCGTGCCGCCGGCGGGGAGGGCGGCGCCGGTGCGCCCGCGTCCGAGCACCGCGGCGGCGCGGTTGCGTGTCAGCAAGGCGACGCGGCGCGGCGCGTTCAGCGTTCTCGTGAGCCCCAGATGGCCGAGATAGCGCAGGCCCGGCCGCGGCAGCTTGTCGGGCTTGCCGGCTTTCGGCGGCTTGACCGGATCGAAGCGGTTGCCGATCCGTTCGAGCGTCGACGGGGCGATGCTGCTGACCGCGAACGTCATGCCGCGCGCTCGCGCGCGCGTGAGCGGCACGCCGTGCGATTTGCCGTGCGGCCGCACGCGCACTTGCGCACGTCGCGGGTACGCGCCGGCCAGGGGCCGTTGCGCGACACGGGTATGCGCCAGGGGCGCGTTCTCCTGGTATTGCCAGACGCCATGGCTGCTGTCGTAGCGTGCGTGGCCGCGAATCTCGCCGCTTGCCTGGTCGACCGCGTAGATCGTGTCGGACTCGGCGGCCGCCGCGATCGCCTTGTGCGCGCTGCGGTAGTGCTTCGTATTGTCCAGCGCGACGATCGCGGCGACGTAGCGGTGGGTCACGCGGCCGGGCTGCGTGAACGTCACCGGCTTGCCGTCGCGCACGGGCTCGATCTTCGCGACCCCGCCGAGCGACCGCAGTTCGTTGAGCGACACCGGCGACGCATGGAACGCGAAGGCCTGGCGGGCGGCCGCGGCCTGCGCCGGATCGGCCGCGTCCAGCGCGGTGTCCAGCGCGGCCCCGAGCCATTCCCGTTCGTCCTGCGTCAGCGTGTTGCCGACGAATTTCGGCGGCTTGATCGCGCCGTTCGCATCGATGCGCGCGGACGCGACGAATTCGGGCGGCGCGTCGGGCGTCACCGGGCTGGCGCGCGCAATCAGCAGTTCGGTATCGACGCCGGTTTGCCGCACGAGTGCGCGCAGCGACGGCGCATGCGTGCCGTCGACGCGTCTGAGGGTGCGCATGCCGCGTTCGTCGAGCCACGCGCGCGCGCGCGTCATTTCCGCGCTGTCGATCGCGTAGCGGCCGCGCCGTGCGCCGCCGCGCGCCGGTGCCGCGAGCTTCGCCGGCGCCGGCCGGCCGGCGAATTCGGCGCGCGCCTGCTCGGCGTACAGCGTGCGATAGGTCGGCTTGCCGGGCAGCGACGTGCGCATGTCGCCGAACGTATCGGCGAGCGCATCGAGCGCTGCCTCGTCGCCGCTCGCGAACGCGTGCTCCGCCGCGCGGGCGAGCGCGTCCGGAAGTTGCGCGTGCGCGGCGATGTCGGGGCCGCCCGCCGCCAGGATTTCGTCGCGCACGCGACACGCGTTGAGTTGCGCACGCGCTTCCGCGAGCAGCAGGCTCCTCACATACGCTTCGGGGCTGCTGCGGTCGATGCCGAGGGTGTCCGTCGAGATGTCGACGCTGTGCTGCGCCTCGTGCGCGAGCGCGAACACCAGCGTGCCGGCGCGACGCGTGTTGCCGTCGAGGACGATCACGCGCCGCGCCGCGTCCACGTATTGGCCGCCGCCGGGGGCGCCGAGCTTCACCTTCCACCCGTCGCACCGCGCGAGCCGCATCTGTGCCCGCAGCGTCGGCGAACGCGCGGCCAGCGCGTGTGCGTGCAGCTTCAGCACGATGCCGCGGAAGGTCGTGACGACGCGCCCGATCGCGCCGGGCCGCGGCGCATACGCGCCGGCTTCGACGAACGCCGGATGCGCGAGCCGGATACGGCCGGTCGCGATCCCGTCGTGGATCTTCGCGGCGACTTCGTCGATTCGCCCGAGTACGCTGCCGTCCGGGTCGGCGCCGGGCCGGAGGTGGCCGGGATCGTGCAGCATCACGTCGCCGTTGCGGCCGAACAGCACCTGGAAGTCGTACAGCAGATGGTGCGTCTGCGTGACGCGGCGGATCCGCTCGAGGTCGGCCAGACCCGTGCCCGACACCACGCTCGGCAGCCCGATGTCGAGCTCCACGTCGACGCTGCTGAGCTGCGCGGACGGCTTCAGCACGACCGCGACGCGGTTTCCGACGGTGAACGGCCCGTCGGTGCTGCTGGTCGGTAACTCGTAGACGTCGCGCAGCATCGCGAGCCCGCTCTGTTCGAGATCGACCGCCGCATGGGCGTCGGCGACGCCGTCGGCCGAGTCGTCGCGGTACACGCCGATCGCTTGCCCGGCGCCGCCGTCGAACACGGTCTTGTCCGCTCCCGAGCCCAGCACCGGCCCGAGGAAATCCGCCGGATCGGCGCGCCTGGCGGGATCGCCGCCGAGATGGAGGTGGCCGTGCACGGGGTCGACCGACAGCTCGCCGAGCGACGGCTGGCGATACGCGGCCGGCACGTAGCGGTTCATTCCGGCCAGGTCGGTCAACGCGCCCGCCGCGCCGACCGCGTCCGGATGCGCGGTGTAGATCGCGCGCTGCCACAGGTTCGTGAGCTGCGCGGCCGCGCCATCGTTCGCATGCCGCGCCGACAGGATCGTCGTATAGCCCGGGTCGGACGGCGGTGGATTGAGCAGCGTGAACGTGTGCGGATCGACGGGCTGCCCGTCGGGGCCGAGCAGCGTGCCGTCGGGCAGCGTCTCGGCGGGCACGATCGCGAGACGCGTGACCGGATCGATCAGGGTGCGGCCGTCGCGCAGGAACGACAGCGTGTCGAGCGGCGGCGGACCGCCGGCGCCGAACGGCGACGCGTCGTGCGCCGCGTTGGTCTGCGACCACGCCGCACGCTGCGCCTGGATCTCGCGCATCGTGTGCGGCCCGTCGTTCGCGTCGCCGCGCGTGGCGCGTGTTTCCGGCGCCGGCATCGCGCGCATGCCGCGTGCCTTCGCACGCGCGTGCGCGTCGCCGTAGAACGTCGTGTACGTCTTGCCGCCGGTGCCCGACACAGCCGCATCGGCGAACGCATCGGCGAGCCGCGCGACGGCGACGGCGGGATCGGTCGACGGTTGCCACGCGTCGGCTTCGCGCTGCAGCGCATCGGGCAACCGCACCGTCGCGGCGATGTCGATGCCGCTCGTCAGCTTGATTTCGTAGCGTGCCTCGAATGCGTTGATCTGCGCGCGTGCCTCGGCTTCGAAGGCCGTCCGCGAGAAACGGCCGCGGTCGCTGTAGTCGAGCCCGAGCGTACCTTCGATCGCCTCGACCGCATGCTTGGTCTCGTGCGCAAGCACGTACGTCATCGATTCGGGGTCGGCCAGCGCGCCGTCGATCGTCACGCGCCTGTGCTTCGTATCGATCCGGCTGCCGCCGCCGCGCTTGCCGACGCGCACGCGCCAGCCGTTGGCGTCGAGCATGCGCAATTGCGCCGCGAGCGTGTCCGACTGCAGCGCGAGCGTGGTGACGGCGTCGGGCAGCGGCACGCCGCCGACGCGCATCCGCACGCGCATGATCGGCGACGGCTTCTGCACGAACGCGTCGGGCGGCAGCGCTCCGTCACGTTGCGCGAGCGTGGTGCCGGTTTCATTCGACTGGAGCCAGCGTAGGACGCCGCGCTCGATTTCCGCGAGCCGCGACAGCGACATCTGGTGCGATCCGTAGTCGTCGCGGCGAATCCGTCCGGGGTCGCTGACCAGGAAGTCGCCCGAGCGCGTGAAGATGCCCTGCAGGTCGAAGCCGATGCCGGACTGGTGGAGCACATCGTGCAGCCGCAGGATGTTCTGGATTCCCGCGCGCGAGATGTAGGACGGCAGGGCGCCTGTCGCGAACGCGTCGCTGTGGAACACGCCGAGCGGGTGGACCAGCGCGGAGACGATGCCGCCCAGCGAGCGAAACGGACCGTGCAGCTGCACGGTGCGTATGCCCAGCGCTTCGAGTTCCTGAAGCGCCTGACGTTCGGCGTTCACGAGCTGCTCGTCGGCCGCGCGCCGTGCGTCGAGCGATTCGGGCGCCTCCCGCGGCGCCAACGGCGTGGGGCCGTGATCGACCGTGACGAGCGCCGCGTCGTCGCCGAGCGCGAACGCGGTCTTGCGCGCGCCCGCGCCAAGCAGTGCGCCGACGTTGTGCTCGACGTCGATCCGCGTGCCCGGATCGCCGGCGAGATGGACGCCCTCGGCGTCGGCCGCGAGTTCGCCGAGGGCGTGCGGCGCCGCGGGCGCCGGGTCGAAGCGGTGGAACACGCGCGTGTCGAGCACGGCCGCGTCGTCGCCGACGGCACGCTCGGGCGGCGCGTAGACGGCGCGCTGCAACACGTTCGCGAGCCGCGCGGCGGTTTCATTGCCGCCGTGCTTCGCGGACAGCACGATCGTGTCGGCGTCCTTGACCAGCCTCCACGGCGCCTGGGCGAGCGTGTATTCGTGCACATTGGCCGGCTCGCCGTCGACGAGCAGCGTGCCGTCCGGCAGCGTGTCCGCGTGCAGCACGAGGAGGTTGCGATCCGGCAATCGCGCCGTGTGCCCGTCGCGGTGCGCGTGCAGGTCGGCCGCGTCGGGTACCGGGCGGCCGTCGCCGAACGGCGACGCGAGCACCGCATGCGCGTGGCTCCACGCGGTGCGCGCGTCGAGGTGTTGCCTGCCGTCCGGCGCGTCGCCGGCGGCGTGCATGCGCGGCGCGGGCATGCGGCGCGGAATGCCGCCGCGGCGCTTCTGGTGCGCCCATACGTCGTCGTAGAACGCGCTGAAGGTCTGCCCGTCACGCCCGGACACCGGCGCATCGGCGAACAGGTCGGCGAGCCGCCCGACCGTTCCCGTGTAATCGCCCGACGTGCGCTGCCAGTCGACGCCCTCGCGCGCGATCCCTTCGGGCAGATGCGCGTGTTCGGCGATGTCGACGCCGCTCGAGAGGGCGATCTCGTAGCGCGCCTCGAACGCGTTGATCTGCGCGCGCGCCTCCGCTTCGAGGGCCTTGCGCGTGAAGCGGCCGCGATCGCCGTAGTCGGGCTTCAGCACGCCGTGCATCGCTTCCACCGCTTGTCGCGCCTCGCCGGCGAGCGTGTACGTGATGCTGCCGGGATCCTTGAGCGCGCCGTCGATCGTCATGCGGCGCCTGCGCGGATCGATGTAGCTGCCGCCGCCTCGCTTGCCGACCTTCACGCGCCAGCCGGCGTCGTGGAGCATGCGCAGTTGCGTCACGAGGGTCGCCGACTGCATCGCAAGCGCCTGCACGGCCTCGGGGAGCGGCGCACCGCCGAAACGGAACTGCACCTGCGTGAACCGGCCGGGGTGATCCGGCGCGGCCGCTTCGGGCGGCGCGGCTTCCGTCAATTCCGGGTGCGCCGCCGCGAGATCGGTATCGGTCAGCGCCGCGGCGTCGCTCGTCGTTGCGGATCGCGGCTTTGCGCCGTCCGCGCGCGCGGCGGGCGCCGCGCGGGATTCGTCCGGCGCCGTCCCGTCGCGGGCAGGCGCACGCTGCGCCGCATCGGTGCGTTCCGGGCGGATCAGCACGAGCACCCGGTTCGGCGGGCTGAACCTGCCGTCGAGCGCGTTCACCGGTTGACGCGTCGCGGCGGGTTGCGGCACCGTAGGCTCGTTCGGGCCGCGCCTGCCGGCGAGCACGATCACCGTATCGTCGCCTGGGTTGCGTGGCGAACTCGCGTGCGGCGTTTCGTCGGCGGCCACATGGCCGGCAGCCGCCCCGGTGTCCGGCGCGGGGTCGAAGCGGAGCACGCGCGCATCGGGGCGCAACTGGCCATCGGTGCCGAACGCATCGGGCGCGGCCGCATAAATGGCCTTCTGCCAGCGGTTCGCGAGTTCGGGCGCGAGTAGCCCGTCGTGTTCGCCCGCGACGACGATGACGGGTTCGTCGAGGTCCTGCGGACGGACACCGCCGACAGCGGGGGCGTCCGCTTCGGCGCCGTCGCGGACGATGTACACCGTGCGGTCGCCGATCTTCATCGGTTCCGCGCGCGGCCCGCGCGGTACCGCGATGCCGGCCGGGTCGGACGTCGCCGGACGGGTGGCGGGCGCCTCGTCGGCGAGATCGACGACCCGGACGTCGACGCGCGGTCGCGCGGCCCCGGGCGTCTCGCGATTGCCGGCGCCGGCCGGCGTATCGGTGTCGAGCGGACGATATCGCATCGCGTGCGCGTCGGCGCTGCGGCGGTTGCTGCCTGCATTCGTTGCGTGATCGGCATCGCTTTCGTCGCGCTGCTCGTCGATGCGTGCGCGTTCCTCGCTCGTGCGCCGCGTGCTGCGCGCGTCGGTCGCGGCGCTCGCCGTGTCGTCCTGCGTCGTCGTCTGCGCGAGGCTGCGTGCCGTCTGTTCGCCGCCGTTCTCGGCGGTGTACGCGTCGCGCGCCTGCTGCAACGCGCTGTCGAGCAGATCGAGCCGCGTTCTCGCCGCGATCTTCGGCGTCGTGCTCATCCGGCCGCCCGGGCCGAACGACAGGCTTTCACCCGTGTCGGTCAGCGAGTCGATGCGCGTGCCGTTGGTCCAGTTCTTGTCGGAAACCGAAGCGAGCGACAGTTTTCCGTCCGCGCCGAGCACGACGGATTCGCCCGTCGGCAACGCCTTGCGCGACGCGTTGTCGAGCATGCGGATCGGCTTGCCGTCATAGGTCAGCACGTTGTCGCCGACCATCAGCGTGCCGTCGTGCGACACCGTCACGCGCTCGCCGTCGAAGGTCGCGCGATTGCGGCCGGCCGCAAGCGACGCGTCGCCGCCGTTGTTCAGCAGTTGCCGGATCGTCTGGCCGTCGATCGTCACCGCCTTGCCGTCCGTCGTGCGCGCGACGATGCCGGTGCGATTGACGACGCCCGTGACCGCGCGCGCCTTGAGCCCGCCCGCGGCGATCAACGCGACGTTCGTGAGGCCGCCGACGAGCGCCTTGTTGCCCGCGTCGGCATTGCCGCTGAGGTAGTCGGCCCCGGCCTCGAAGAACGACTCGGTCGCACCGGCCACGCCGGTCCCGACCGCGAAGACCTTCGTGGCGCCGCGGAGGAACGACGTCACTTTCGGCATGCGCGTCAGCCCCGTGACGCCGCGCATGAACAGCTTGCTGCCGACGAGCTTCGAGGCCCCCGCCGCGCCCATCGGTATCAGGTTGATGAAATCCGAGCGCGCCCCCGCGTCGCTCAACGGGTTGAAGCTGCGGCCATGGTCTGCACGGTTCGCGAGGTCGAGCGCCGAACTCGTCATCGTCGCGGCGATCGACGTATACGCCATGCCGGTGCCGATGACGTTCAGCGTCGCGCCGAGCGGCAGGCCGAGCACCGTCGCGTCGAGCACGCCGCCGATGCCTTCGAGCACCATCCCGCCGATCAGCATCCCGAGATTGAGCTTGGTGCCCGTCAACGTGTTGAGGAAACTGTCGAAGCCGCTGTCGTGGTGCGCCGCGCGCGACACGATCTGCAGCGTGCCGTCCGCGTTGTGGCCGGTCGCGATGTCGACCGTGCCGTCCGACGACAGTTCGTTGTTGTCGATGTAGTCGTTGATGTCGTGGTACGTGCTGGCCGTCTCGTCCACGAACTGCGTGACGCCTTTGGTGTCCTTGACTTCGAAGAGCGCGGTCGTCTGCATGCCGACGTCTTTCGCGGCATACACGATCGGCCGCACGTTGATCTGCGTGCCGGCGCCGCCACCGATCTTCAGCAGCGTGTTGCGCACGCCGTCGATCGCCGACAGCTTGTCCTTGTTGGTGAAGTGCGTCTGCGGGTCGTTGGCGACCGACGTGGTCGACGAAGGATCGCCGCCGACGTCCGGCGACATGCCGAGCGCGACACCGATCAGGTTGCGCTGCTGCGTGTCGCTCAGCTTGCCGAAATCGATCGTCGCGCCATTGCCGGTGTTCGCGCTCGCAACGTCGAGCAGCGTGTTCGACATGTCGCTGTGATGCGCCGAATAGAAGTCGCGCGCTGCCTTCTGGTAGTCCTTGTACGCGTCCGAGTGATCGTCCGTCACGTAGCGCAGACGCTCGTCGAGGCCCGCGTCGAACTGGTCCATCAGCACCTGACGATGCGCCAGTTCGCCCATCAACTGCAGCCGCTGCACCGTGTTGTCCGCGTTCTGCGCGTCCTGCTTCGCCTGGTCGAGCTCGCGCTGGTGCGGGTTCGGCAGCGGCGGCGAAAAGGCCGGCAGGATGTCGCCGTCGGCCACTTGCCGGAAGCGCGGCGGTGCCGGATGCGACGCCTGCCAGTCGTCGTATTTCTGCTGGACGTTCGTCAGCGAGTCGTGCTTCTGCGATTGCAGGTCGCGCGCCTGGGCGAGCGCCGCGTTCGTGGCGCGCTCGTTGACCGAATCGGACAGGCGATCGTCGGCCGCGCGGATCGCGCCCGCGACGACGCGCAGGCGTTGCGCATCGGCCAGCGTCGGGCCGGCGTCCGCCGTGCCGCTCGCCGTCGCATCGCTTTGCGCGGGCTGGAGCGGGCTCGTCACGAACGGCGACGTGCCGAGCGACGGCGTGTCGCCGTTCGGTGTGCCGCCCGCAAGCGGATTCGCCGCCGGGTTCGCCGCCGAAAACGGCGATGCGAACAGCGGCGCCGCGCCGGGCAGGTTCGCCGTGCTGTTCGCGGCCGTGCTCCACGGCGGCGCAAACAGCGGCGACGCATTCAGCCAGTTCGGCTGCACGCGGCACATGGTGGGCGGCTTCGCCGTCGCCTTCACCGTCGCCTCGATCTGCGCGGCCTGGTCGTCGTACTGCTGCGCGAGCGATCCGCCATACGCGACGACGAACGCATCGTGCGCGATGCTTGCCTGCTGCTTCGCCAATTGCAGTTGCGTGTACGGGTCGCCCGGATCGTCGTCGATCCTCGCATGCTTGCCGCGGAAGTTCGCCTGCAGCGTGTCGGCCTGCTGTTGCGTGGACAACATCTGCAGATAGCTGCTGCTCGTGCCTGCGGCGGTCTGCGCGCGATCGAGCGCGGTCTTGTCCTTCTCGATCGCGCCGGGCGCGACGACCGTCGGGCCTTCCTTGCCGTGGTCCGCGTCCGATTGCTGCTGCGCCTGCACGAGCGTCACGTTGTCGTTTGCCGCCGAGAGCGCGGCATTGGCGTAGTTCGCGTCCTTCGCGGCGGTCGTGACGGCCTGCTGCGCGGCGTCCATGGACGCCGGTGCATCCGGCAGCGACACCGCCAGGTTCAGCGGCGCGAGCGCGTCGTTCAGCTTCCCGACGCCGGCGTCGACGGCCGCCTTGTAGTCGGGATCGGCGAGGTATGACTGAAACTGCGTATAGGCGAGATTCGAGTTCGCGATATCCGCGTAGTATTTCGCCTCGCCCGCGGCGGCATGTGCGTCGGCGGTCTGCCAGTCGTCGTACGCGCGGATCTGGACAGGGGTCTTGCAGTCGCTCGCCTGCGGCGCCCAGTTCTTGTCGTTCGGATCGTGCGGGGAGTCGGGGAACAGCGCCTGCAGCGCGGCGAGCTTCTGGTCGGCGAGATTGCGCGCGTCCCCCGGATTCGTGATTTCGCCCGTATCCGACTGCACCATGCCGGCGGGCATGTCGTTCGTCGCCTGTTCGCCGTACAGGATCATGTAGCCCGCGTCGGTGGTGACGTTCAGGTTGCGCTGCGCATCGTCGGCGGCGGCACGCGCCTTCGCGTAGCTGGCCTGGGCGGCATTGCGTTCGTCGGGGGTCGACTCGGGGTCGCGGTTGGCGAGGTGCAGCACGTTCTGCGCGCCCTGCAGCGATTGCGACGCGGTGTCGTATTGCGTCTGCGCGTCCTGGATCGCCTTCTGCACCGCCCGCGTCTTGTCGTTCTCGACCGTGATGTCGGGCGGCGGCGGCCTGTATTGCGCGGCCATGCTCTGGATCAGCGACGTCGCGGATGCGATTTCCGGGTTGGTCGGCTTCGACGGGTCGGTGAACGGCGTGGCCGTCACGGGAATCGGCGGCGCCACGGTCGGGTTGGCCGGGCCGGTCGACGAATCGTCCTTTTGCGGCGGGGGAGGCGGCGCGACGACCGGGTCCAGCGTGTCGGACAGGAAGCGTTGCCAGTTGACGCCCAGTCCCATTCCGTCGATCGACAGCATGCTCGTCTCCCTTACGCGCGCGATGCGCGTCCCGCACGGCGCCACGTGCGCCACGATGCGATCCGACGAGTGTAGGGATACGAATTGCGGCCGGCTCCTCGCCGTTTCGTAGCGCGGCGTGCCGGCCGCCGCGCGCGGCCACGGTGCGCTACGAGACGCGCGCGGCCCCGCGTCGGCGGCGTGCCCGGGGCCGCGCGGCCGATGTTCCCGCCCCGGAAAACGGGCCGCGCGCCGTCACTGGTCGAGGCACCGCACGCACAGCCGCTTCGCCTGGCTCGCCGACAATCCGCGACACATCATCACGACCGGTCGCGCATGGCACGACGGCGCGCCGGCGGAGGCCGCGGGCGACGCGAGCCTGCGCGCGCGCTCCGGCGGTGTGGTCGCGGCCGCGTCCATGCGCCGTTGTCGCGCGGGCGGCGGCATGTCGCGCACCACCGGAATCGGTTCGACGCCGCCTTCGCGCGCGTTGCGCTGCGCGCTCGCGACGACGCGGCTCACATAGCCGCTCGAGAACCCGGTCGTGAAGTTGCCGCTGTAGTAGCACGACAGCGCCGCGCGCAGCGCGGCCTGCGCGGGGCGGCCGGTGTTCGACGAGCGCGCGAAGCATTCGGTCAGGATCGCGCCGCCCGCCCGCAGGTTGCGGCACGGTTCGAACATCGTCGTGTCGTCGAGGCCGTATTTCGCGAAGTTTCGTTCGTTGACCTGAGCGAGGCCGACGCTGTAGCTGAAGCCGCGCGCGGCCAGCTCGCTTGCGGTCGCGCGTGCTTCGTCGAGCGACGCGGGCTGGCGCGTCAGGTGGCCGCCGACCACGCCGATCGCATACGGATTGAAGCCGGATTCGGTGCGCACGAGCGCGGCGAGCGTGTCGGGATCGACGTTCGGCGCGCAGGCGCGCGCGAGCTGCGCGAAGCCCGCGGCGCTGCCCGCCGCGTGCGCGCCGCGCGGCTGCATGCCCGCGCATGCGAGCGTCAGCGCGAGCATCGCGCACAGGCTCGCGACGACGCCGCGCGGGCCGCGCGCGCTCATCCCGCCCCCGCCACGCGATACGACAGCACGAGCCCGTGCACGAGCAGCGACCAGCCGTCGAGCGCGACGAACAGCAGCAGCTTGAACGGCACCGAGATCGTCGTGGGCGAGATCATCTGCATGCCTAACGCGAGCAGGATGTTCGCGACCAGCAGGTCGACGACGATGAACACGATGTAGATCACGAAACCGATCTGGAATGCCTTCGTCAGCTCGGCGAGCGTGAAGCTCGGCACCAGCACGAGCAGGTCGTCGTCCTTGATGCCGTCCGCGCGGTTCTTCGGCCAGACCGACGTCGCGGTGCGCACGAAGAATTCGCGGTCGCGCTGCCGCGTGTGCGACACCAGGAAATCCTTGACCGGCGGCAGCGCGGCATCGGCGAGCGCGCCGATGTCGGCGGTCGACAATTGTCCCGATGCGTCGAAGTGGCGGGCTTGCAGCGCGTCGCGGATCGACATCCCGACCGGCGCCATGATGAACAGCGACAGGATCAGCGCGATGCCGTTGAGCACGAGGTTCGGCGGCACCTGCTGGATCCCGAGCGCGGAGCGCAGCAGGCCGAGCACGACCACGAGCTTCGTGTAGCTCGTCACCATCAGCGCCGCGAACGGCGCGATGCCGAGCGCGGCGATCACCGCGATCAGCGCGACCGGATTCGGCAGGCTGCCCATCGTTCAGCGCTCGCGCGGCGCGGGCTGCGTCAGCGTGACGACGCGCACGCCGAGCTTCTGGCCGACCGCGATCAGATGGCCGGTGCCGATCAGCATCCCGTTCGCGACGAGATGGATCACGCTCTGGTTGATGCCTTGCTGCAGTTCGATCACCGCGCCGGGCTGCAGCGTGCCGAGTTCGCCGAGCGGGATCGACGTGGGCGGCAATTCGAAGCGCAGGTCGACCGCGAGGCCGTCGAGCGAGCGCGGCGCATCGTCGGGCGACGCGTCGTGCGCGCTCGCGGTGGCGGGCGGGGTGTCGGTGCGGGTCGGTTCCAAAGGCATCTCCCTGATTCGTTCGACGGTCAGCCGGGTCCCCGACGGCCGTCCGGTGATCTCCCACGCCGGCGCGGCCGGCACCCGCGCCACGCACAGCAGGTTCTGCTCGTGCGCGCGCCAGCGCTCGATCGCGATGATGTCGCCGCTGACGACGTCGGCCAGCTCGGCCGTCGTCAGCTCGGTCCGGCCGATCTCGAATACCAGCGGCACCGGCAGGCTTGCATACGCGGCGCGCGTGTCGGGCCGCGCGGCCGTCGGCGCCGCGAAGAACACCGCGAGCGCGTCCGGCGCATCGAACAGCAGCGCGCCGTGGCAGCGCCATGCGCCGTCGGCGCGACGCAGTTCGAAGCGCAGCGCGGCCGGCGCGGTGCGCCATGCGGGCACGCTCGCCGGCGGCGGCAGCAGTTCCACGCGCTGCCGTGTCGCGGCCTGCAGCACCGCTACGAGCGGTGCGGCGAGGTCGGCGAGCAGCGCCGCGCGGATCACGGCCGGCACGGCCGGGTCGGCCGCGTCGCCGAGCCATGCGCTTTCCGCGACCGGATCGATCCACAGCGTGCCGGCGGCCGGGCCGATGACGAAGCGGTACGCGTGCGCGTCGGCGGCCGGTTCGGCGTCGACGCGCCAGCGCACCTCGTACGCGTGTTCGCCGAGCGTGACCGGGACCGCGCCCGTGGCGCCATACGCATGCGACAGCCCGCGCGCGGCGGCGGCGGACAGGCGCGGCAGCCACGGCGACGCGTCGAGCGCGACCGCGGCCGGCGGGGGCGGGATGGCGGGCGCCGCGGCGGGCGGGGTGGCAGCGGCGGGCGAGGCCCGGTTCGCGGCGTCGCCGGCGTCGGCATTCGTCAGGGACAGCGCAGGCACGGCGGGATCGGGGCGGATTCGGCGTTGGTTCGACGGGTTGTTGTGGCCGGCGGCGCAGGGGGCGCGCGGCTGCTGCGTCGATTGTAGGGACGGTGCTGGCCGCGTGCCGCGCCGGAATCCGTAGTCGCGCGCATCCGCCGGCCGCGCGGGCGGCGGCGAGCTACGAAGCCTGTTGCGCGGCGGCGTGGCCGCGTGCGGCGCGTCGCGCGCACAAAGGCAACCGCCGCCCGGAGGCGGCGGTCGTGGCGCGGCGGGGCACGTGTGCCGGGCCGCGCGGCGCCGCACGGCGGACGTGCGGCGCGGTGGGGAGTCTTGCCGGCGCGCCGCGCAGTGGCGGCGCGCGGGTGAGCCGTGACGCGTTACGCGTAGTCGGCAGCCAGCGCCTGCTGCGGCGCGGCGCGCAGGATCGGCGCCGCGTCGTGGCGCTCGACGTGCGTCATGGCCGCGCCGAACAGCACCAGCCGATAGCCGACCGCATAAATCGGGATGATCCGCAGGTTCTTGTCGTGATCGAGTTGCAGCTTCGAACGGATGCGCGAGATGTGGGTGTCGAGCGTGCGCGACGACACGCCGAGCTCGCGGCCCCAGACCGCTTCCTGGATCGCTTGCCGCGGCACGATCTTGTTCATGTTGTCGAGCAGGAATTCGACGACGTCGAATTCACGCGGCGTGACGTCGACGACTTTGTTGTCGATTTCGATCGTGCGGCGCACGAAGTTGATTTTTATATTGTCGATGTACAGGTATTTGCAATCCATGTTGGCCCTCGCATGTCCGTAAAGGAGTGTTTGCGGGTCATGTACCGCAACTTCCGGGCCAGGGATGGTCCGTCAGGCGTCGACGGGAGGCGGGGGCGGGGCTGGCGGCGCGCCGGCCTTGAATCTAAAAGAATTTTTAACGCGGGAGGCGCGGCGCGCTTCGGAAGGGTCGGAGCAACATTGAAGGATTGTTACGTAGCATCCGGGGGAACGTTACGGGCGTTACGGGCGGTGTTACGTGGGGCGGGCGATTTCCGCCGATCGTGCAGGGTTTCGAGCGGACGGCGAACCCGACATCGAACCCAACATCGAACCCTCCCGAATAGGACGGATTGCGGAGTCAAATCAATAGGTTGGTGCGGTTTTTTGCCGACTTCGAACCCTACATCGGAGCCTACCGCACGCTGGGGAAAAAACGGCCGCGCGGCACTTCTGCCGCGCGGCCGGCATTTCGCCGCCCCGTCAAGCCTTCGCCGTATCGCCCGAATCGAACGGCAGCACGTAATGCCGCTTGCCGGTCGCCGCGAAGATCGCGTTGGCGACCGCCGGGCCCACCGGCGCGACGCCCGGCTCGCCGACGCCGGTCGGCGCCTCGGCCGACGGCACGATATGCACCTCGACCTTCGGCATCTCCGCCATCCGCAGCACGTGATAGCCGTCGAAGTTGCGCTGCTCGACCTGGCCGTCCTTCAGCGTGATCGCGCTGTGGAGCGCCGCGCCGAGCCCGAAGCCGATGCCGCCTTCCATCTGCGCGGCGACGATGTCGGGGTTGATCGCGATCCCGCAGTCGACCGCACACACCACGCGGTCGACCTTCACCTTGCCGTCGGCGTCGACCGACACTTCCGCGACCTGCGCGACATAGCTCTTGAACGCCTCGGCCACCGCGATCCCGCGCCCGCGGCCCTTCGGCAGCGGCTTCGCCGGATCCCAGCCGGCCTTCTGCGCGGCCAGCTCGAGCACCGCGCGCATCCGCGGCTCCTTCGCGAGCAGGTCGCGGCGGAACAGGTACGGATCCTTGCCGGCCGCGTGCGCGGCTTCGTCGATGAACGCCTCGACCGCATAGGCCGTGTGCGAGCTGCCGACCACGCGCCACCACAGCACGGGCAGGCCGACCTGGGTGGTCGTGAGTTCGACCGATACGTTCGGCACCGCGTACGGCAGGTTCGCCGCGCCCTCGACCGATGTCGCGTCGATCCCGTTCTTGACCATGAACGCCTCGAACGGCGTGCCGGCGAGGATCGACTGGCCGACGATCCGGTGGCGCCAGCCGACCAGCTTGCCGTCCGCGGTCAGCCCCGCGTCGAGCTTGTGGAAGTACATCGGGCGATAGAAGCCGCCCTGGATGTCGTCCTCGCGCGTCCACTGCAGCTTGACCGGCTTGCCGTCCGCGCCGAGCGCCTTCGCGATCGACACGGCCTCGACCACGTAGTCCGACCACGCGTTCGCGCGCCGGCCGAAGCTGCCGCCCGCGTACAGCGTGTGGATCCGAACCTGCTCGGGCTTCAGGCCCGCGACCCGGGCGGCGTTGCCCTGGTCGACCGTCTGGAACTGGTCGCCGGCCCAGATCTCGCAGCCGTTCGCGGTCAGCTTGACGACCGCGTCGAGCGGCTCCATCGGCGCGTGCGCGAGATACGGGAATTCGTACGTCGCGCTGACCTTGCGCGCGGCACCCGCGATCGCCGCGTCGGCATCGCCGTCCTTGCGCGCCGACGCGCCGGGTTTCGCCGCGAGCTGCCGGTACTCGCGCATGATCTCCGCCGACCCGCGCTTCTCGGCGTTCGTTTCGTCCCAGTCGATCTTCAGCGCGTCGCGGCCCTGTTTCGCGGCCCAGAAGCCGGTCGCGACGACCGCGACGCCGCCCGGCACCTGCACGACCGACACCACGCCCGGCACGGCCTTCGCGGCCGTCGCGTCGAACGACTTGACCGTCGCGCCGAAGCGCGGCGGGCGCTGCAGCAGCGCGACGCGCATGCCGGGGAAGGTCGTGTCGAGCGTGAAATGCGCGGTGCCGTTCGACTTGGCCGACCCGTCCACGCGCGGAATGCGATGGCCGATCAGCTTGAAGTCGGCCGGCTGCTTCAGCGTGACCTTGTCGGGCACCGGCAGTTTCGACGCGTCGGCGACCAGCGTGCCGTAGGCGGCCGTCTTGCCGCTCTTCGCGTGCGTGACGACGCCGTTGGCGGTGGTCAGCTCGCCGGCCGGCACCTTCCAGCGCGCCGCCGCGGCCGACACGAGCATCGCGCGGGCCTTGCCGCCCGCTTCGCGCAGTTGCTGCCACGAGTTCGACATGGCCGAGCTGCCGCCCGTGCCCTGCATCGTGCCGAACGCGAGGTTCGCGTAGCGTTTCGCGTCGGCCGGCGCGCTTTCGACGCGTACGCTCGACCAGTCGGCGTCGAGCTCCTCGGCGACGATCGTCGCGATGCCCGTGTACGCGCCCTGGCCCATTTCCACGTGTTTCGCGATGACGGTGACCGCGCCGTCGGGCGTGATGCGCAGGAATGCGTTCGGCGCGAAGTCGGCGGCGCGGGCCGTCGCGGCGAGCGCGCGGCGGCCGAGGCCGGCCCATTCGAAACCGATCGTCAGGCTGACGGCGGCCGCGGCGCCCGCGGCCTTCAGAAACGTGCGGCGCGACGGCCGCACCGAATCGCGATTGTCGAGTTCGATCGTCATGGTCAGGCTCCCAGCGTCGCGGCCGCGTCGTGGATCGCGGCCCGGATGCGGGCGTAGGTCGCACAGCGGCAGATGTTGCCGTTCATCGCGGCGTCGATGTCCGCGTCGGTCGGTTTCGGGTTCTGTTCGAGCAAGGCGGTGGCCGACATGATCTGGCCGGACTGGCAATAGCCGCACTGCGGCACCTGCAGCTTCACCCAGGCGGCCTGCACGGCCTGCGCGGGCTTGCTCTGCAGGCCTTCGATCGTGGTGACGTGCTTGCCGGCGATGCCGGCGAGCGGCAGCACGCACGAGCGCACCGCCTGGCCTTCGAGATGGACGGTGCACGCGCCGCACTGCGCCATGCCGCAGCCGAACTTCGTGCCGGTCAGCCCCGCGTGCTCGCGGATCGCCCAGAGGACGGGCATCGACGGATCGGCGTCGAGCGTAACGTTCTTGCCGTTGAGGACAAACGAGGTAGGCATGTTGGTATGTCTCCATGGGGAAAACCCGGCATGCGCCCGGTTAGCGGGCAGTGTGCGCGAGCGCGCGTTTTTTGCGTCTACCCAATCCTGCAAATTTATTGAACAATCCTGCAAATCCCCGGCGCGGCGGCGAGCGATTCGCTATGCTCGCGCGATTCGGGGAAACGAAGCGAGGAACCCGTCATGGACATGACCGATATCGCGGCGTCGCGCGAATCCGGGCGACGCGAACTGGCATCGCTGATCGCCCGCTTCGCGCCGACCGACGGCTCCCACTCGACGGCCGTGCCGGCGCTGATGCTGCACCGGCACGGGCATCCGGTCGATCTCGGCTGCGGCGTGTCGCGCGCCGCGCTCGTGATCGCCGCGCAGGGCGCGAAGCGTGTGATCGTGGGCGGCCAGGCTTACGAATACGACACGCGGAACTGCCTGATTGCGTCGATCGACTTGCCGATTCTCTCGCGCGTCACGCAGGCGTCGCCGGACGCGCCTTACCTGTGCCTGTCGCTCACGCTCGATCCGCAGCGCATCGTCGAACTCGCGGCCGAGATGCGGCTGCCGGAGCCGGATGCCGGCCCCGAAGGCGAGGGGATCGCGCTTGCCGAGCTGACGCCGCCGCTGTTCGATGCCGCGCTGCGGCTGTTGCGGCTGCTCGATACGCCGGCCGACATTCCGGTGGTCGCGCCGCTGATCGAAAAGGAACTGCTTTATCGGCTGATGACGAGCGGGCAGGGCACGCGGCTGCGGCACATGGCCGTCGCGGGCAGCCAGACGCACCGGATCGCGCGCGCGATCGAATGGATCCGCGATCACTACGCGGAGCCGATGCGCGTCGACACGCTCGCGCAGGCGGTCAACATGAGCGTGTCGTCGCTACATCATCACTTCAAGCACGTGACCACGCTGAGCCCGCTGCAGTATCAGAAGCAACTGCGGCTGCACGAAGCGCGGCGGCTGTTGCTGCGGCAGGGCGGCGACGTCGGGTCCGTGGCCGCGACCGTCGGCTATGAAAGCGCGTCGCAGTTCAGCCGCGAATACAGCCGGCTGTTCGGCGCGCCGCCGATGCGCGACGTCGTGTATCTGCGCAAGAAGGAATTGCTCGGCACATAGCGGCGACGCGGTTCATTGCGATTGCGTCGCGCGTGGCTTCGTCGCGCGATGCGCAGTCTGTCGAATCAGGATGACATTCAAGCGGCGTGCCAGGGTTGCCGCATGCGGATGCGAGGGAGCAGCGGACGGCGCTGCCACGGCGCGCACGAACTTCTGTTTCACGCATGTATCCGTGGATTGCGCGAACCGGTGTGACAACTCTCGGCAGCATACGAACCGGCCGGTCGAAACGCGCAAAAAGGTCGCGCCGTCACGAATTTTCTGCATGAATCACGCTTTGCACGAACATGTTTCAGCGATGAGATTCGCGGCCGATATCGCATCGGAAATGTTTCTCGCGCGCATCGTGCGTCGTTATCCGGCGATTGGCGCGAGGCGGTTATCGACATCGAATGCCGCCGAATTGAATGACGCCAGTAACAATGAATAAAGGGTGTTGAAGGCTTCGTGCGGCACAGGTTGTCATTTTTTCCGTTATGCAGGCGGCGCGAACGCCATGTCGGCCTGCACCGCAATTGCCGTCTTTTGCCGCGCGTTCGCATTGTCGGCCGACGCTTGATCCCGTCGGTATTTTCACGGATGAATCAACTGCGTTTCGCGGCGGCCGGCGTGCACAGCCGGAAGCCTGGCGATATCCGCTGCGCAGGCTTCACTGCACCGGGGGGCCGCGCGTTTCGATTCGTCGTTTCTCAGGGATGCGAACGCTGTCGAACGGGCCGCAGCAGGCGGTTTGGCAGGGCCGATGTGCTGATCGGCCGCAATCTGCGACCCCGCACTTCTCAAGTATGAAACACCCGTTCGTCACCCCCTTGCGCGAGGCCCCGCGGGCCGCATTCGTCCGCCTTTTCCGGCATTGCTTCGCGGCATTCAATGATCGGCGCAAGTCGCCCACCGTTGTCGCGATACATTCCTGAAACAAAAAATGCGATTCGCGGCGAAATGGCCGGGCGTTGCGGATGGGACGCGTCAGGCAACCGTCGGCGGAATCACGCATGGCATGCCGCTTGCGACGTTGGACGCACCGGCGAGCGGTCGACCTGATGCGACAAAGATGGGGGGCGACGCGTTCGTCAATAAGCAGTCGGGGAAACAGCGATGAAGACCAGAAGCAGTCGTTCGTTCTGCGCATTCCTTGCGCATCCGTGGGGTAGTCGGACAGCTCGGAGTACGGCTCGCGAAGCAGTGCCAGCCTCGCGGGTTCGTCGCCGGTTTCCCGGCATCCGCGTGTCGCACGTGCTGGAACGCCTGTCGTTCCGCATGACGACCGGCCGACAGCGGTGCTCCCTTTCATTCAGCGCGTCCGGGTGGACCGGGCTGTTCGTGCCGGACAGCTTGACCCCGACCCGACTTCGACCGTGCAGGGCCGTATCGAGTGCGCCGGGCAACTGCCGGCGCTCGCCGGACTCGCGCGAATACCCGATGGCCGGATGACCCGGAAGATCATTGATCGCTAGCTCAGGGAGAGGCGATGCCGACTGACCGTCATGCAGGCCCGTTATCGCCACGATGATGTGCATGTTTTGGATGGCGCTGCATTTTCGGTATTTAACCATTTTCACGCATTTTCGATCGCTGAAGCGAATGCCGTGTGCCGGTGTGTCGCGGGTGCGAATTTCGAAAAAACCAGTTCGGGATATCGAATGCCTGTATTCGGGTGCGTGAGGCGATTTGTTTTCTGATTTTTAAAAATCGATATGCGATATCGAGAATTTATATAAAAAATTCGGAAAACTAAAAAATACTAACTGAACTTCGACTGGCCAAAAGTTACGTGGTCTCGGATTCGAGACGAATCGTTGCTTTGTGATTGGATAGTGATCCTTATTTTTAGGGATTGCTCGAGGCAGGGAAGTTGAAGGCGTGCAGCTTTCCTCGCTTGTTCCGTCCACGCCGTTATGGAGTCGACCATGAAGAAGCTTCTGATTGCAGCAGCAGTGATGGCGGTTTCGGGTGCAGCGTTCGCAGCGAGCGGCACGGTCTCGACCAGCAACTCGTCGAGTGGTGGCCAGACGATGGCCGGTGTTGTCGGGTTCGGTCACTTCACCGCAACCGATTCGGGCGCGGCGCTCGGCGCCGCCGGTGCAACGGCTGGCGGCGGCGCGAGCAGCTCGATCTCGTACACGAACCACATCAACACGTCGACGGTGAGCGGCTTCGGCTTCGGCGGCGCACAAGCTGGCGGTTCCAGCGGCGCGAACGCCGGTTCGACCGGCTGGACGATGTATCACTACTAAGCCGCGGCGCATAGCGTTCGTCATGGACAGGTGGCACGGATGCCGGGTTTCGTCCCGCGAGGGCGGACCCGGCGACCCGGCCACCGAACTTCCTCACAGCAAGGAATTGCTATGAAAGCCAACGTCATTTTAGCGACAGCGCTCACCGTCCTATCGTCAGCCGTGCTGGCGGCAGGTCCGACGACATTCAACCAGACGCAATCCGTCGCGGCAGGCGTCTCCGGTTCGGTGCTGGTCGGTACCGGCAGCTACACGAGCAACTCGACTTCGGTGGCGGGCGCGAACGCCGGAAGTACCGTGACACCCGCCGGCTCCATCGGCACGGCATCCGCCTATCACGACTCGACTTCGACGGCCAGCGGCTGGGGCACGAACGGAGGCGCGTTCGCGGCAGGCGGCGGTATCGGTGCCGCAGGCTCGTTCGGTGGAACCGGCAACACGAGCGAGAACGCCAATGCGCTGTCGGGAGGGGTGACCGCCACGATCGTACTCGGCGCGAACCACTACACGGCAACCGGCGCGAACGACAACGGCATTGCCAACGCAGGTGCCGCCGGCATGGCGGGCAGTGGGTGGTCGGGAACGGTCGCGGGCTCGAACCACTTCAACTCGTCGACGGTATGGGGCACCGGTCCGGCCGGATCGCCGTTCGCATCGGGCGGCAGCCAGGGCAGTTCCGGCGCGACCGCCGGCAGTCCCTGAATCGGGTGTCGGGGGGGCCAGCTTCCCAACGACGCTGGTCTCTTTCCTCACCTTGTTGTCACCGTAAGGAGTTGGCATGAAGCAGAAACTGATTGCCGCCGCTCTGATGCTCGCGTCTCTGACGGCGTATGGCGCTGACCGTGCTGCCGACGACGTGCAATCGAATGTGCAAACGTCAAACAACCCTGACCAGACAACCAAACCGTCACAACAACACACGCTTTCGTCGGGCAGTGCCATCGGCGCATCGGCGGCCCAGCAATGGCCGGGCATGTCGGGCGGTTCGTGGTCCCAGCTGGGCAGTGGCTGGAAGCAGTTCGGGGAAGCAGGCAAAACTGAAGGCATTCAGGGGAATTAATACGGTTGCCTGGGTGGGAGGTCAAACCACGTCCGGAGATTGAAATGAACAGCAACAAGATCAGGGTGGCATGTGCGGCGATGTTCGCGATGGCCACGATCGGTGCCCAAGCGCAGACCGCCGACTCGACTTCAAGCGCGCAGTCCTCGACGTCGTCGACGGCGATCAGCCAGGGCGGTGGCTCGAGCATGAACACGAACACCACGAGTTCGCGCGGTGGGAGCGCCACGAGCAGCAGCGGGGTGCGTGGCAGCGGCAATTCGAGCGTGCAGGTGAACTTGAACTTGCCGTCGTCCACGAGCGGCGGCTCGAACGTGACGCCGCAGAGCGTGAGCTCGCTCCAGTCGGCGGGCTCGCCGGGGACTAATCCGTTCAACACCCAGACGTCGGAAAACGTCAACTACTCGGGTACCCAGACGATCAAGACGAACCCCGCGATCCAGGCGCCGGGCCTCACGACCACGCTGTCCGATACCTGCATGGGCTCGGTGAGCGTCGGCGTGTCGTTTCCGGGCTTCGGCGCGACGGGCGGCACGACCCTGGTCGACCAGGCATGCGTGCGTCGTCTCGACGCGCGTGAATTCCGCGCGATGGGGCTGACCGACGTCGCGCTCGCGCTGCTTTGCCAGAGCGATGCGAACCGGCGTGCGGTGGAAGCGACCGGTCACCTGTGCCCGGGCACGACCGCGCCGCTCGCGCGCTCGAACGTGGCGCCCGCCGTCGAAGCGACCGTGGCCGACGACGTGAAGTATCGCGATCCGATCGTGCGCAACCGCATGGGCCTGCCGCCGCTCGACGCCGCCGCGCCCGCGCAGACGCGCCCGGTGGCGACGACCGCGGTCCAGGCGGCGCCGATCCCGGTGCCGGTGCCCGCGCCGTCGATCGCCGCGCCGGCCGTCGGCGCGGTGCCTGCCGCTGCACAGGCGGCCGCCGTGAAGGCGACGCAAGCGGCTGCGCTCGTGCCTGCCGCCGTTGCCGCACCGGTTGCGGCGGCAGCGCCGGCAGTGAGTGCCGCGCCGGCCGCGGTGAGTGCGGTGCCGGCTGCCGCCATCGTCGCGGCGCCGGCGGTTGCCGACAAGGCGCCGGCACCCGCGCCGGCCGCAACCGACACCACGGCGCAAGCCGCGGCGACGCCTGCGGTCGATACGAAGGCGAAGGAACCCGTGCCGGCGGTTGCCGACAAGGCGCCGGCGCCTGCGCTGGCCGCAACCGACACCACGGCGCAAGCCGCGGCGACGCCTGCGGTCGATACGAAGGCGAAGGAACCCGCGCCGGCGGTTGCCGACAAGGCGCCGGAACCTGCACCGGCCGCAACCGACACCACGGCGCAAGCCGCAGCAGCGCCCGCCGCCGACACGAAGACGCCGGACATCGCGCAATCCGGACCGACGGCGACCGACGCCGCACCGCAGACCGCGGACGCCGCAACGTCCGCGCCCGCGGTCGATGCGAAGGCTGCTGAACCGGCATCGCAGGCAGCCGCCGAGGCGCCCGCACCGGAAGCCGCGCAGCCCGCGGCTGCTGCTGCCGCTGCCGACGCGCCGGCAGCCGATGCGAAGGCGACGGACGCGGTCGAATCCGCTGCCACGCCCGCACCGTCCGCCGACGTGCCGGCCGCGGTTGACCAGCAGGCCGCCCCGGCCGCGCCGGCGATGCCGGCGCCGACCGTCATCTCGACGAGCACGTCGTCGTAAGCATGCGGACAAGGCGCCCGTGCGATCAACATGCCGCTCGCACGGGCGCCGCCGGGATTCGCGGCGCGACGCACGTCGCAAGTTTGACGGGTGTTGGTCCCTTCCCCGAGGTCAACACCTCTTTTTGCCTGACGAGGGTACAAGGAGGCCTCAATCATGAGGATCTTTTTGGTCGCGCTGCTGCTGGCCGGCACACAAGCCGCCGCGCAGTCGGTTTTCCAGAACCCCGCGGTCTTTGTCATCCTGAGCGAGCAGACCCTCGCGAATGCCGCGAGCGTCCAGCAGGCGCTGACGACGCTCGGCCGCCCGGACAACACGGCATGCGTGCCGATGATGATGGTCGGCGATCCGCAGATGATCTACATGATGCCGGCGGAGGGGCACGCACCGTCGTGGCAATCGCCGGTGTACGGTCGTGGCGCGCCGTTCGCCGCGCAGAACGGGCCGAGGCCGACCGGCAAGACGGTCGGCGCGATGCAGCACGCGGAGGACATGCAGACGCAGCCGTGGAGCGACGGCAGCGCGATCACGCAGAAGATCGCCGGCGAGTCGAGCCTGTCCGCGTCGGCGCGGGTCAGCGACTGGCAGCGCAAAGGGCTGAACACGATCGAGACGGCGCCTGCGACGGAAGTGACGGTGAACGGCAAGACCTACCGTGCTTATCGCGAGGACCTCAACCAGGCCGCGCGGCCCGTCGTCGAACCGCAGATCTACATGCAACGCGTCGTGTTCTGCCGATGACGAAACTTTCCCGAGCGGACATGCCGGCAGCGTCGCGCGTGGGCAGGGAGGCCTGCCGCGCATCGTTTCGCGCCGCCCGTTCCGCCAGACAACCCCATGCGGCGAGGCCATCGTGAACCATTGCTGCCCGATCAGACTGTCAGGCCCGCAGGAGGGTGAGCGGGCGCCGTGCACGCCACCGTTCGTCGCGGTCCGGCGTCACCATGGCGTGCCGTCACGCCCGCTCGTGTATCTGTCGCCGCGTCCCGATGCGGGGCTCGTCGACTGTCTCGCGTCGCGCGGCTGGGACGTGTGGCGCGCGAAATCCGTTGCGGACGCACTCAATCTCGTGAAGGCGAACCGCCTGCATGCGGGCATCGTCGATTTCGACGATTTCGCGTCGCCCGACGTCGCGTCGTTCGAGGCGCTGCTGCGCGATCCACGGATCGGCTGGGTCGCGCTCGCCGACGACGAGCGACTGCGCGACGCCACCATCGCGCGTCTGATCCGCCAGTGCTGCTTCGGCTACGCCCGCGATGCGACGGCCGATACGACGATCGGTTATCTCGTCGGCCATGCGTACGGGATGCTGAAACTGGCGGAAGGCGATCCGGCCGTCGACGCCGCGCCGCCCGGCGGCACGATGATCGGCGCGTGCGATGCGATGCGCCGTCTGTTCGCGACGATCCGCAAGGTTGCGAACACCGAGGCCACCGTGTTCATCGCCGGCGAATCCGGCACCGGCAAGGAGTTGACCGCATCGGCGATCCATCAGCATTCGTCGCGCGCCGACGCGCCGTTCGTCGCCGTGAATTGCGCGGCGATTCCGACGACGCTGCTGCAGGCCGAGCTGTTCGGTCATGAGCGCGGCGCGTTCACCGGCGCGCATCAGCGCAAGATCGGCCGCATCGAGTCCGCGCACGGCGGCACGCTGTTCCTCGATGAAATCGGCGACATGCCGTTCGAGAGCCAGGCGAGCCTGCTGCGGTTCCTGCAGGAGGGCAAGATCGAGCGGCTCGGCGGACACACGTCGATTCCGGTGGATGTGCGGATCGTGTCCGCGACCCACGTCGATCTCGAGGCCGCGATGCAGGCGGGACGGTTCCGTGCGGACCTGTATTACCGGCTGTGCGTGCTGCGCATCGACGAGCCGCCGCTGCGCGCGCGCGGCCGCGACATCATGCTGCTCGCCGATCACATCTTGCGGCGCTATCGCGGCGACAGCGCGCACCGGATTCGCGGCTTCATGCCGTGCGCGATCGAGGCGATTCACAACTATGCATGGCCCGGCAACGTGCGCGAACTGATCAACCGGATTCGCTTCGCGGTCGTGATGACGAATGGCCCGCTGATCTCGGCCGTCGATCTCGAACTGAACCAGTACACGTCGCAGCGGCCGCCGACGCTCGCGGAATTGCGCCGCCAGGCCGAGCGGCGCACGATCGAGGAAACGCTGTTGCGGCATCGGCGTCAGCATGCCGACGTCGCGGCGGAACTTGGTGTCTCGCGCGCGACGCTGTACCGCCTGATGACCGCGCACGGCCTGCACGGCTGACGCGGATTGCGCAGGTTGCGCGCGTTGCGCACGCGCGGGCGGGTGGCGGCGTCGCGCGGGCGCCGGCCCGTGGCGTCAGGCCGGCCGTTCGAAGCCCGATTCGACCCAGCGTGCGGCACTGGCCTTGTTGAGCTTGAACCCGGCGGAGACCTTCGCGTCGGCCAGCAGCTCGCCGTACGGGTCGAACGCCTTCAGTTGCGCATACGGCTCGAACTCGTCCGGCACGATGTCGAGCGTGACCGACACATCCTGTCCGTCGTCGTCCTGCACCGTCACTTCCTTGTGCAGCATCGCACGGCGTTGCTGCTCGTGTCGCATCAGCACCTCGGTCGCGGTCTTCACCAGCGTGCGGAACGCATTCGCGTCCATCGGCTTCGGATTCTTCTTGTCGCGACCCATCGTCCACGGGCCGACGAGCGCGGGCTCGGCTTCGCCGTCCTTGATCATCTCGACGGCCCAGCCGTCGTCGTCCTCGTTCTTGATGATGCGGGCCGTCCAGCCGTTGTCGCGCCAGAGGCCGTCTTCGTGGATGGTGGTGTCGTCGGATTGCAGATCGGATTCGGTCATGGGGGAAGCGGGAGTACGGGCAGCCGGCGAACGGGCGGGCGCGCGGCCGGGAATGGCGCGCTGCCGCCGGCCGGTCGCCCGGAGTGGCATGCAAAGGCCGCAATTTTACCCCGCGGGCCGTCCGTGCGGCCCGCGCGACCCGCAACGTCGGCCGTCCGGCCGACCCCGGCCGCCGCCGGACGGTCGGACCGGCGCCGATATCAAACTCGTATCACGCCTGCACCGACCAATTCAGACGACGCCCCATATCCCGGCCGTGCGTTGCTGCCTAGAATGATGTCCAGGATAAAAATATCCTGAACGTCGATTCAATGCCG
Source organism: Burkholderia sp. RF7-non_BP4 (assembly GCF_001521935.1). Classification (NCBI taxonomy): domain Bacteria; kingdom Pseudomonadati; phylum Pseudomonadota; class Betaproteobacteria; order Burkholderiales; family Burkholderiaceae; genus Burkholderia; species Burkholderia sp. RF7-non_BP4. The sequence continues at coordinate 136,094 of NZ_LOTA01000025.1, read as the reverse complement.
ATCCGCCGCGCACGCATTCCGCGACGTGCGGCCCGGCGAAACTTCTGGGACTGCGCATGGGGAAATTCAGAATTCGCACTGTTTTCGCGTACGACTCGCCGCTGACGCTCGCGGGCATGGAGCACATTGCCGGCGACGCGTGCGCGATCGATCTGGTCGGCGTCTCCCGGACCCCGGGCGATCTGATCGAGGCGCTCGGCAGCGTCGACTGCGACATCGTGCTGGTCGACTATCCGATTCGCGGCGACGTGCAGATGGACGGTCTCGCACTGTTCGACTGGCTGCACAGCACGCGCCCGAACGTCGGGGTCGTCGCGCTGGTGGGCAACGAGAATCCGGTGATCTTCCGCTCGATCCTCGCGAAAGGCGGCGCGAGCCTCGTCAGCAAGTTCGACGAAGTCGGTCACATCGTCACCGCGATCCATTCGAGCTACAGCGGCGGGCGCTATCAGTCGCCGCTCGTCCGGCGCGCGCTCGATGCGGTCGCCGAGCACGACCAGGCGCCGGTGAAACTGTCGACGCGCGAGATCGAGGTGATGCGCCTTTATCTGGCCGGCCTGCCGATCAAGACGATCGCGCAGCGGTTGAACAAGGGCAAGCAGACGGTCAGCGCGCAGAAGATCAGCGCGATGAAGAAGCTCGGCGTGACCAACGACATCGAGCTGGCCCAGCGGGCGGCCGGGATGGGGTTCGGCGGTTTCAAGCCCATGAGCCGGCCGGGCGGAGCGGGGTGAGCGTGGAAGACGCGCGGAAGAAGTGAGGGCGGGGCCCGGGTCGCGCGGGGCCGGCCGCGCATTGCCGGCCGGTCAGGCGAAATCCGTCGGCATCCGGCGGGATGCCGACGGACGAGGCGACGTCAGGCCGGCAACGCGAATCGCGTGACGGCGTCGCGCAGCGCCTCGGCCTGGTCGCGCAGCGAATGCGCGGCGGCCGCGGCCTCCTCGACGAGTGCCGCGTTCTGCTGCGTGACCTGATCCATCTCGCCCACCGCGCGGTTGACCTGCTCGATCCCCGCGCTCTGCTCGCGCGACGCATGGCTGATCTCGTCGAGGATCTCGTTCACGCGCCGCACCGACTGCACGATCTCGGCCATCGTCTCGCCCGCGTGCGTGACGAGCGTCGCGCCGTGCTCGACGGTTTCGTTCGACGACACGATCAGCGACTTGATCTCCTTCGCGGCCGTCGCCGAGCGTTGCGCGAGCGAGCGCACCTCGGCCGCGACCACCGCGAAGCCGCGGCCCTGTTCGCCCGCGCGCGCCGCTTCGACGGCCGCGTTCAGCGCGAGGATGTTGGTCTGGAACGCGATCCCGTCGATCACGCCGATGATGTCGCCGATCTTGTGCGAGCGGTCGGTGATCTCGTTCATCGTCCGCACCACATCGTCGACCACCTCGCTGCCGCGCGTCGCGACCTGCGCGGCCTGGCCCGCGAGCGTCGCGGCCTGGGCGGCGCTGTCGGCGTTCTGCTTCACGTTCGCGGTCATCTGGTCCATGCTCGACGCGGTCTGCACGAGCGCGGCCGCCTGTTCCTCGGTGCGCTGCGACAGATCGGTGTTGCCCGACGCGATCTCGCTCGCGCCGACGTTGATGTTCTCCGTGCCCGTCCGCACGCGCGACACCATGTCGATCAACCCGTTCTGCATCGTATGCAGTGCATGCAGCAGGCTGCCGCGGTCGTCTTGCTTCACGCTCACGCGCGCGGTCAGGTCGCCCTGCGCGATACGCTGCGCGGCGTCGAGCGCCACTTCGAGCTCGCCGCCGAGGTTCGCGCGCACGCTTTTCAGCACGAGCACCATCACGGCGGTCGCGATCGCGCCGAGCACGGCCGTGATCGCGAGCCAGCGGCCGACGCTCGCGAGCACGGCCGAACGCACGTCGTCCATGTACATGCCCGTCACGAGATACCAGTCCCACGGCGCGAAGCGCTGCACCGCGCTGGTCTTGTCCTGCGGCTTGTCGGCGCCCGGCTTCGGCCACAGATACTCGACGAAACCCTTGCCGCCGTCCACGTTGCCGGCCTTCACGATCTCGACGAACAGATGCTTGCCGTTCGGATCCGTGAAATTCGACACGTCCTTGCCGTTGAGCTCGGTCTTGATCGGATGCATCACGATCGCCGGCTTCGAATCGTTGATCGAGACGTAGCCGTCGGTGCCGTAGCGCATCGCCGCGATCGCCTCGAGGGCCTTCTGCTTCGCGTCGGCTTCCGGCAATGCGTTCTGTTGCGACAGCTTGTAGTAATGGTCGGCGACATTCGTCGCCTGCGCGACCAGCGACGCAAGCTGGTCGCGGCGATCCGTGATCATCGATGCGCGCGTCTGCCATGCGCCGATGCCGGCGATCACGAGCAGGCCGAGCCACAGGATGACGATCATCGAGGCGAGTTTCTGGTTCAGGGAAAGGGTGCGCATGGGTAGTGAGGTCGGTCGGTCGAACAAGCGCGCCGGAACGGCGTGACGGGATAATTCTTTGACGGCGCGAAACGGACGTTGCCGTAGGCGGGAAATCCCTTAGAAACGGCGGCGGCTCGATACCGCCGAGCGCGGTGCGGTTATCTATGCATATACATATTCGGCGTCGCTATACTGTCGGGCGATGGCGGTTGCGCGTCGTGCCCCGACGGTCGGGCGAACGGCGGCGGCGTCGAACCAATCCGAAAGGAGGCAACGATGCGAATTCTGGTGGTGGGGGCCGGCGCGGTCGGCGGATACTTCGGCGGCCGGCTCGCGGCGGCGGGGCGCGACGTGACGTTTCTGGTGCGCGACGGCCGGGCGGCCGCGCTCGCGCGCGACGGGCTCCTGATCCGCAGCCCGCGCGGCGACCTGACGCTCGCGAACGTGCAGACGCTGCGCGCGAGCGACGCGGCCGCGCCGTTCGACCTGGTGCTGCTCAGCTGCAAGGCGTACAGCCTCGACGATGCGATCGCATCGTTCGCACCGTTCGTCGGGCCGTCGACGCTGATCCTGCCGATGCTCAACGGGATGCGCCATCTCGACGTGCTGCGCGACCGGTTCGATGCCGCGCAGGTGCTCGGCGGCCTGTGCGTGATCGCGGCGACGCTCGATCGCGAGCAGCGGATCGTGCATCTGAACGACACGGCAGGGCTGTCGTTCGGCGAACTCGCCGGCGGCGAATCGGCGCGCGTGCGCGCAGTGGCCGACGTGCTCGGCGGCGCGGGTTTCGATGCGACGCTCAGCGACGACATCGCCGCGCGGATGTGGGACAAGTGGGTGTTTCTCGCGACGCTCGCGGCGAGCACGTCGCTGTTTCGCGGGTCGATCGGCGACATTCTCGCCGCGCCGGACGGCCGCCGCCTGCTCGAGACGATGCTCGACGAATGCAGCGCGATCGCCGCGCACAACGGTTACCGGCCCGATTCCGCCGCGGTCGAGCGGATGCAGCGGATGGTGCTGACGCCGTCGCCGCTGACCGCATCGATGCTGCGCGACGTCGAAAACCGCGCACGGGTCGAAGCCGATCACGTGATCGGCGACCTGCTTGCGCGCCGCGACCCGCAGGCGGCGGATGCGTTGTCGTTGCTGCGCATCGCGTACAACCACCTGAAGGCGTACGAGGTGCGTGTCGCCCGGGAAAGCGCGGCAGCGTAGCCGCGGCAGCGGCCGTCGTCGACCCGCCTGGCGGCCGTGTTCCGGCGCGCGCGTATGTCCCGCCGGCGCTCGGTCGGCGGGGTGCCGCACTGCACAATTTTGCGTTTCGCGCCCCTTTCCACCCGCAACCCGCAAAAAAGTATCGAAAATCAGGCGTAAAGTTGGTGGAGCCGCGCACGCGATCGACCTACATTGCTTCCCATGCGACCGGTCGCGTTGCCGCACGACTCACGCGGCGAACGAGGCGAACCGCCGAGCGGCCCGGCCAGCGAGACATGGGAATGGAGACGCCAGGATGATGCATCCCGATCTGGAAGTGGTCGACGTGCGACGCGACGAGTCGTTCAAGGTCTGGTCGCACGGCTATCCGTACCGCACGATCCGCTGGCATTTCCATCCCGAATTCGAACTGCACCTGATCGTCGCGACGAGCGGCAAGTATTTCGTCGGCGACCATATCGGCTCGTTCGGCCCCGGCCATCTCGTGCTGCTCGGCCCGAACCTGCCGCACAACTGGGTCAGCGACATGGCCGAAGGCGAAACCGTCGAGCGCCGCAATCTGGTGATCCAGTTCGATCCGTCGTTCGTGCGCCGCTGCATGGACGCGTTTCCCGAATGCCGCGACGCGCAGGCGCTGCTCGACGACGCGCGGCGCGGCGTCGGCTTCGATGACGACACGAGCGCCGCGATCGCACCGCTGTTCGACGAATTGCTGACCGCGCGCGGGATGCGTCGCATCGCGCTGTTCATGACGATCCTCGAGCGGTTGTGCGGCGCGGCCGAACGCACGCTGCTCGCGAGCCCCGCGTACGACCAAGCGCACGTGACGCCGACGCGGCTCAGCCACGCGCTGTCGTATATCGGCAAGAATCTCGCGTCCGAGCTGCGCGAATCCGATCTCGCGCAATTGACCGGGCAGAGCGTCAGCGCATTCTCGCGCGCGTTCCATCGCCATACCGGGTTGCCGTTCGTCCAGTACGTGAACCGGCTGCGGATCGAATCCGCATGCCAGATGCTGCTCGCCGACGACGCGAACATCACCGACATCTGCTTCCAGGCCGGCTTCAACAACGTGTCCAACTTCAACCGCCAGTTTCGCGCGGTGAAGGGGATGGCGCCGACCGAATTCCGCGCGCTGCAGCGGTTGAACGCACGCAGCCGCGAGCTCGCGCTGCATGCGGCGCCCACCGGCAACCCGATGCCGCCGCGCGTGGTCACGCCCGATGCACGCGGGCGCGTACCGCAGCCCGGATGATCGCCGGGCGTTCGCCCGCCTGACTTTTCCTTGCCGTTTCACCCAGCCCATCGCGCCGTTCGCGTCGCGAGGGGCTCGCTCACCCACGAAAAAACCGCACATAACCGGAGACACCGTCATGACGCACGCATCGCCCGCTTCATCCCGCCGCCGCGCCGCACGCATCGCGGCCGTTGCCGCGACAGCTGTCGCAGCCTGGTTCCCGATGGTCACGCATGCGGCGCCGCTGCGGATCGGCATGACCTTCCAGGAGTTGAACAACCCGTATTTCGTGACGATGCAGAAGGCGTTGAACGACGCAGCCGCGTCGATCGGCGCGCAGGTCGTCGTGACCGACGCGCATCACGACGTCAGCAAGCAGGTGAGCGACGTCGAGGACATGCTGCAGAAGAAGATCGACATCCTGCTCGTGAATCCGACCGATTCGACAGGCATCCAGTCGGCGATCACGCAGGCGAAGAAGGCCGGCGCGGTGGTCGTGGCCGTCGACGCGAACGCGAACGGCCCGGTCGATTCGTTCGTCGGCTCGAAGAATTACGACGCGGGCGTGATGTCGTGCGAATACCTCGCGAAGGCGATCGGCGGCAGCGGCGAGGTGGCGATCCTCGACGGCATTCCGGTCGTGCCGATTCTCGAACGCGTGCGCGGCTGCAAGGCCGGCCTCGCGAAATTCCCGAACGTGAAGCTGGTCGACACGCAGAACGGCAAGCAGGAGCGCGCGACCGCGTTGTCGGTGACGGAGAACATGATCTCCGCGCATCCGAACCTGAAGGGCATCTTCAGCGTGAACGACGGCGGGTCGATGGGCGCGCTCGCCGCGATCGAGGGATCGGGCAAGGACATCCGGCTGACCAGCGTCGACGGCGCGCCCGAGGCGATCGCGGCGATCCAGAAACCGAACTCGAAGTTCATCGAGACGACCGCGCAGTTCCCGGCCGACCAGGTGCGCATCGCGCTCGGCATCGCGATCGCGCGCAAGTGGGGCGCGACGGTGCCGAAGGCGATTCCGGTCGACGTGAAGGTCGTCGATCGCGGCAACGCGAAGGGATTCAGCTGGTGAGCGACGCGCAACGCGACGTGAAGGGCGGCGGCGCGGCCGACGCCCTTCGCACGGAGAAGCCGATGGACACGATACTGACGCTCAGTCACATCACGAAAAGCTTTCCGGGCGTGAAGGCGCTGTCGGACATTCACCTCGAGATCGCGCGCGGCGAGATTCATGCGCTGCTCGGCGAGAACGGGGCCGGCAAGTCGACGCTGATGAAGATCCTGTGCGGGATCCACCAGCCGGATACCGGCACGATCGAGATCGACGGCAGCGCGCGGCATTTCGCGAGTTATCACGACGCGGTCGCGGCCGGTGTCGGCATCGTGTTCCAGGAATTCAGCCTGATTCCGCACCTCGATGCCGTCGACAACCTGTTCCTCGGCCGCGAGCTGCGCACCCGCTGGGGTGTGCGCGATCGCACGCGGATGCGGCGCGTCGCCGCCGGCATCTTCGCGCGGCTCGGCGTGACGATCGATCTCGACGCGCCGCTACGCACGCTGTCGGTCGCGCAGCAGCAGTTCGTCGAGATCGGCAAGGCGCTGTCGCTCGACGCGCGCATCCTGATCCTCGATGAACCGACCGCCACGCTCACGCCGGCCGAGGCCGAGCATCTGTTCTCGATCATGCGCGAGCTGAAGCGGCAGGGTGTCGCGATGATCTTCATCTCGCATCACCTCGACGAGATTTTCGCGGTCTGCGATCGCATCACGGTGCTGCGCGACGGTCAGTATGTCGCGACCACCGACGTCGCGCGCACGGACGTCGAGCAACTGGTGCGGATGATGGTCGGCCGCCGGCTCGAAAGCAGCTTCCCGCCGAAGCCGGCGCGCGCCACGGATGCGCCCGCCGTGCTCGAAGTCGACGCGCTGCAGATCGAGCGCGACGGCCCCGTAAACCGCTTCGCGCTGCATGCGGGCGAGATTCTGGGCTTCGCGGGGCTCGTCGGTTCGGGCCGAACGGAGACCGCGCTCGCGGTGATCGGCGCGACGCGCGCGCACCGCAAGGACGTGCGCGTGCGCGGCGCGGCGGCGAAGCTCGCCGATCCGGCCGACGCGCTGCGCGCGGGCATCGGCCTTCTGCCGGAGAGCCGCAAGACGGAAGGGCTCGTCACGTCGTTCTCGATTCGCGACAACATCTCGCTGAACAACCTCGGCAAGTACCGGTCGATGCGCTGGCTGATCGATCGCCGCGGCGAAGCGCGCACGACGCACGACGTGATGCGGCGCGTCGGCGTGAAGGCGCCGTCGATCCACACCGAGGTCGCGACGCTGTCCGGCGGCAACCAGCAGAAGGTCGTGATCGCGCGCTGGCTGAATCACCACGCGACGGTGCTGATCTTCGACGAGCCGACCCGCGGCATCGACGTCGGCGCGAAAGCGGAAATCTACGGGCTGATGCGCGAACTCACCGCGCGCGGCTACGCCATCATCATGATCTCGTCCGAGCTGCCGGAGATCGTCGGCATGTGCGATCGCGTCGCCGTGTTCCGGCAGGGCCGCATCGAGGCGACGCTCGAAGGCGACGAGATCGATCCCGACACGGTCATGACCCATGCCACGGCCGGCACGCGAGGAGCGACCCATGAACCTGCATGATTCTTCTTCCCCGTCTTCCCCGACACTCGCGGCCGCGGCCGGCGAGATGCCGCCGCCGCGCGCGATGTGGACGCAACTGCGACGTTCGACGCTGTTCTATCCGCTCGTCGGGCTGATCGTCGTGTGCATCGCGATGATGGTCGCGAGCCCGAGCTTCCTGTCCGCCGCGAATCTCGAGAACGTGCTGCGCCAGGTGTCGATCAACGCGATCATCGCGGTCGGCATGACCTGCGTGATCCTGACCGGCGGGATCGACCTGTCGGTCGGCTCGGTCATGGCGCTGTCCGGTACGCTCGCGGCCGGGTTGATGGTCGCCGGCGTGAATGCGGTCGCCGCGCTCGCGATCGGCATCGCGGTGGGCTTCGGGTTCGGTTTCCTGAACGGCGTGTTCGTCGCGTTCGCGGGGATGCCGCCGATCATCGTCACGCTCGCGACGATGGGCATCGCGCGCGGCCTCGCGCTGATCTATACCGGCGGCTATCCGATCGACGGGTTGCCCGACTGGGTCGCCTTCTTCGGCAGCGGCAAGGTGCTCGGCATCCAGGCGCCGGTGCTGATCATGCTGGTCGTCTATGCGATCGCGTGGCTGCTGCTCGATCGCATGCCGTTCGGCCGCTACGTGTATGCGATCGGCGGCAACGAACAGGCGACGCGACTCACCGGCGTGCGCGTGGCGCGCGTGAAGCTGATCGTCTACACGCTGGCCGGGCTCACGTCGGCGCTTGCCGCGATCGTGCTGACCGGGCGCCTGATGAGCGGGCAGCCGAACGCCGGCGTCGGCTTCGAGCTCGATGCGATCGCGGCCGTCGTGATGGGCGGCACGTCGATTTCCGGCGGGCGCGGCGCGATCCTCGGCACGCTCGTCGGTGCGTTGCTGCTCGGCGTGCTCAACAACGGGCTGAACATGATCGGCGTGAACCCGTATGTGCAGAACGTGATCAAGGGCGGAATCATCCTGCTCGCGATCTACATCAGCCGCGAACGGTCGCGGTAACGATTCATTCATCAGATATCCGAAACATCAACGGAAGAGACAACTCATGACGACACCCGAAGCCCAGCCGCGCATGACCGCGGTGGTTTGCCACGGCCCCGAGGATTACCGCGTCGAACAGGTCGCGCAGCCGCGCGCGGGCGCGAACGAGCTCGTGATCCGCATCGCCGCGTGCGGGATCTGCGCGAGCGATTGCAAATGCTATACGGGCGCGAAGATGTTCTGGGGCGGCCCGAGCCCGTGGGTGAAGGCGCCCGTGATTCCCGGCCACGAATTCTTCGGCTACGTGGAAGCGCTCGGCGACGGCGCGGCCGAGCATTTCGGCGTCGCACTGGGCGACCGCGTGATCGCCGAGCAGATCGTGCCGTGCGGCAAGTGCCGCTACTGCAAGTCGGGCCAGTACTGGATGTGCGAGGTGCACAACATCTTCGGCTTCCAGCGCGAGGTCGCCGACGGCGGGATGGCCGAGTACATGCGCATTCCGCCGACGGCGATCGTGCACCGGATTCCGCTCGGCGTGTCGCTCGAGGATGCGGCGATCATCGAGCCGCTGTCGTGCGCGATCCATACCGTGAACCGTGGCGACCTTCAGCTCGACGACGTCGTGGTGATCGCGGGCGCGGGCCCGCTCGGCCTGATGATGACGCAGGTCGCGCACCTGAAGACGCCGAAGAAGCTCGTCGTGATCGACCTGATCGACGAGCGGCTCGAACTTGCGCGGCAATACGGCGCGGACGTGACGATCAATCCGACGCGCGACGATGCGCGCGAGATCGTCCGCGCGCTGACCGACGGCTACGGATGCGACGTGTACATCGAGACGACGGGCGCGCCGGTCGGCGTGAACCAGGGGCTGGAACTGATCCGCAAGCTCGGCCGCTTCGTCGAGTTCAGCGTGTTCGGCGAGGACACGACCGCCGACTGGTCGATCATCGGCGATCGCAAGGAGCTCGACGTGCGCGGCGCGCACCTGGGGCCGTATTGTTATCCGGTCGCGATCGACCTGCTCGCGCGCGGGCTCGTCACGTCGAAAGGCATCGTCACGCACGGCTTCGCGCTGGAGGACTGGGACGAAGCGATTCGCATTGCGAAGTCGTCCGAATCGATCAAGGTGCTGCTGAAGCCCGCGCGTTGAACGACGGCTCGTGCGATCCCTCACCGGAGACATCATGGAATACGTGATAGGCGTCGACATCGGCACGCAGAGCACCAAGGCGCTGCTCGTCGACCGGCATGGCACGATCGTCGCGCGCCGTTCGGCCGGCTACCAGCCCGACACACCGCGCCCGCTGTGGGCCGAGCAGTGGCCGCAGGTGTGGTTCGATGCGGTGCTCGACTGCATCGCGGGCTGCGTGAGCGACGCACGCGCTCACGGCGTGCCAGCCGACGCGATCCGCGCCGTGTGCGTGAGCAGCCTGTATGGCGGCTCCGGCGTTCCGGTCGACAGCGACATGCGGCCGCTGCACCCGTGCCTGATCTGGATGGATCGGCGCGCGACCGCGGAGGTCGACTGGGTGAACGAGAACGTGAACGTCGAGCGGCTGCGCGTGATCACGGGCAACGGCGTCGACAGCTACTACGGGTTCACCAAAATGCTGTGGCTGCGCGAGCAGCGCCCGGACGTGTGGGCGAACGTGCGTTATTTTCTGCCGCCGAACGCGTACGTGATCTATCTGCTGACGGGCGAAGTCGCGGTCGACCACAGTTCGGCCGGCAACATCGGCGGCGTGTACGACGTCGCGCGCCGCGAGTGGTCCGACGATGCGCTCGACATGCTCGGCATCCCCGCGACGATGATGCCGGAGCGGCTCGTCGAATCGACCGACGTCGTCGGCGGGCTGCTGTCGCAATGGACGGAACGGCTCGGCCTGCCGGCCGGCACGCCGGTCGTCGCGGGCGGCGTGGATGCGGCCGTCGCGACCTTCGCGGCCGGCGCGACGCGCACCGGCCAGCATGTCGCGATGATCGGCACCAGCATGTGCTGGGGCTACGTGAACCAGCACGTCGATGCGCGGCACGGGCTCGTCAGCATGCCGCACGTGTTCAACGGTCAGCGCGACCTGTACGTGTTCGGCGGCGCGATCACGGCCGGTGCATCGGTCGCGTGGTTCCGCGATCAGTTCTGTCATGCGGAGATCGATGCGGCGCGATTGCTGCCGCACGGCGACCCGCACCTGCTGCTCGAGGAAGCGGCCGAAAGCGTGCCGCCCGGCGCGGACGGCGTGCTGTTCCTGCCGTACCTGATGGGCGAACGCAGCCCGGTGTGGGACGCGAAGGCGAGCGGCGCATTCGTCGGGCTGAGCCTCGCGCACACGCGCGCGCACCTGTATCGCGCGGTGCTCGAAGGCGTCGCGTTCGCGCTGCGGCACAACATCGAGGCCGGCCGGCGCGGCGCGGCGGCGCTGGACGACCGGTTGATCGTCGTCGGCGGCGCCGCGCATTCGGCGCTGTGGATGCAGATCATCGCGGACGTGACGGGTTTTCCGGTGTGGACGATCGAGCAGGACGTCGAAGCCGCGATGGGCGCCGCGCTGCTCGCGGGCGTCGGCGCGGGGCTGGTGTCGCACGACGACGCGCAAGGCGGCTGGGTCACGCTCGTCGAACGCGCGCGTCCCGATGCCGCGCGTGCGAATGCGTATGCGGCGCGCTTCGCGCTTTACACGGCGTTGTATCCGGCACTCAAACCGATCATGCACGAACTGCGCGCGTCATCATGAAGACACGATTCGATTTCAGCGGTGCGCGAGTGCTCGTCACCGGTGCGTCGAGCGGCATCGGGCGCGCTTGCGCGGTTGCGCTGGCCCATGCCGGCGCGCGGGTCGTCGCGGCGGGGCGCGATGCGGCCGCGCTCGATTCGCTGGCGGGCGAGATCGCATGCGAAACCTTGCGCATCGATATCGGCGGCGACGAACACGCGATCGATGCGGCGCTCGCCGTGCATGACGCGTTCGACGGGCTCGTCAACTGCGCGGGGATCGCGTCGCTCGAACCGGCGCTCGAGGTGAGTGCGGCGCACTTCGATCGCGTGATGGCCGTCAATGCGCGCGGCGCGGCGCTGGTCGCGCGGGCCGTCGCGCGGAAGATGATCGAACGTGCGGGGCGAGGCGCGGCACGCGCGCGGGGCAGCATCGTCAACGTATCGAGCCAGGCCGCGCTCGTCGGCCTGCCCGCGCATCTGAGCTATTGCGCGTCGAAGGCGGCGCTCGACGCGATGACGCGCGTGCTCTGCATCGAACTCGGCGCGCACGGGATCCGCGTGAACAGCGTGAACCCGACCGTCACGCTCACGCCCATGGCGCAGTTCGCGTGGAGCGAGCCGGAGAAGCGCGCGCCGATGCTCGCGGCGATTCCGCTCGGGCGCTTCGCGGAGCCGGACGAGGTGGTCGAGCCGATCCTGTTCCTGCTCAGCGACGCGGCGTCGATGATCAGCGGCGTGTCGCTGGCGATCGACGGCGGGTACACGGCGCGGTAGCGGACGGACGCTCGCGGGCGGATGCGCCGGCTAGACCGGGTCCTTGCTCGGCGGTCCGTCGGGTTGCTGCGGGTTGTCGTGAGGATGCCCCGGCGGTGGCGGCGACAACGGATCGTCTTCCGGATCGCGGTTCGGGTCGGCCGGGGGCTCGGGCATCGGGGTCGTGTGGTCCATGGGGAACTCGCGCAATGCGTGGCGGCGGTGGCGCGGCGGGCGCGCCTCGTCTCCGTTATAGGCAATCGGGCGGGTGTTTGCAGCGGGATTCTCGCGGCGGCATGCGGATTGCCGGCGACATGCGAGCCTCTGCAGGTATCGCGCCGGATCGCGCGAAGGCCGGCATCCACGATGTGCGGTGCGGCCGGCGCGCGCCGATGTCAGCGCAGATCCGCGGGCGTGTCGACGTCGCGCAGGATGCCGGGATCGTCGACGCCGAGCAGGTTGACCGGTGCGCTCGCGAACAACGCGCGGGCGCCCGTATCGCCGTCGAGCGCGGCCAGTGCATCGTAATGGTGCGCGGCGAAGCCGACCGGATGACCGCGCACGCCGCGATGAACGGGGGCGACGATCGATGCGTCGTCGGCGTCGAGCGCGCGCGTCACCGCTTCGTAGGTGGATGCCGCGATCCAGGGCATGTCGCCGAGCGCGACCAGCCAGCCGGTTGCTTCCGGCGTCGCGCGGACGCCCGCTGCGAGGCTCGCGCCCATGCCGCGCATCGCGTCGGGCGCATAGACGACCTGGCAGCCGGCTTCGTTCAGCAGAATCGCGAGTTTTTCCGCGCCGGGACGCACGACGGCGATCACGTCGGCCGTGGCTGCGGCGAGGCGACGCGCGGCCGCGACCGCAACCGGCGTGCCGTCGGGAAGCAGCGCGAGCAGCTTGCTGTGCAGACCGCTTGGGTCGAAGCGTTGACCGAGACCGCCGGCGAGCAGGACGCCGGTGGCGAGTGACGCATAGGACATCGGCGCGGGGGGAGGAAGGCAGGTGGCCCGATTGTGCGGGAGCGGGCGGGGATCGGCAAGTGCGGATGTTACCGATGCGGGGGCGTTGTCGTCGGAAAGAATGTCGGCGGGTGCGTTCGTTGGGGAAGGTTCGCTCGACGAGGCGTCATATCGCGGGCGATTCAACTTGCATCACGGCCCAATGGCGCTCGCCGGACGACCCATGCCGACCATTCCGACGGGTAATCGATGAAACCGTCGCCGGTGAATGCGGTGCAAGGCGCGTCGTCCGTCATCGGCGATTTCGTTAGATGAATGCCGGCACGAGAAGGGGGCGATGGCCCGTGCACTTGCGCATGGCGCGTGCATAGCGGGCGTGATTGCCGCGACTACGCATCCGCCCACTTCCTCAACAGGTTGTGATAAATCCCCGTCAATGAAATGACCATCGGATCCTTCGCGCCTTTTTCCGCCGACAACGCCTGAATCTGCGTATCGAGCTGAAACAGCAGCGTGCGGTCGCCATCGTCGCGCACCATGCTCTGGATCCAGAAGAACGACGCGACCCGCTCGCCGCGCGTCACGGGCGTCACCCGATGCAGGCTCGACGCCGGATACAGCACGAGATCGCCAGCCGGCAGCTTCGCGCGATGCACGCCGTACGTATCTTCCACGCACAGCTCGCCGCCGTCGTACGCGTGCGGTTCCTCGAGAAACAACGTCGCCGACAGGTCGCTGCGCACGCGAAAATCCGTGCCGCGCAGCAGCCGGATCGCGTTGTCGACATGCGTGCCGAACGCCTCGCCGCCTTCGTAGCGATTGAACAGCGGCGGAAACACCTTCAGCGGCAGCGCCGCCGAAAAGAACAGCGGATGGCTGGCCAGCGCATCCTGGATGGCATCGCCGACCGCGCGCGCGACCGCCGAACCTTCCGGCAATTGCCGGTTGCGTTTCGCGAGCGCCGACTGCGTGCCGGACGTCGCGTTGCCGTCGACCCAGTCGGCGGCATCGAGCATCTCGCGGCATTGCGCGACCTGTGCGTGGGTCAGCACGCCGGGGATATGAAGCATCATGATTCGGATTCCATACCGTGAGACGGCAACTGCAGCGCCGCCGCGCGCAACGCATCGAGCGGCGACGACGCGAGATACGCGCGCATCTTCGCGATGAACGCGGGGGTGGCGGTGGCCGGCACGCGCGCGAGCCAGACGAGGGCTTCGTCGACGCGCCCGCGATCGGCGAGCAGCCGTGCGTAGTTGAACTGGCCGCGAAAATCGCCGGCCTCGGCGGCGCGGCGATAGTGGTCGAACGCAGTGTCCACATCGACGGCCACGACCCAGCCGTCCTCGTAAAAGCCGCCGATCAGGTTGATCGATTTCGCATGGCCGAGCGCGGCGGCGCGGCGAAACCAGTCGAGCGCGGCGGCGCGATCCTCGGCGACGCCGGTGCCGAGCGCGAGCGCCGTCGCAAGGTTGTACATGCCCCAGTCGAGGCCGACCTGCGCGGCGAGCCGGTACCAGTAAACCGCCACCGGTGCGCAGGCGGCCGTCCCCCAGCCGAACTCGTAGCAGCGGCCGAGCATGTTCATCGCCATCGGGTGACCGGCCCGCGCCGCATGCCGGAACCAGCCGAATGCGGCGGCCGGATCGCGCGCGACGCCGTGCCCGTCGAGCAGGTACTGGCCGTAGACGGCCTGCGCGTCGACGATCCCGTTGTCGGCGGCTGCCGCGACCCACGCGGCGGCGCGCTCGGGCGGCCCGGCCAGGATGGCGGCGAACGCGCGCGGCGACACCGACGCGAGCGCCTTCAGCGAGACGGTTTCCATCGATCAGTAGCGCGCGTTCAGCGTGATGAACGCCGAGCGGCCCGGCGCGATCGACGCGTAGTGCGCCGGATACGCCTGATCGAAGTACGTGCGGTTGAACAGGTTGTTCACGTTCAGCTGCAGATCGAGCTTCTTGTTGATCCGGTATTGCGCCATCGCGTCGAAGCGCCAGTACGACGGCACCGCACGCAGGTTCGCGGGATCGCCGAACACTTCCGACATGTAGAACGCGCCGCCGCCGACGGTGAATTTCGGCGTCACGTCGTAGTTCGACCACATCGTCAGGCTGTGCTTCGGCGTATTGGGGAACCGGTGGCCGTTGTTCGCGGCATCCTTGCCGTTGTCGCGCAGCTCGCTCTTCATGTACGTGTAGCCGCCGAACACCTGCCACTGCTTCGTGATCTGGCCGGCGACACCGAGTTCGAGGCCCTGCACGCGCTTGTTGCCGACCATCGCGTACTGGTTGTTCGGCAGCGTCACGCGTGCATTCGTCGTGTCGATCTGGAACAGCGCGGCGGTCAGCGACAGCTTGTCGTTCAGCACGTTCCACTTCGTGCCGAGTTCGATGCTGCGGTTCTTCTCCGGCGACAGCTGATCGGCGTTCGAGCCGACGCCGCCGCGACCCGGCGTGAGCGACTGCGTTTCGCTGCCTTCGCCGAGCAGCATGCCGGCCGGCGTCGACGACGTCGCATACGACGCGTAGATGCTGCCGTTCCGCGCGGGCTTGAACACGAGGCCGGCCTGCCAGTTGAAGAGCGTGTCGTCGCGCGTGGTGGTCTTGCTGCCGTTGGCCTTGGTGTCGGTGAAGCGGGTCGAATAATCGTCGATGCGCACGCCGGCGTTCACCTGCCAGCGCGGCGTGAGCTCGATCGTGTCGAAGCCGTAGATCGACTTGGTCGTGGTGCGTGCATGCGCATAGTCGTTGTTGCGCGTGACGGAACCGGCCCACGGATCGTTCGGGTTCGGCGACCACAGGCTCGTGCAGTTGTAGCCGGACGGCGCGCCGATGCCTTTCTGACAGACCGTGCCCTTGTCGGTCGCGACCGTGTACGAATCGCGCTTGCCCCATTCGCGCGACAGCTCGATGCCGGTCGAGAAGCTGTGCTTGAACGGGCCGGTGCGGAATTCGCCGAACAGTTCGGTCAGGTTCGCGAGGCTGTTGATCGAGCTGTTGCGGTTGTTGTTGCGGCGCCAGACACGGCCGTTGACCACGTTGCCCTGGCTGTCGTCGGGCTGCGTCCAGATGTAGTCCTGCGTCGATTCCGTGTAGCGCGTGGTGTTGCGCACCGTCAGATTCGGCGTGATGTCGTGCTCGATCTTGATCGTGCTGATGTCCGACGTGGTCTTGCGGAAGTCGCGGTCGATCAGGCCGTAGAAGTTGTGGCGGTCGACGGGCGCCGGATAGATCGTGTCGACGTTCGCGGGCTTGTTCGACGTCGTGTAGAAGTACGGAATGCCGCCGTCGGGCATGTCGTCGGTCGACAGGTGGTAGTAGCTCGCGGTCACGCGCGTCGGCGTGCCGAGACCGAACGCGATCGACGGCGCGACGCCCCAGCGCTCGTTGTTGACGGCGTCGCGGCCGGCGACGTCGTTGTTGTGGCTCATCAGGTTCAGGCGGAACGCCGCGTGATCGGCGAACTGCCAGTTGCCGTCGGCGGTGAAGCGGCGGTAGCGGTCGGTGCCGAGGCCGGCGCTCGCGGCCGCCGTCGTGCCGAGGTGCGGCGCTTTCGTGATCAGGTTGATGCTGCCGCCCGCGCCGCCGCGGCCGCCGTATGCGCCGTCGGAGCCTTTGGTGATCTCGACGCGCTCGGTGTTGAAGATCTCGCGCGTGGTCGCGCCCGTGTCGCGCATCCCGTCGACGAACATGCTGCCTTGCGTGTCGTAGCCGCGGATGAACGGACGATCGCCGAGCGGGTTGCCGCCTTCGCCGGCGCCGAACGTGATGCCCGGCACGGTGCGCAACGCCTCGGTCAGCGTTGCCGCGCCGCTGCTCTGGATCAGCTCCTGCGGGATCACGGTCACGGACTTCGGCGTGTCGACGAGCGGCGCGGTGAATTTCGTGGAGGCGGAAAAGTCGGCCTTGTAGCTGTGCTCGGCCTTGCCCTGGACCTCGATCGGCGCGAGATGGCCCTCAGTGCTGACCGGTCCGGGCAGCGGCGTGCCGTCGGCGAACGCAGGGCTCGCGGCGAGCACGCTGCACAGGGTGGTGAATTTGCCGAGCTTCAGCTCTTCAGGACGGGACTTCATGATGCGCTTCGACCTCGCAGTGTGGCCCCCGGAACGACGCGCGACGGAAATGTGCACGCCGCCGGGAATTATTACGATTTGTTTTCAGGCGGCATTCTATGTAATTTTCGGTTAAATGAGAAGCGTTCTTGTTCGCATTTGTGATGAGAATGTTGACGAATGTTGCAGAGGGCTTGAACGCTTGCGGGGAGGGGGCAGGATGGCCGAATGGCCGAGTGTGATGGGCGTGGCGGGCCGATTACAGTGGTTGCATCTTCGTTCGTTCAGAGTGACAGCAGGGTGATAGTATGACTGCATTGAAAGCAATCTCAGTGAGGCGCATCATGCCCGTGATCACGGTTCGAAATTTGCCCGACGAGGTGCATCGCGCACTTCGGGTCCGCGCAGCGCAACATGGCCGCAGTACCGAAGCCGAGGTGCGCGACATTCTGGAGCAGGCCGTCCGGCCAGACGGGCGGCCCAAGCTGGGAACGCTGCTGGCTGAAATCGGGCGGGAGGCCGGCGGTATCGATTTCGAGGTTCGGCGTGACGGATCGCCCACCGACCCGATGAGCTTCGAATGATCCTGGTCGATACCAACGTCATTTCCGAGCCGTTGCGACGCGAGCCGAGCTTGGCCGTGATCGAATGGCTCGACGCGCAGAACGTCGAGACGCTGTTTCTTGCCGCAATCAGTCTCGCGGAAATGCGATTCGGCGTGGCGGCATTGCCGGAAGGGCGGAGGCGAGACTGGCTGCACCAAAGCATCGAGCAGCGCATCGTGCCGCTGTTTCGCGGCCGGGTCCTGCCGTTCGACGATGCAGCCAGCAAAGCGTATGCGGGCCTTCGTGCGAAGGCTCGTGCGACGGGCAACGCGCTGGCATCGGCAGATGGCTTTATCGCCGCGACAGCCGCAGCGAACGGCTTGATCGTGGCTACGCGCGACGTCGCGCCGTTCGAAGCGGCGGGCCTGCGCGTGATCGATCCGTGGGTCGGTTGACGCGGGGCCGGCCGCTTCCGCATCATCCGCATCGAAAATGAAAAACGCGCCGTGCAAGACGGCGCGTCGTGTGTATGACGTCTGCGGGTCAATCGATCCCGTGAAACACCGCATCCTCCGGCCCGAGGTACGCCGGCGGGCGCCATGTGGCGTCGCGCATCGAATGTTGAACCAGATTCTCGACGCCGAGCAGCACCGCGAAGATCGCCATCCGCACCGGAATGCCGTTGTCGGTCTGCCGGAAGATCGCGAGGCGCGGATCGCGGTTCAGGTCGACCGACAGGTCGTTCGCGCCGGGCCGGCTGTCGCGCGGCAGCGGGTGCATGATCAGCGTGTCGGGTTTGCAGACGGAGTCGACGAGCGCCTGGTTGATCTGGAAATCCGGCGTGTAGCCTTCGAACGACTCGTCGGTGAAGCGCTCCTTCTGGATCCGCGTCGCATAGACGACGTCCGCGCCGCGCAGCCCGGCCGCGAGGTCGTTCGTCTGCTCGATCACGTGGCCGTTCGTCGCGATCTGGTCGATGATGTACGCGGGCATTTCGAGCGTCGGCGGCGACACGAGCGTGAACTTGAGCCCGCGGTACAGCGCGAGCAGCTTGACGAGCGAGTGCACGGTGCGGCCGTATTTCAGGTCGCCGACGAGCGCGATATGCGCGCCGTCGACGATCTTGCCGAGGCGCGAGAACTCGCGCTGGATCGTATAGAGATCGAGGAGCGCCTGGCTCGGGTGCTCGCCCGGGCCGTCGCCGCCGTTGATCACCGGCAGGTTGGTCGCGCGCGCGAACTCCGCAACCGAGCCTTTCTCCGGGTGGCGGATCACGAGCGCGTCGACATAGCCGGCCATCACGCGGCTCGTGTCGTAGATCGATTCGCCCTTGGCCATCGACGAGAACGTGAAGCCGGTCGTGTCGCACACCGAGCCGCCGAGCCGGCAGAAGGCCGCGCCGAACGACACGCGGGTGCGCGTGCTGGCCTCGAAGAACAGGTTGCCGAGCACCGCGCCTTCGAGCACGCGCGAGATCTTGTGGCGGCGCGCGATCGGCTGCATCACGTCGGCGACGCGGAACAGCGCCTCGACCGAATCCCGTGAGAACTGGTCCACGGAAATCAGTTGCGGCTTGCCTTCGAACAGGAATTGCTTCGCGAGCCCCTGTTTTTCTACGCTTTGCGTATAGTCCCCGCCATCCGGTGCCGGGCGTTCGACGATTTCCGACACGAAGCGCTCGACGATCTCGGGCATGCCGCGCGATTCCTGCGAGTCGTCGGGCAACAGCCACGTGTCCAGCGCACGACGGCTTACGCCGATGCGGTTCGCGAACGCTTCGCGGGTCATGTTGAGGCGGCGCATCGCGTCGCGCAGGAAGGCTTGTTGGGGAACGGTCATCGGCGGCACCTGATGAGAAATATACGCGGTGCGTATATTAGTTCGAGGCCCGCCGAAGTCAAGGAAAATCTGCGCGACGGCCCGTGTGGCCTGGGTTACGCCCGGCCCGGCGAACACTGGCGCGCGGCGGCCGTCTCCGTATAATCAGGTCAGGCCCCGTGTCCTGCGCGCCGCAGGGCATCGACGCCGCATACGATTCGCCCGGTCGGGCATGTTGACTCGAAGGAGAATGAGAATGACGCGTACGATTGCTGCAGTGCTGCTGGTGGTGACCGCCGCGCTCGCCGGTTGCAATACCGTTGCAGGCATGGGGCAGGACATTTCGAAGGGTGGCCAGGCAATTAGCGATACGGCCGAGAAGGCCAAGTAAGCCACCGGATTCCGGAATGAAAAAGGCGCCGGGCCGTCCCGCGATCGCGGGGCGGCCCGGCGCCTTTTTCATGGCGCGCGGTCGACAGCGTCAGGCGTTTTCCACGAACGCGTAACGGCCCTCGACCTTGCGCGGCGTGAACCAGCCGAAGTCCGGGAACAGCCGGTTGCGGACGAACCAGACGTAGCCGACCAGGATGACCGTCACCCCGAGGGTCGGCAGCGCGCCCGACGGATCGCGGCCGAGATCGGCGATGGTCCTCGGCACTTGCAGCAGCGACAGAACGATGAACGCGTGATACGCGCCGACGCGATGAGTCGCGAAGCCCCAGATGAACAGCAGCGACAGCGGCACCGTCAACGCCAGGAACAGCACCGCGGCGCCGATGCTGAGCCCGTCCACCAGGAGCAGATAGGCGAGTGCGAGGCTGATCAGCAACTGCGCGATGCCGAGCGCGATCAGGATCCGGGTATGCACCTTGTTCTTTCGGCACAGTTCGGGGTCGGGGCGCGACGCGATCAGGCGCGCGAGCACGCGATCCTTGAGGCCCTGTCCGGCGAGCTCGGCGAGCACGTCGGCTTTCCTCGCGCCCGCGGACAGCAGCGCCGCGATTCTTGTTTTGGCTTCCTTCTTGTTCATGGCAATGCGAATTATTGTTCGATGGTGGTCAAATGGCCCGGCCACGCGAATATTGCATCTTGCGCGACGGTACGCAACGATTTTGCCGCGTGCGGACACATTCCTACAGTCGTCGATGGCGCGCGGTGACGGCCATCGATCGACGAACGGGTTAGCCATCGAGACAACCGGCTGACGCGATGCGTGCCGGCGGCTCGCGCCGCCGCGTCGCACCCACCAGCATCCCCGCGACGACGAGCGCGATGCCGAGCAATCGCGTGCCGCCGAGCGTCTCGCCGAACAGCGCGACCGCGAACAGCACGGCCGAGACCGGCGCGACCGCCGTGAACAGCGCGGCTTCGGTGCCGCTCGTGCGAGCCGAACCCGCGTACCAGCACAGATAGCCGAGCACGGTCGGCACCAGCGCGTAGTACGCGATCGCCGACACCGCGCCGACGTTCCAGCCACTCGCCAGCGCGTGCCATTCGAACGCGGCCGGCACCAGCGCGAGCACGAAGCCGAGGCCCGACATCGCCGTCGACAGCGCGAGCGGCGGCAACGGCGCCGACAGCCGCCGGTTGAGCAGGATGAACACGGCCTCGCAAGCGACGGCGGCCAGCACCAGCGCGTCGCCGGCGAGCGTCCGGAGCGACGGCATGGCCTGGCCGGGCGCGAACGTGACGAACAGCACGCCGGCGGTGGCCAGCGCGGCCGCGCCCCAGTCGCGCGGCGTCTGCCGCTCGCGCAGCACGACCGCCGCGATCAGCGTCGACATCGCCGGCAGCGTGCCGAGCATCACGCCTGCATCGACGGGCGACGACAGCTTCGTGCCGCTGATCAGCAGCACCGTATAGCCGACGCCGCCCGCCGCGGCCTGCACGACGAGCAGCACGGCGTCGCGTGCGGAGACCCGCGGCCATCGCATTCGCTGCGCTCGCATCAGCGCGAACAGCAGCGGGGTTGCGATCAGGAAGCGCAGCGCGGTGGCCGCGAACGGCGGCAGGCCGCCGGCCGCGAGGCGGCTCGCGATGACGGTGCTGCCGACGCCGGCCATTGCGGCGGCGAGATAGAGATAGCCGATCAGTCGTGTCTTCATGTGCCGCATCGTCGCGTGCGGCGGCGCGGGCGTCTTGAACGAAATTGCAGCGGCGTCGGCGAGCGGGGCGGGTGAGCGGAAACGGCGATGTGTCCTGTCCGGTATCTCGGTTGAACGGTAGCGCTGCCATCCAGAGCCGTTGCTGCCGGGCGGCGACGATCGACATCGCCGCGCACCGGGTGGCCACGCCGCGAGGCGAGGCCCGTCAGCCTGCCTGCGTGAATCGTCCCGGCGTGATCCCGAACTGGCGTGCGAATGCGCGCGTCAGGTGGCTCTGGTCGGCAAAACCGGCTTCGGCCGCGGCATCCGCGATCGGCCGGCCGCTGGCGATCAGGGCGCGCGCGAGCCGCGTGCGCGACTGCATCAGATACGCGTGCGGCGTGATGCCGAGTTCGCGCGCGAATCCGCGCAGCAGCTGGAAGCGGCTCACGCCGCTCAGGCCGGCGAGTTCCGCCAGCGAAACGGGTGCGGCGGGCGCCGCGTCGAGTCGCTCGCGGGCGACGCGGATCGCCGGTGCGACGCCGGCGGGCGGCAGCGCGCGGTTCGAGTGCCGCGCAAGCAGCCCGGCGACCAGCGTGACGAGCGCCTCGTCGCGGGCGAGCGGCAGCGTGTCTCCTGCGACGAGCCGTGCATGCAGCCGGCCGAACGCGGCCGCGAGCCGCGCGTCACGCACGGCCGGGTGCGCGAGCTCGACACCGCCGAGGCCTTCTTCCGCCGCGACGCCCGCGACCAGTGCGGGCGCGAGGTACAGCATCCGCCAACGCCGGCCCGTGCCCGTTTCGATCGGCATGCCGTCGTGCATTTCGCCCGGATTGACCATGATCGCGTCGCCGGCCAGCGCATCGACCTGCCCGCGGCCGCTCCAGGACCGGTGCGCGCCGCTGACGATCACGCCGACCCCGAATTCGTCGTGCGCGTGCCGCGGAAACGTGCGATCGGACTCGAGGCTGATCGCCTCGATGCCTTCATCGGTGCGTCGGTAATGGGTGACACGGTGCATGGGCGCTCCTCGCGCCGGCAGCGGCGCGGATCACGTGCACTTTAGCGCGTTCCGGCGCCGCGCGCCCTTCATCCTTTCGGCCGATACCGCGCGGCGCGCGCAGCCCGCACCATGTGCACATGAGCAGCGTACACGGCCCGCCGGGCCTGAAGCTGCGCGGGAGACGGCAGGTGGAACGACAGGACCCGGTATTCATTCAGGTTGGCGCGCTCGCCGACGGCTTCGCGCCGGACGCGAACGTCCTCGCGCCCGTGGACGCGCTCGTCGGGCGATCGCTGGCCCTCGGCGATGCATCGGGCGCATGGCGCGTCTATACGTTCGAGGCGGGCGCGCTGCAATGGCGCGACGCGGCGACCGACGCGGGCGGCCGTGCGCCGTGCCGTGTCACGCGGCTGCGCGACGACCTGTACTTCGTCGATTACATCGACTCGGCAGCGCGCGCGACGTCGGTCAGTCTCGTGATCGACGTCGGCGACGGCGTGTGGACGTCGGTGATCGGCACGCTGCCGACCGAATCCGATACGCATGTCGACGCGTTCACGCGCGTCGCGCGCGGGCTGCCGCTGACGGGCGTCGATGCGACATTCAGGCACGGCACGCTCGGCGGCCATGCGCAGCCGGGCCCGCTGCACGGGCCCACGCGCGAACTGATCGGCAAGCGCACGATGTATCGCTACAGCCCGACCGAATGCTACGAGCACATCTACCTGAACGAGAACTTCTACGCCTGGCAGTGTCTGCAGGGCGTCGAAGGCGGCCTGGCCGACGTGGACCGCTGCCATTACTTCAGGCTCGCCGAGCAGTTGTATCTGTTCGTATGGCGCGAGAAGGTGGTGCCGACGCTCGGCGTCGTGCTGATCGACCTCGCGCAACGCAAGACGGACGGCAAGATCTTCGGCTACCAGGGCGGCGATTTCGGCACGCTGTCGAACTTCCCGATCGGCGCGCATGCGCAGGTGCTGAATGAAACCGCGTATCCGCTCGCCGGCGAGGCGCAGCGATGAGTGCCGTGCCGGGCAGCGGCCGCCTGCGTGCGGATTTCAGTGGACGTGTCGTGCTCGTCACGGGCGCGGCGCAGGGGATCGGCGCGGCGATCGCGCGCCGTTTCGCGCAATCCGGTGCGTTCGTCGCGCTCGCCGATCTCAACGGCGATGCCGCTGCCGCGCAGGCGGATGCGCTTGCCGGAGCGGGCGGCGCTGCGTGTGCGTATCGCGTCGACGCCGCGAGCCGCGACGAACTCGTCGCGCTGGTCGAGGCGGTCGAGCGCGACGGCGGCCGGCTCGACGTCGTCGTTCACAACGCCGCGTACTTCCCGCTGACTCCGTTCGAGCAGATCGATGTGCCGATGCTCGAGCGGACGCTGTCGGTCAACCTGTCGGCGCTGTTCTGGCTCGCACAGGCCGCGTTGCCGGCATTCGAATGTGCGGGGGCGGGGCGGCTGCTCGTCACGTCGTCGGTGACCGGGCCGCGCGTCGCCTATCCGGGGCTCGCGCACTACGCGGCGTCGAAGGCAGGCGTGAACGGCTTCATTCGCGCGGCGGCGCTCGAACTCGCGCGCCGCAACGTGACGGTCAACGGTGTCGAGCCGGGGATGATCCGCACGCCGGCGGCCGGCAATCTCGGCGATGCGTCGGTCGCCGCGCAGATCGCACGCGACATTCCGCTCGCGCGGATGGGCGAGCCGGAGGACATCGCGAACGCGATGCTGTTTCTCGCGTCGGCCGATGCGGCGTACATCACCGGGCAGACGATCGTCGTCGACGGCGGGGCGACGTTGCCGGAAAGCGGGGCTGTGCTGGGTGACAGTTAAGAGGGCGCGTGCGCGATCGTGCGATCAGGGCCGTCGAGTGGGCCGGCGGGGGCGTCGCGCGTCGCGCGCATCGTTGTGCTTACAGCCAACCGTTGTGAATGAACTCGACAATCGAATACCGGCGAGGTTCGAGCTCGTGCTGCCTGACGGCCTCGACGATCCGCGACACGCCATCCGCGTAAGGCGACGCGCCGTATACGCGGGATTCGAATTGCAGGCTGCATTCGCCGTCCTCGATGCGGATCCGGTGGAACGCATGGCGGCCGAGTTGGTCGTCGGGAATCTGCAATGCGTCGCGCTGCTCGGCAGGGTCCCGCACGGAGTGGATGTCCTGCGCGGGAACGCCGAGCGACTGGCCGATGCCGACCGCGGTGCCGGGCACGGACGTCTTGCTGGCCTGGTGCGATTCCGTCACGCTGATGTGGCAGTCGCGAAACAGGTGGCCGCTGGTTTCCAGCATGCTCATGAACTTGAGCATCAGGATGTTCGTATTCGGACAGAGCACGACGGGGAAGTCGTGCGATCCGGTTTCGAGGTCTGAGCCGGTGGACAGCTCGACGAGCGGCGACCCCGTTGCGCGGCAGAATTCGATCGCGGCAGGCAGCTCGCGGCCGGAGCCGGCGTGAACGACGATCGAGCGGACGTCGCTGCGTGCGGGGTCCGACCAGGCCATCGCGCGACAGGTTGCCGGGTCGAGCCGGTGTGAGCCGAGCAGTTCGGTTGCCAGCTTGCCGGTGCCAACGACGAGTACTTGCATGGGATGGACGGGTTGAGGTTCGGGGTTCGGTACGCAAACGGCGCGATCACGGTGCATCGTGCGGCGCGCCGTGATCGCGCATTATGCCCGGCCATGCCGTCACGCGTGGTGCGCACCTGCACGGCCGCGGCGGATCGACAGATCGGCTTCGTCGGCGGCGACGCCTGTGTCGCCGTGCGCATGGAGGCGTGAACGGCGCTACGCTGTCGAAACGTCGGCCGGGCACGCCCGTGTCGCGGCCGGCATCGCACCGAACCGCGTATCATCCAACCCCCTTCGACTCAGGAGAGCATATCGATGGAACACGACCTGAAAGGCAAGGCAGTCGCGATCACCGGCGGATTCGGCCACCTCGGCGTCGCAACCGCCGCCTGGCTCGGCCGGCACGGCGCGCGCGTCGCGCTGATCGGCCGTGGCGCGGCGCCGGACGCGCAGGCGTTGCCCGGCGTGCCGGCCGATGCGCTGCGCCTCGGCGGCATCGATCTGGTCGATCCGCAGGCGGCTGCGCGCGCGCTCGACACCGTGAATCGCGAATTCGGCCGGGTCGACGCGCTGCTGAACATTGCAGGCGCGTTCGTGTGGCAGACGATCGCCGATGGCGACGCGGCCACGTGGGACCGCATGTACGAATTGAACGTGAAGACGGCGCTGAATGCGTCGAAGGCCGCGCTGCCGTATCTGGTGGCGAGCCCGGCGGGCCGCATCGTCAACATCGGCGCGGGCGCGGCGTTCAAGGCAGGCGCGGGAATGGGCGCGTATGCGGCCGCGAAGGCGGGCGTCGCGCGACTCACCGAGGCGCTGGCGGCGGAACTGCTCGATCGCGGCGTGACCGTGAATGCGCTGTTGCCGAGCATCATCGACACACCGCCGAACCGCGCGGACATGCCCGACGCGGATTTCACGCGCTGGGTCCGGCCCGAACAGATCGCCGCGACGATCGGGTTCCTGCTGTCGACTGATGCGCAGGCGATCACCGGCGCATCGATTCCCGTGAGCGGTCGCGTGGCGTAGCGGATGGCGGACGGTCGCACTCGAGTATGACGTCAGGGCATGCGAAATCGCGCACGCGGCGGTTGCGTGACCGTCGCGATTTCGATCGGCAGGTTGCGCGGCTGCATACGGCCGGCATGCCTGCATGCGGCGGACCATCACCGTATACTGGACGTTCGACATCATGTGACTGAAGCCGTGACCAAGCCTGCCTCCGCGGATACGCTCGCCGACGATCCGCGTCCCACCCCGCCCGAACAACCCGAACTGGAAGACTGCTGCAACAGCGGCTGCTCGCCGTGCGTTTTCGACCTGTACGACGAAGCGCTGGCGCGCTATCGCGTCGAGCTGGCCGAATGGGAAGCGCGGCACGCGCAACGCAAACATCACAAGTGAGCTTAATGCCGGCAAGCGATCGCGCATGCCCCGATTCGCTGCCGGCGATGTGTCGTCCGACCCGCGTCGTCACGTGCCGGCCCGCACCCGGCGATGCATCGGCCCCAGCGCGGCCGACAACGCGACGCACACGAGCAGCACGACCGTCAGCGCCCACATCGCCGTCCTGAACCCCTGCACGTAGTCGAGCGCGCCCGGCTGCGCGCCGAGCCGCGCGAAGAATAGCCCGCCGAGTGTCGCCGCCCCGACGGCCGCGCCGATCTGCAGCATCGTGCTGACCATGCCCGATGCGACCCCGGCGCGCGCCGCGTCGACTTCCGCGAGCACGATCCGCACGACCGACGGCAGCACGAGGCCTTGCCCGATGCCGATCGCCGCGATGCCCGCGTAAAAGCCCGGGCCGGGCGCGTGGTCGCCGGCCAGTGCGGCGGCGGTCGCGACGCCGGCCGCGAGTATCGCGAAGCCGAGCGTGAGCACGCGATGGCCGCCGAACCGGTCGACGAGGCGCGGCATCAGCAGCGGGCTCGCGAGGAAGCCGATGCCGAGCGGCAGGATCGCCAGCCCCGACGCGAGCGGCGACCAGTCGAAGCAACCCTGCAGATAGATCCCGTAGCTCAGGAAGAACGCGCTCAGCATGTAGAACAGGAACGCGAGCGTGAGCCCGAGCGCGACGACCGGATTGCGCAGCAGGCGCACGTCGAGCAGCGCATCGCGGCCGCCGGCGAGCCGGCGCGCTTCGACCGCCAGCAGCGCGCCGAGCATCGGCAGCGCCCCGGCGATGCACGCGATCATCCACAGCGGCCAGCCTGCCTCGCGTCCGTGCGTGAGCGGATAGACGAGCATCAGCAGGGACAGCGACAGCAGCACCGTGCCGGGCACGTCGATACGCTGGCCGCGCGGCGGCCGGCTTTCCGGGATGAAGCGCCAACTGCCGAGCAGCGCGAGGATGCCGATCGGCACGTTGACCAGGAAGATCGCGCGCCAGCCGAGTCCGAACGGATGCAGGCTGATCAATGCGCCGCCGCCCAGTTGGCCGATCACGGCCGCGAGGCCGAACACGAAACCGTAGAAACTCATCACGCGCACCTGCTCCTGCGGGCTGAACACGCTGCGGATCGTCGCGAGCACCTGCGGCGCGAGGATCGCGGCGAACAGGCCCTGCAGCACGCGGCCGCCGACCAGCACCGCGCCGCTGCCGGCGAGCCCGCACAGCGTCGATGCGACGACGAAGCCGGCCATCCCGATCATGAACATCCGCTTGCGGCCGTACAGGTCGCCCAGACGCCCGCCGGTGATCTGCACGACCGCGTTCGCGCACGCGTAGGCCGACACGACGAGCTGCAGCTCGGACGGTCGTGCGCCGATGCCGTCGCGGATGGCCGGCAGCGCGAGATTCACGATGAAGTAGTCGAGCGGCGGCAGAATGGCGCCGACCAGCAGGACCACGAGCGCCCAGCCGTGATGGCTGCGCGGCGGCGCCGCGGCGGCCGTGCCGGCCGGCGCGCAAGTGGCGAGGGTGTTGTCGGTCATGAACGGAAGTCCGGAAGAATGAGGGCCGCACCGTAGGTCGAAACCCGTTGAACCGACATTCTGCGGATTGACGATGAATCGGAAAAGCGGGAATTGGTGGTAGCATCCATCGGGTTATTCGATGGATGGAGAGGGCGATGCGCGGTTTCGATCTGGATCAGTTGCGCACTTTTGCGGCGGTGGCGGATGCGGGCAGCCTTACGGCGGCCGCGCCGTTGCTGCATCTGTCACAGTCGACGGTGAGCGAGCAGGTGCGCAAGCTCGAATCGCGCGCCGGCGTGCCGCTGTTCGTGCGCAGCAAGCGCGGCGTGGAGCCGACGCCGGCCGGCGCACGTTTGCTGCAGCATGCGCGCCGCATCGTCGCGCTGAACGAGGCCGCGTTCGACGAAGTACGCGGACAGGCGATCAAGGGCGAGTTGCGCGTCGCGATCACCGATTACTACCGGACGCATGAAGTCGCGGGCCTGCTCGCGCGGTTGCGGGAGTGCTACCCGCAACTGAGCCTGCACGTGAGCGCGATGAAGAGCGCGGAGATCGAAGCCGCGCATGCGCGCGGACAGATCGATCTCGGTGTCGTGATGAACCTGTCGAGCGGCCCGTTCCGGCCCGCGTCGGCCGATACGCGCTGGGTGCTGCGGCGCGAGCCGCTGTCGTGGGTCGCGTCGCCCGCGCTCGCCGAGCAGTTGCCCGAGCCGTTGCCGCTCGTGCTGCTGCCGGACGACTGCATGATGCATCAGATCGCCGTGCGCTCGCTCGACGAGCAGCACGCGCCGTATGTGCTCGTGCACAGCGCGTCGGGTGTCGCGGGGCTGCAGTCGATGCTGGCGGCGGGGCTCGGCGTCGGCTGCCTGTGCGCATCGGCGATCGGAGAGGGGCTCGTGCGGCTCGGCGCGAAATACCGGCTGCCGGCGCTGCCCGACGCCGTGTTCTCGCTGACGCCGCCGATGCCGGGCGAACGCGAGACGGTCACGCGCGCGCGCGAGGTGCTGTCGCGGCAGTTGCTGATGTGACGCAGGCATGCGCGTCGGCGCAGAGGCACGTATTCGACGGGAGTCGTTACCGATGAAAATATCGGGAGATTTCGGGATCGTCGCTCGAGCGGCTCGGGCGGGTCCATTTCGACGATTTCTTCATCGTCGACGAAACGTATTCCGATTGGTGCGAGGTGGAAGCTTTCCGAACGTTGCGTAGCAGGGGGCGAGACGCATGAACGACGAACTGAAAAGCGAGATGGCCGCGCGGCTGCAGCACGCGCTGGAGCGGGTGGTCGACGAGCGCTCGCTGATCCACTTCCTGCGCGTGCTCGGCCACGACTGGCAAAAGGAGCGCCAGCTCGACGCCGACGTGCCGCCATCGCCGTTCGCGGCCGCCGCGCTCGGCTGGGAAAACCGCTCGATCGGCGAGTACCTGGAGGCGATGGTCGACTGGGCCGAGGCGTCCGAGGACGGGCTGCGCTGCTACGACCTGCCCGACAACCCGTGGCGGCGCATGGCCGACACCCTGTTCGCCGGCAAGATCTACGAATAGCGCGTCGCGGTGATGCGCGGGCGCAGCGGGTTGGAGCGGCCTAGTCGGCCGTCCCTTCGGCATAGGCGCGCAGCCCGTTCGCCAATGCATCGAACACGGCCCGGCAACGCGGGCTCGCGCGCAGATCCTCGTGCATGACCACCCAGGTTTCCAGTTTCGTCGCGGGCCCGTCCGGCAGCACGCGCACGAGCCGCGCATCGCGCTGCGCGAGCCGGTTCTGGCAAAAGCCGATTCCGTAGCCGGCGCGAATCATCGCGAGTTGCGCGAGATTGCTGTCGGTGCGCAGCGCGAATGCATCGCGCTTCCACAGCGGCATCCCGCGCCCCGCCGAACGGATGAACGGCGTCACCGTATCGAAACCGATCAGCGCGTGATGCGCGAGTTCGTCCGTCGACGATGGCGTCCCGTTGCGGGCCAGATAATCGTCGCGGGCATGCAGCGCGACGTCGATCTCGCCGATGCGCCGCGCGACGAGCGCTTCCTGCGCGGGCGGCGCCATCCGCACCGCGATGTCGGCCTCGCGTTTCAGTACGTCCTGGATGCGGTCGGTCGGCACCAGTTCGATGACGAGCCCCGGATGGTCGCGCCGCAACTGCGCAAGCATCGGCGGCAGCACCTCGACCGCGATCACGTCGCTGGCCGAGATCCGCACGGTGCCGCGCACGCCCGCGCCGTGACTCGCGGCCGCGCGCTCGAACGCGGCCGCCGCGCTGCGCAACGCCTCGGCATGACCGCGCAGCGCGAGCGCCGCCTCGGTCGGCAGCAGTCCCGACGGCGAGCGCGTGAACAGCGTCTGGCCGAACGCGGCCTCGAGCGCCGCGACGTGACGGCCGGCCGTTGGCTGCGTGATGCCGAGCGCGCGCGCCGCGCCCGACAGCGAGCCTTCCGTCAGCACGGCGAGGAAGGTGCGGTAGCGTTCCCAGTTCAGATCGATGGCCATACATAAATGTATAGCTGATCGATTGGGTTCGGCAATTCCTTGTTAGGCGGCTCCGCGCCAGAATGCGTGCAGACAACGGTTCATCCACGGAGAACGGCCATGACGGCAAACGCAGGCGGAACGCAACGACAGGCACTCGTGCTCGGCGCGAGCGGAGGCATCGGCGGCGAGGTCGCGCGTCAGTTGCGCGATGCCGGCTGGCAGGTGCGCGCGCTCAAGCGCGGGCTCGACGCCGGGACGGTGGAGCGCGACGGGATCGCATGGATGCGTGGCGACGCGCTCGACCGCGACGCGGTGGTCCGCGCGGCGCGCGGCTGCAGCGTGATCGTGCACGCGGTGAACCCGCCCGGCTACCGGAACTGGTCGACGCAGGTGTTGCCGATGCTCGACAACACGATCGCGGCGGCGACGGTGGCGCGGGCGACCGTCGTGCTGCCGGGGACGATTTACAACTACGGCCCCGACGCGTTTCCCGAGTTGCGCGAAGACGCGCCGCAGCATCCGGTGACGCGCAAGGGCGCGATCCGCGTCGAGATGGAGCGGCGGTTGCAGGCGGCGACCGCGCAGGGCGTCCGGACGATCATCGTGCGGGCCGGCGATTTCTTCGGGGCGCATGCGGGCAACAACTGGTTCGGGCAGGGGCTCGTCAAGGCCGGGCGGCCCGTCGCGGCCATCAGCGTGCCGGGCCGCCCGGGCGTCGGCCATCAATGGGCGTACCTGCCGGACGTCGCGCGCACGATGGTCGAGTTGCTCGAGCGACGCGACACGCTGGAGCCGTTCGCGCGCTTCCATTTCGGCGGGTACTGGGACGCGGACGGCACGCAGATGGCGCAGGCCGTGCGCCGCGTCGCGCAGCGGCACGGGATGCGGCCGACGGTGCGGCGCTTCCCGTGGTGGCTCGTGTGGGCCGCGGCGCCGTTCGTCACGACGATGCGCGAGATGCTCGAAATGCGTTATCTGTGGCGCGAGCCGCTCCGGATGGACAACGCGCGGGTGACGGCGGTGCTGGGCCGCGAGCCGGTGACGCCGCTCGATACCGCGGTGGAGACGGCGCTCGCGGGGCTGGGCTGCTTGCGATGACGGCGGGCGCTGAAGGCGGGTGACGGACCCGCGTGCCGGTCAGATTCTTTATTGCCTGCGTACCCGCCACCGTCCCTTACGCGACGACCGGCAATACCTCGACCTCGTACCGGTGCCGCAGGCTGCGCCCGAGCACCGGATCGTGGAGTTCCATCTCGAACGCGTCACCGTCGCCCATCGCCGCGATGGCGCCGTGCACGGCGACCGTGCCGCCGAACATCGCGCAGCGCGCGGGCATCGTGCGCCGGTCGTCGAGGCGGTGCCACAGCGCGGCGGGCGCAAGCAGCCCGCTGAGCGCGCCGTGCTGATACGCGACGCGTTCGCCGCCGGGCTTGATCAGCCATGAGCGCATCTCGATCGCGTCCCAATGATCGGCGACGTCCGCATGACGCCACGCCTCGCGGCCGAGCGGTTTCGCGCACACCTGTTTCGACACCGCGACACCGTAGGCCTCGACTTCCCGATCCGTATGATCGGAGCCGACCGTTACCAGCGTGCCGACCGGGCTGTCGATCAGCACGCACTCGATCTCGCCGCCCGAGCGTGCGCCGAGCACGCCGATCGACGGCGCCTGCGTGAGCAGCGCGGACGACACGCGATAGAAGCACGGCGTGGCCGACGGCGGCGCGACGCCGAGCGCCGCGAGTTCGTCGATGTGCGCGCGGATCGCTGCCGGATCGCGGCCGGCCCAGCCGGCGATCACGACACGTTCGATCTCGACGTCGATCTGGGCCGAAGCGCCTTGCGGGGACATCACGTTGAACGACAGGGCTTGCATGCGGGTATCCGTTTGAAGTGCGAATGAATGAAACGATCGGCAGGGAAGCTCAATCCGCGAGCGGCCGGTGCGCGGTCTCGCGCGCGGCCAGCAGCGCGATCGACGTGACGACGAGCGCCGCGGTGACGTACAGCGACACGGCCGTCGTCGTGCCCGTCTGGCGGAACAGCGTGGCGATCACGAGCGGTGCGAAGCCGCCGCCGGCGATGCCGGCGAGCGTGTAGGCCAGCGACGAGCCCGCATAACGCACACGGGTCGGGAACTGTTCGGTGACGAACGCGCCTTGCGGGCCGTACATCACCGCATGGATCACGAGGCCGATCGCAACCGCCGCGACGATCGCGCCCGGCCGCGCCGAATCGAGCATCGTGAAGAACACGAACGCCCACACGATCCCGGCGATCGCGCCGGCGAGGTATACCGGACGGCGTCCGAAGCGGTCCGACAGCGCGCCGAAGAACGGCACCGCGAGTGCGTTGCAGGCCGTGCCGATCATCACGGCCGTCAGCGCGACCGGGCGCGACAGGTGCAGCACGGTCGTCACGTAGGTCAGCGTGAACACGACGATCAGCGCGTACAGCACGTCGGAGCCGATCCGCGAGCCGCCGGCGATCAGCAGGCGCCGCCAGTGACACTTCAGCACTTCGGCGACAGGCACGTCGGCGGTCGCGTGCGATTCGGCGAGCTGCTCGAACTGCGGCGTTTCGTCGACGCCGCGCCGCAGCCAGAAACCGAATACGACGAGCAGCGCGCTGGCCGCGAACGGCACGCGCCAGCCCCACGACAGGAAGGCGTCGGACGTGATGGAGAGCGTCACGAGCGCGATGCAGCCGGTGCCGAGCAGCGTGCCGAACGACGGGCCGATCTGCGTCCACGACGCGGACAGTCCACGCCGTTTCTGGTCGCCATGCTCGACCGACAGCAGCACCGCGCCGGCCCATTCTCCGCCGAGCGCGACGCCCTGCACGAAGCGCAGCGCGACGAGCAAAATCGGGCTCAGGATGCCGGCCTGCGCATAGGTCGGCAGCGCGCCCATCAGCGCGGTCGTGACACCCATCAGCACGAGCGTGAGCATCAGCACCGCGCGGCGGCCGATGCGGTCGCCGAGGTTGCCGAACACGAAGCCGCCGAGCGGACGCGACACGTAGCCGACCGCATAGGTCGAGAACGCGAGGATCGTGCCGGCCAGCGGATCGACCGACGGAAAGAACAGGTGGTTGAAGACGAGCGCGGCGAGCGTGTTGTAGATCGTGAAGTCGTACCACTCGAGCGACGTGCCGATCATGCTCGCGGTCGCGAGTCGGCTGTTGCGGACGCGGCGGGGCGTGTGGGCGGCGGGCTGGGCGAGAGTGCTCATGGTGTCGGGCATGTCGTGAAGGAGGACGGGGGTGACGCACGGGGACCGATGCGCCGGCCGCGTGCGGATCACGGACGGCGCGGCCGGCACGGCCGGTGGCGGCGTCGGCGTTCAGGCCGGCAGCGCGGCGGCGGCCGGTTTGGCTTCGGCGTCGCGACCGGCAGCCGGCCGCGGCGCGGCGGCGCGCCACAGCAGGTCGAAGGTGCGTACGTCGTCGTGACCGGCAATGGCGGCGGCGACACGGCGCGTGGTCGCGGCATCGCTGCCCTCGATCAGCACGAGCGCGTCGGCGGCCGGACGCGCGGCCGCGTCGGCGCCGATCGGCGCGGACAGGTCCGGCGCGGTGCGGAACAGCCGGGCCGCGTGGATGCCCGGTTCGTGCAGCGCCGCGCCGAAGCGCTCGCGCAGGTGCGGCACGTCGACGCGCTCCGGCGGCAGCACGAACAGCGCGAGATGCATGCCTTCGCCGTCGCCGGCCTCGATCGTCAGGTCGCCGACCCGCCGCTGCGTGCCCGTCATCCGTTCGAAGTTCGCGAGCGACCACGCGGTCTGCTGCGTGAACGCGCGCCGGTACGCGTCGCCGCGGAATACGTCGAGCGTGTCCGTCACGTACAGCGCGAGGTACTTGCGCGGGCCGCCGTCGGTCGCGCGGAACCGCCGCGCATGCGTGAAGCCGGGAATCGCGACACGCTCCTGCATGTGCTCGCGGTCGTACCACGCGTTGAAATCGGCTTCGTGCGCGGGATCGATGTCCGTCCAGACGCAGAGCTGGCCGTGCGGAAGGGAAAGGCGGGACATGGCGGGTTCCTTGTGACGGGGTGTGTCAGGAACCGCAGTGTCCCGAAGACGGGCCGCACCCGTCCAACAAGAAAACAAATTCGCGGTGAACAGGTTTTCTTATGAGCGGCGCGGGCGGCGTTTCGCCGGGGTCGCGGGCGATGCGGATTGCGGCGTGCGTCTTGCCGACGCGGGTCGGGTTTTTTTCGCCGGGCGGGCTGGGGACTTGTCGACGATGTCGGTTTCGGTTTCGGCCTTTGCCGACGCGGCGGGCTTCGCATGACTGGAAACCGCCGGCATTGCGCGCGCGACTTCGCTCGCCAGTTCCGCGATGCGCGCGGCGACCGGCAGGCCCTGCGTGCGATACGACGCGACGAGCGGCAGCGCGGGGAATTCGGGTTCGACGTCGAGCAGTTCGAGCGTGCCTTCCTGCAGTTCGCGCCCGATGATCGCGGGCGGCAGCGCGGCCACGCCGAAGCCGTCGGCGACGAGCCGGATCATCGCGGCGACCGACGTGATGCAGTTGATGCTGGCCGGCCGCTCGACGGCCGCGAACAGCCGCTCGATCGTCGCGTGGGGGCCCGAGTGGCGCGAGAAGCTGATGATCGGGTACGCGGCAAGCCGCGCAACGTCGAGCCGTTCGCCGCCGAGCCCGAGACGCGGGCTCGCCGCCCAGCGCACCGGGAATTCGCACAGCGGCAGGTTCGTGAAGTCGGGGCCCGGCACCGGGTCGGTCTGCAGGATCAGGTCGACGCCGTCGGTGCTCAGCAGGCGGATCAGGTGCAGTGTCGTGTCGCTCGTGATCTCGACGTCGAGGCGCGGATAGCGCTCGCGCAATTGCGCCATCAGTGCCGGAAACCAGCTGTGGACGATCGACTCGATCACGCCGATCCGGATCAGCCCCGCGTCGCTCGCCGCGTCGATGTCGCGGCGCATCTCGCTGTCGAGCCGCACGATGCGTTCCGCGTACGCGAGCATGCGCCGCCCCGCGGGCGTGAGCGTGGCCGAGCGCGTGTTGCGGTCGAACAGCCGCACGTCGAACGCTTCTTCCAGCGACGCGATGCGGCTCGACACGGCCGCCTGCGTCGTGTGCAGTTTCTCGGCCGTGAGCCGGAAGTTCTCCAGCTTCGCAAGCCAGACGAAGGTTTCAAGAAACCGGATGTTCATCGAATGCCGATCGGTGAGGCAGTGCCGCGCGGGGGCGGCGGGACCGGTCGATGTTAGCGGATTTCCGGGGCGGGAAACGCACGCGGCGTGGTGCATGCGCCGGGCGAGGGGACGGGCGGTCGCGTACCGGCGGGCGACCGCCCCTTACGATGCGCACGCGGGCAATGCGTCTCCGTGCAGCGAAGATGCGTCGTGCGGGCGGCGTACTCCCATGCATCAAAGCGTGTCGAACGCGAGCGTCGGCACATCGACGACCGTTGCGCCGCCGTCGGCGACGAGCGTCGCGCCCGTTACGAACGATGCATCCGGTGATGCCAGGAATGCGCACACGGCCGCGATCTCGTCCGGATCGGCCGCGCGCCGCAGCGGCACGTCGGCACTGACGCGCGCATACGCGCCGTCGAGTGTGTCGCCGTATGCGGACATCAGCGGTTCCATTTCCGCATCGGCCATCGGCGTGCGGACCCAGCCCGGGCACACCGCGTTCGCGCGCACGCCGTGCGGCCCGTAGTCGCGTGCGAGCGATCGCGCGAGCCCGAGCAGCGCATGCTTGCCGACCGTATAGCCGCATACGCCGGGCCCGGCCGCGAGCGCGGCGATCGACGCGACCAGCACGATGCTGCCGCGCCGCGCGATCAGATCGGGCAGGCATGCGCGTGCGCTGACGAACGCGGTGTCGAGATTCGCATGCAGCGCGTCGCGCCAGTGCGCGTCGTCGGTTTCGTCCGCGCGGCCGAGACCGTGGCCGCCCGCGCATGCGACGAGCGCATCGACGGGGCCGAACCGTGCGGCGATCTCCGGCAGGAAACGGGTCCAGTCGGCCGTGCTCGCGGCGTCGCCGGCGAGCGCGAGGCCGCCCGTCTCGGCGGCGAGCGCGTCGAGCGGGGGCCGACGCCGCCCGATCAGCACGACGCGATCGCCGCGGGCGGCGAAGCGGCGCGCGCACGCGGCGCCGATGCCGGTGCCGGCGCCGGTGATGGCGATCGTGCGGGGTTGCGGGTGCGTCATGGCGTTCTCCGGAAGGTGTCGTTTCCGGTCACTCTAGGCGGCGCCGACGCACGCCGGTATCCGCCGAAAGGATGAACGCGCACCGGGCCGACCGGCCGGATCGCGGTCATTTTGCAAAGGCTGACGATGTTCGGCGCCGAATCGCTCTATCCTCCGTATTTTTGCGATGCGTCGCAAAAGCCCGGCAAAATGGCGCGGGCGCGCCCGCGCATCGGTGCGGGGCGCGACGGCCGCCGATTCCGTCGTGCAAGCGGAGCGGCAGGCGGCGAGATCGGCGCGCGCGTACGACCGATATGGATACACCGCGTCCGCCGATGGCACAGGGCGCGATGGCTGATCGCCCGGTCGCGCATCGCGCGGCCGGACCATCGACAAGAACAGGGAGGGGCCGGCAATGAGGCTGGACGACGAAAGAGAAAGCATGAACGTCGAGGATCGACGCGGCGGCGGGTTCGGCGGCGGGCGCGCGACGATCGGCATCGGCACGATCGTGGTCGCGCTGGCCGCATCGTATTTTTTCGGGATCGACCCGCGCGTCGTGCTCGAAGGCGCGTCGGCGCTGCAGGGCCGGCAGCAGCAGGCGCAGCCCGCGCCGACGCAGCATCAGGGCGCGCCGGCGAACGATCCCGGCGCGGTGTTCACGCGCAAGGTGCTCGGCAATATCGAGCGCACGTGGACGGGCGTGTTCAACACCCAATTGCACGCGCAGTACCAGGCGCCGAAGCTCGTGATGTTCACGAACTCGACGCCGACCGCGTGCGGCACCGGCCAGACCGCGATGGGGCCGTTCTACTGTCCGGGCGACCGCAACGTGTACATCGATCTCGGCTTCTACGACGAACTGCGCAAGCGGTTCGGCGCGGGCGGCGATTTCGCGCAGGCCTATGTGATCGCGCACGAAGTCGGCCATCATGTGCAGAACCTGCTCGGCATTTCCGACAAGGTCGACGCCGCGCGCCGCCGGTCGAGCGAAGCGCGCTCGAACGCGCTGTCGGTGCGGATGGAACTGCAGGCCGACTGCTTCGCCGGCGTGTGGGCGAACAACGCGCAGCGCGCGAACCAGCGGCTGATGGAGCCCGGCGATTTCGAGCAGGGGCTGAAGGCGGCGGCCGCGATCGGCGACGATCGGCTGCAGCAGCAAGGCCAGGGCTACGTCGTGCCGGAGAGCTTCACCCACGGCACGAGCGAGCAGCGCGTGTACTGGCTGCGGCGCGGGATGGAGTCGGGCGAAGTGAGCGCCTGCGACACGTTCGCCGCGAACGCGCACTGATATTGACCGACGGGGCGGGGCGCGCATGTCGCCGCGCCTTCGCTTCGAGGCCGCACGCGCGGCCGCTCCGGAAACTTCACCGGTCGTTCCGGTCGCGCTCGATCGGCGTGCGCGATGTTCCGCACCGTCTTCGACGTCCATTCCCGATCCCGCGGCTCGCGGCGCATGCCTTCCCGGCGCAGCTTCCGTCGTCGAGACACGGCCGGCGCGTCCGCCATCCGCCACCCGCAGATGAATTGCCGATTTGTGCTCACCGGCCCATTTCGGCGCCGGTAGGCTGGCCCGAACTTCGACGCGTTCGGCCGCCGGCCGCTCCCATCATGCCGACCTCACCCGTTCCCGCCGATCACGAAGCCGCCGATCACGAAGCCGCCGACTGGCAGCGCGCGCTGCGCGCGTGCGTCGACGCGTTCGACGCGTTCGCGAGCCCGTCCGCGATCGTGTTCTACCGGCTCGACCTGAGCGGCGAGCCGGCCGATTTCGAGCTGTTCGGCATGCCCGAGTCGATGCATCGCACCTACATCGCGCGCTACCGCATGCTTGATCCGCTGCATCCGTCGCGTTGCGCGGCAGGCGCTCACGCGGTCGTGACGCTCGCTTCCCAATTGCCTGACGAAAGTCGCGATGCGTCCGCATACTGGACCCGTTTCCTGCGGCGGCACGATGTTGCCGACGTCGTCGAGATCTGGCTGCGCGACGACGCGGGCCGGACGATCGGCGCGTTTTCGCTGCTGCGCTTCGGGAAGAGTGACGCGGGCGGTGGCGCGGGCAACGGCACGGCGGGCCGGTTCGCGCCGGGCGAGATCGACGCGCTGGCACGGTTGCAGCCGGTTGTCGAAGCCGCGCTGTGCCCGCTGCTGCGCGCGCGGCGCGGGATTCACCGGATCGGTTGCGAGGAGCGGCTGACCCATCGCGAGGAGCAGATCGCGCGCCTCGTGCGCGACGGCCGCTCGAACAAGGAGATCGCGCGCGATCTCGCGCTCGGTCAGCCGACCGTCAAGACGCATCTGATGCGGATGTACCGCAAGCTCGGCGTGTCGAACCGCACCGAACTGGTCGGCACGTTGTTCCTGTAGTTTTTTCGCACCCGACTCGCGCGCGTGTCGATCCCCCGCACGCTTGCCAATTTGCGCTCACCGGGCGCGATCCCTCGTCGATACAGTGGTTCGACACCCGCATGCCGGCGCGCACGCGGCCCAGCCATGACAATCATCGAGACGCCCATGAGCACCACGAACTTCGTCGCGGTCAGCGACACCGTGCGCACCTTCGTCGCACGCGATTTCGGCCTTTTCATCGACGGCGCCATGCAGCCCGCGCACGCGGCCGCGCGGCTCGACGTGTACGACCCGGCGACCGGCGAGCGGCTCGCGACGGTCGCGGATGCGGACGCGCACGACGTCGACCGCGCCGTCGCCAGCGCGAAGCACGCATTCGACACGCGCGTGTGGAGCGGGCTGCGCCCGGCCGACCGCGAGCGCATCCTGCTGAAGCTCGCCGACCTGATCGAAGCCGACGCCGAAACGCTCGCGCAGCTCGAAACGCTGAACCAGGGCAAGTCGATCCACGTGTCGCGCGCGATCGAAGTCGGCGCGAGCGTCGAATACGTGCGCTACATGGCCGGCTGGGCGACCAAGATCACCGGCCAGACGCTCGACGTGTCGATCCCGTTCCCGCCCGGCGCGCGCTATACGGCCTATACGCGCAAGGAGCCGGTCGGCGTGGTCGCCGCGATCGTGCCGTGGAATTTTCCGCTGATGATCGCCGTGTGGAAGCTGATTCCGGCGCTCGCGGCCGGCTGCACGATCGTGTTGAAGCCGTCGCCGGAAACGCCGCTCACCGCGCTGCGCCTCGCCGAACTCGCCCTCGACGCCGGCGTGCCGCCCGGCGTGTTCAACGTCGTCACCGGCGGGCGCACGTGCGGCGCCGCGCTGGCGAGCCACCCGTCGATCGCGAAGATCTCGTTCACGGGTTCGACCGCGACCGGCAAGCGGGTCGGCGCGGCGGCCGTGCAGAACATGACGCGCTTCTCGCTCGAACTCGGCGGCAAGAACCCGATCGTGATGCTCGACGACGTCGACGTCGCGCAGGCGCTCGACGGGGTCGCGGCCGGCGCATTCTTCAACCAGGGGCAGGTGTGCGCGGCGGCGTCGCGCATCTACGTGCATCGCAGCAAGTTCGCGCAGCTCGCGGACGGCCTTGCGGGCGTCGCGCAGTCGATGAAGCTCGGCGCGGGCCTCGACACCACCGCGCAGATCAACCCGCTCGTCTCCGCGCACCACCGCGACACGGTCGTCCAGCACATCGAGGGCGCGCGCCGCGCGGGCCTCACGTTCCTCGCGGGCGGCACGCCGGCCGACGACCTGCCCGGCTACTACGTGAAACCGGCCGTGATCGCCGATCCGCATCCCGACAGCGCGATCGTGCGCGACGAGGTGTTCGGTCCGGTGATCGTCGTCGTGCCGTTCGACGATGCGGCCGACGCCGTGCGTCTCGCGAACGCGTCGCCGTACGGCCTCGCCGCGAGCATCTGGAGCAACGACCTGAAGCGCGTGATGAATCTCGTGCCGCAGATCGAGGCCGGCACCGTATGGGTGAACTGTCACATTCCGCTCGACCCGTCGATGCCGTTCGGCGGCTACAAGCAGTCGGGCATCGGCCGCGAGTTCGGCCAGTATGCGATCGAAGGCTTCACCGAAACCAAATCCGTGTGCATCGCGCACTGACGCGCGGCGCCCGTTCCGAACATCCCGACAACCTCGAACCTCGTCCGTCCACGGCCGAGGTTCGAACGATCCGAAAGTGGAGACTGCAATGAGCTACAACGAAGCGAAGTTCTGGCACCCGATGCTGCACCCGAACGAAATGAAACAGCGCAAGCCGATCCGCATCGTGCGCGGCGACGGCTGCTACGTGTTCGACGAAACCGGCAAGCAGCTGGTCGACGGCGTCGCGGGCCTGTGGAACGTGAACGTCGGGCACAACCGCCAGGAAGTGAAGGACGCAATCGTGCGCCAGCTCGACGAACTCGAATACTTCCAGCTGTTCGACGGCATCTCGCATCCGCGCGCGGAAGAACTGTCGAAGAAGCTGATCGACATGCTGGAGCCGGAAGGGATGCGCCGCGTGTTGTACAGCTCGGGCGGCTCCGACTCGATCGAGACCGCGCTGAAAATCGCGCGCCAATACTGGAAGGTGCGCGGCCAGGCCGACCGCACGAAGTTCATCTCGCTGAAGCAGGGCTATCACGGCACGCACTTCGGCGGCGCGTCGGTGAACGGCAACACGGTGTTCCGCCGCAACTACGAACCGAACCTGCCCGGCTGCTTCCACGTCGAGACGCCATGGCTGTACCGCAATCCGTTCACGCAGGATCCGGAGGAACTCGGCCGGATCTGCGCGGAAATGCTGGAGCGCGAGATCCAGTTCCAGAGCCCTGACACGGTCGCCGCGTTCATTGCCGAGCCGGTGCAGGGCGCGGGCGGCGTGATCGTGCCGCCGGCCAACTACTGGCCGCTCGTGCGCGAGGTGTGCGACCGCTACGGCGTGCTGCTGATCGCCGACGAAGTCGTGACGGGCTTCGGCCGCAGCGGCAGCATGTTCGGCAGCCGCGGCTGGGGCGTGCGCCCGGACATCATGTGTCTCGCGAAGGGAATCTCGTCCGGCTACGTGCCGCTCGGCGCGACGGCCGTGAACGCGCGGATCGAGGATGCGTTCGCCGCGAACGCGGACTTCGGCGGCGCGATCATGCACGGCTACACGTATGCCGGGCACCCGGTCGCGTGCGCGGCCGCGCTCGCGAGCCTCGACATCGTCGTGAAGGAAGACCTGCCGGCGAACGCGGCGAAGCAGGGCGCGTATCTGCTCGAAGCGCTGCAGTCGTTCCCCGAACGCTTCGCGGCGGTCGGCGAGGTGCGCGGCAAGGGGCTGATGCTCGCGCTCGACCTCGTCGCGAACAAGCAGACCCGCGAGCCGATCGACCCGCTGTCCGGCTATGCGAACGCGGTCGCGGAAGTGGCGCGCGAGCACGGCGTGCTGGTGCGCCCGGTCGGCACGAAAATCATCCTGTCGCCGCCGCTCGTGATCCAGCGCGAGCAGCTCGACCGGATCGTCGACGCGCTCGCGGCGGGCTTCGAGGCCGTGCCGTTCGCGTGAGGCCGTGACGGCATGAGCGCATGACGCCGAACCGGCGGTGGAGGGCGGGATAACCCGTTCGCCACCGCCGGTTTGCCGATTTGCGCTATGACCGGATTATTTTGCCTGCGTATTTTTTCGACATCGGATCTGGATTGGATCGACAGGGGCCTGGTGGCGACGCGCTGAAGCGCCGCCCAGGGCCGACCGCGAAGCACGGAACGGAGCGGGCGCCGCAGCGCCGGCGCCGGCCCGAAAAGGGAAGGAGACGAAGATGTCGGGATGGTCTGGAGTGACCGGCGCCGCGGGCGATACGCCCGCCGGTGCGTCGGCTGAAGCGGGCGGCGGCACGGTGCTGAAGGCGGGCGCGGTCGGTTTCCCGACCGCGCTGGCGAGCGCCGTCGGCCTCATCATGGCGAGCCCGGTGATCCTCACCGCGACGTCGGGCTTCGGGATGGGCGGCTGGGCGTTCGCGGTCGCGATGATCATCGCGTTCGTGATGATGCAGGCGCAGGCGACGACGTTCTCCGAAGCCGCCGCGATGTTGCCGACGGCGGGCTCGGTTTACGATTACCTGTCGTGCGGGCTCGGCCGCTTCTGGGCGATCACCGGCACGATTTCCGCGTATTTCCTCGTGCACGTGTTCGCCGGCACGGCGGAGACGATCCTGAGCGGCATCATGGCGCTCGTGAACTTTGAGTCGCTGAACGCCGCGTTCGAGAAGCACAACAGTTCGTGGCTCGTCGGCGTCGGGCTCGTCGTCACGTTCGCGATCACCAACATCATCGGCATCAAGGTGTTCAGCAAGCTCGAGATCGTGCTGACGGCCGGCATGTGGCTGTCGCTGATGATCTTCGGCATCCTCGGCCTCGCTGCCGCGCCGGCCGTGCATCTCGACGGCTGGTTCGGCGGCTCGGAAGTCGGCACGTCGGTGCCGGCGGTGCTGTCGCTGGTCGGGATGGCGATGTTCATGTTCGTCGGGTGCGAGTTCGTCACGCCGCTCGCGCCGGAAATGAAGGCGCCGGGCCGCACGATTCCGCGCGCGATGGCGCTCGGCCTCGTCGGCGTCGCGATCTGCATGTTCCTGTACGGCGCGGCGATCCGCCGTCAGGTCGCGAACGTGCCGGTGAGCCCGGACGGCCTCACGCATCTGCTCGACACGCCGGGCGCGATTCCCGCGTTCGCGCTGCAGGTGCTTGGGCCCTTCGGCCGCGTGTGGTTCGGCATCGCGTTCCTGTGCGCGGGCGCCGCGACGATCAACACGCTGATGGCCGGGCTGCCGCGCATCCTGTACGGGATGGCGATCGACGGCGCGCTGCCGCGCTGCTTCGCGTATCTGCATCCGCGCTTCAAGACGCCGGTGGTCGGCATCGTCGCGTCGGCGATCGTGCCGATCTTCCATGCGTGGCTGATCAACGGCAACCTCGACAGCATCCTGCATCTCGTGCTCGCCGCGACCTGCGCGTGGGGCACCGCGTATCTGCTCGTCACCGCGTCGGTCGTGATGCTGCGCATCCGCCGCCCGGACCTGCCGCGTCCGTATCGTTCGCCGTTGTTCCCGCTGCCGCAGATCGTGTCGAGCGTCGGCATCGTGCTCGCGATCTGGTACATCACGCCGCCCGGCATGAACGCGCGCGACATCTACGTGCCGTTCGGCGCGATGCTCGGGCTCACCGCGCTGTACGCGCTGTTCTGGACGCTCGTCGTGCAGCGCCGGCATCCGTTCAAGCCGGTGCCGGTCGAGGAAGTGCTGCGCAACGAGCACGTCGCGTCGTGAGGCTCGCATTCGCCCGGTGGCGCGCGGCGCCCGACACGCCGCCGCCCGGCCACCGGCCCGGCGCGATCGCCGCGCGCGTGCTGGCCGACCTCGGCGCGGCGCGGGATGCGAGCAGCGGCGCGGCCGAACCTCTGGCCCGGCTGCCGAATGGCGTGCACGTGGCCGTCGAAGAACGCGTCGACCGTCAGTTCCTGATGCATACGGTCAGCGTGCAGGTGTCGATCGGCGCGGACGGCCCGGCCGGGCAGGGCCATGCCCGCGTGCTGCAGACCGGCTGGCTGCGGCGCACCGGTGTCGTGGCCGAGCCCGCAGCGGGATGCAGCCCCGGATTCGTGCGGGCGGTGGCCGCGCTCGTCGCCGATTCGTCACTCGCCGACGCGCTGCGCCGGCTGCACCTGACCGACTGTACGATCGCCGCGCGCGACGGGCGCTGGACGCTCGCCGTCGTGCCGTTCGGCGGCAGCGAGGTCGTGAACCGGATGCCGTCGTTTCGCCGCTATGTCCGCCTGACCGGCGAGCAGGCCGCCGCGCTGTCGGCGGCATGCCTTGCATTCGAAACTGCACTGCGCGGAATTTTGCGGGGGTAAGCTGTGCCGTTGCGCGCCGTGCGGCGCAACGTGGATTCAGGGTTTCACCGGAGATGCCGATGCTGTTCCAGTCACGCTCACACGAAGACGTGCATGACCACGGGCTCGCGATCGCGGGTTGGCATCAGGTCTACCGCCAGATGACGCCGGGCCGGTTCAGGGGCACCGTCACGCAGGTGCTGTACGACGAGTTCCATTTCTTCCGCGAGACGACCAACCGGCGTGTCGCGCAAACCGGCCTCGCGCCGGCCGGACGCACGTCGCTCGCGGTGCCGCTGTCGATGCCGCTCGCCGGCACGTTCCAGGGCCAGCCGGTCGACGGCTATGCGCTACTCGCGCTGCGCGCCGGCGAGGATTTCGAATTCCACACGCCGGAAGGGATGGGGCTCGTCGGGATCAGCGCCGCGTCGGACATGATCGACGAGCTGTGCGAAGCCGAGTTCGGCGCGGCCGGCGCGCGCAAGCTGCGGCACGTCACGCGGCTGTCGGATGCGCAAGGCGTCGCGCTCGGCGCGCGGCTGTCGTCGCTGATCGACGACGCGCAGCGCAACCCCGGCTGCCT
Source organism: Burkholderia sp. RF7-non_BP4 (assembly GCF_001521935.1). Taxonomy (NCBI): domain Bacteria; kingdom Pseudomonadati; phylum Pseudomonadota; class Betaproteobacteria; order Burkholderiales; family Burkholderiaceae; genus Burkholderia; species Burkholderia sp. RF7-non_BP4. Next base: position 91,219 of record NZ_LOTA01000025.1, on the reverse strand, counting down.
CGACTACGCGGCCACCCGCAAGATGTTCCGCGACGCGATGCTCGGCATGTTCCTCGATGCGCTCGACCAGGGCATCGGCGTCGAGCGCCGCGACATCACGCACGCGACCTACAGCGATATCGTCAGCCGTTGCGAGAAACACCTGCGCGACCGGCCCGAGGAACCCGTCACCGTGCTCGAGCTGTGCCGCGCGCTGCGCTGCAGCCGCCGCACGCTGCAGACGAGCTTCCAGCGCGTCGCCGACGTCACGCCCGTCGGCTATCTGCGCACGATCCGGCTGAATGCGGTGCGGCGCCTGCTGCGCACGACCTCGGCGCAGCAACTCGGTGTCGGGGAGGCCGCCGCGAGCTGGGGCTTCACGCATCTCGGCTATTTCGCACGCGAGTATCGCGACCTGTTCGGCGAGCTGCCGTCGCAAACCTTGCGTCCCGAGTGACGTCCGCGCATCGCGACCGTGCCGCCGGGCATGGTCGCGTGTCGTCCGTTCGCTTCATCGTTTGCTGATTTGGGATAGGGGTCCCGAATTTTCGCTGGATAGAGTCCTGTCACCCATATCGACAACACCATCGATCTGCACTGCGAATCGATGACATCAGAGGGGCGGGACATGAAGATCGGACGAAGACTGGCCGCGAGCGCGGCCGCGCTGGGTTGCATGCACGCACACGCGCAAACCTCGGGCAGCGTGACGCTGTACGGTACCGTGGACACCGGCATCATCTATTCGACGAACCAGCAGTTCACGCGCGCCGATGGCAGCACAGGCGGCGGCCACGCATGGCAGATGGGCGGCGGCAACCTCGTGCCGTCCCGCTTCGGATTCCAGGGCGCCGAGCCGCTCGGCGGCGGGCTCAACGCGGTGTTTTCGCTCGAGCAGCAGTTCCTGTCCGCGAACGGGCAGGCGCTGCAGGGCGGCACGGCGTTCAGCCGGCAGGCGTGGGTCGGGCTGCGCCAGGATTCGATCGGCACGCTCGGCCTCGGCCGCCAATACGATTCGTACACGGACATGCTCGGCGCGTACGTGTCGAGCAACAACTGGGCGACGCCGTACGGCTCGCATCTCGGCGACGTCGACAACCTGAACGCCGCGTTCAACTTCAACAACGCGTTGAAGTTCACCAGCGCGGACTTCAACGGCTTGACGTTCGGCGGCACGTTCAGCTTCGGCGGGCAGGCCGGCGATTTTTCCGCGAAGCGCGGCTATGCGGTCGCCGCGACCTACACGCGTGCGCCGGTCGCGTTTTCGGTCGGCTATCTCGACCTGCACCAGCCGCTCGACGCGGCGCTCGGCGGCGCGAACGGCTATATCGGCGACTTCGCGTGCAGCAATCCGGGCGCGATGTACTGCCTGCTTCAGGACGCCGGCTCGATGCGCGCGTTCGGCGCCGGCGGCTCGGTGACGCTCGGCGCGGCGACGGTCGCGCTGACCTACACGCACACGCGCCTCGGCGACAGCCGCTATTTCCCGACGGGCGCGCAGCCGCGCACGCAGGCGTTCACGTTCGACGTCGGCGAGCTGAACGTCACGTACATGTTCACGCCCGCGCTGCAGGGCGGCGTCGCGTACATCTTCAACGCCGCGCACACGGACGGCCGCGGCACGACGCGCTTTCACCAGGTCAACGTCGGCACGAACTACAGCCTGTCGAAGCGCACCGCGCTGTATGCGGTCGCGATCGGCCAGATCGCGAGCGGCACGGGGCTCGGCACCGACGCGAACGGCAATGCGGTGAACTACGCGCAGATTCCGGTGCTCGCGAACAGCAATTCGAGCCGGCAGCTCGCGGTGATGGCCGGAATTCGCGTGAACTTCTGACGGCGTGCACGTGGCGAAGCGGGCGGGGCGCCGGCTGCGATGGCCGGTCGGTTTCGCCGCGTGCCACAAATTCTTAACGATCGACGTGAACAATGGCGTTCGCTTCAGGACGCCCGAAGCGTCGCCCGCGTTGCACACGTGTGCAACGCGAGGCCGACCCGCCACCACGCCGATCGAGAGAGACCACATGACCTTGCTGAGCCGCCTGCGCGCGCTGTCCGCCGCCGTTGCGCTGTCCCTTGCCGCCTCGCACGCCTTCGCGGCGGATCTCGTCATCGCGGGCCGCGACGACATCTACGGCAAGGGGCTGGCCGACGCCGTCGCCGGCTTCACCAAGCTGCATCCGGGCACCGACATCGAGCTGCTCAAGCTGCCGAACGCGAACCTGTACCAGAAGCTGAAGCTGTCGATGCGCGAAGGCACCGGCACGTACGATCTCGTGATGATGGACGACACGTGGGCGCCCGAATTCATCGGCAACGGCTGGCTGAAGCCGCTGCCGGCGTCGCTCGCGGACGCCGATCTCGTGCCGTCGGCGGTCGCGCTCGGGCGCAACGCGGCGGGCGCGCTGTACGCGCTGCCGATCGTCGGCAACGTCGAGATGTTCGCGTACCGGAAGGATCTGCTCGCGAAATACAAGCTGCAGCCGCCGCGCAACTGGGACGACGTGCTGAAGATCGCGCAGACCGTCGGCGGCGCGGACAAGAGCGTGTCGGGCGTCGTGTTCCGCGGCACCAAGGGCAACCCGGTCGTGACGGGCTTCCTGCCGATCCTGTGGGCTTATGGCGGCGACGTGTTCGACCGCGCCGGCAACGTGACGATCGATTCGCGCGAGTCGCAGGCCGCGCTGAAGACGTTCCTCGCGCTGAAGGCCTCCGCGCCGAAGGACGTCGACGTATACGGCGCCGCCGAAGTGCGCGATGCGCTTCAGCGCGGCACGGCCGCGCAGTCGATCGAGGTGTGGCCGGCGTGGATTCCGGCGCTCGACGATCCGAAGCAGTCGCGCGTGGTCGGGCAGATCGCGCTGCAGCCGCCGCCCGGGCAGACGGCCGGCCCGGCGCCGATGCTCGGCATCTGGCAGATGGGCATTGCGAAGGACGCGCCGCACGCGAAGCTCGCGCAGGACTTCCTGGCCTACCTGAGTTCGCGCGATACGCAAACGCGCCTCGCCGGGATCGGCATTCCGCCGACACGCCGCAGCGTGTTCGCCGATCCGGCGCTGGTGCGCCAGTACCGCTGGTATCCCGATCAATTGAAGGCGCTCGAGGCCGGCCGTGCGCGGCCGCGCGTGAAGGACTGGCAGCAGGTCGAGAGCATTCTCGGCGACCAGCTGCAGCTCGCGCTGACCGGGCAGGCCGCACCCGACGCCGCGCTGCGTCAGGCGCAGCAGAAGATCGCGCAGGCGATGGCCGCGGCCGGCAAGTGACGGCTTGTCGCCACGCTTCAGCCGGAACCCTCGCATGAAAGCCCTCGGCCGCAGCCTGCCGTTCGTCGCGCTGCTCGGACCCGCGCTCCTGGTGCTGGCCGCGCTCGCGCTGTACCCGGTCGCGCAGGTGCTGATCGACTCGTTCTGCCAGGTCGACTACACGGCGGGCCGCCGCGCGTTCGCGGGGCTCGCGAACTATCGCGCCGTGCTCGGCGACGACGCGTTCGCGGCCGGCTTCGGCAACACCCTGCGTTTCACGATTGCGGCATCGTTCGTCGAAGTCGCGCTCGGCTTCGGCCTCGCGCTGCTGTTCGTGCGCGCGTTTCCGGGGCGGCGCATCGCGCTGCCGCTCGCGATCCTGCCGATGATGCTGTCCACGCTCGTGTGCTCGGCGATCTGGCGCAACTGGCTCAATTTCGACGGCTTCCTCAACGCGCTGCTCGCCGTGTTCGGCATCGAAGGCGTGCGCTGGCTGTCCGATCCGCATCTCGCGCTGTGGTCGCTCGCGCTCGTCGACGTGTGGCAGTGGACGCCGATGGCGTTCCTGATCGTGCTGGCCGGGCTGCAATCGATCCCGCAGGAGCTGTACGAAGCCGCGCGCACCGACGGCGCGAGCGAGTGGCAGTGCCTGCGCGACGTCACGCTGCCGCTCGCGGCGCCGCAGATCGGCCTCGCGTTGCTGCTGCGCTCGATCGACACGTTCAAGTTGTTCGACAAGGTCTATGCGTTGACGGGCGGCGGCCCCGGCAACGCGACGCAGACGCTGTCGACCTACATCTACGACACTGGCTTCCGCTTCTTCGACGTCGGGCCGGCGAGCGCCGCGTCGGTGCTGATGCTCGCGGCGTCCGCGCTGCTTGTTTCGGGGTACGTATGGCAGACGGTTCGCAAGCGGCGCGCATGACGGCGCGATCCGCGGGCATCGCGCACGCGCGAACGGGGGCCACGTTCGGTCGCGCGGCGCCGTGGATTCTGCGCGTCGCCGCGCTCGCGCTGTTGCTGCTGCCGTGCCTGTGGATGGCCGGCGCGGCGTTCATGCCGACGCTCGAGCGCCTCGATCATCCGCTGCGGATCGTGCCGGCCGCGCCGACGCTCGAGCATTTCGCGTCGGTCTGGTCGAACGGCATCGGCGTGCCGCTCGCCAATTCGCTGCTGGTCGGGTTCGGTACGACGCTGCTCGCGCTGACGCTCGCGTTTCCGGCCGCGTATGCGCTCGTGCGGCTGCGGTTTCCGGCGCGGCTGGACGTGCTGTTCCTGATGCTCGTGCTCGCATTGAAGCTGATGCCGCCGATCACGATCGCGGTGCCGCTGTTCGCGCTCGCGAAGCGGTTGCATCTGCTCGATTCGACATTCGGGCTGATGCTCGCTTACCAGATCTACGCATTGCCGATGGCGATCTGGATGCTGCTCGCGTTCGTGCGCGACGTGCCGATCGAATACGAGGAGGCCGCGTGCATCGACGGGGCCGGGCTCGCGCGGCGGCTCGTACAGATCGTGCTGCCCCTGTGCGCGCCAGGATTGATCGCGACCGCGATCTTCGTGTTCATCGCCGCGTGGAACGAGTTCCTGATTGCGTTGCTGTTCGTGTCGACGCCGAGCCGCTTCACGCTGCCGCTCGCCATCGCCGGCTACGTGACGGAGAACGGCATCGACTGGGGCGACTTGATGAGCGCGGGGCTGCTGGCGTCGCTGCCGACGCTTGCCGTGGCCGGCTACGTGCAACGCTACCTGCTGCGCGGCTTCGCGGGCGGGCTGAAGTGACGCGACACGTTACGCGCAGCTGTGCCGGACCACGTGCGTAACCGGCACGACACGCGTGCGCGATGCGCCGTCGAACGTCTGGATCCGGTCGGCGAGCAGATCGACGGCCGCGTGCGCGAGGCCTTGCGTGTCCTGGCGCAGCGTCGTGAGCCGATACGCGCCGTATTCGGCGGCGGGAATGTCGTCGAAGCCGATCACGCGCACCTCGTCGGGCACGCGCAGGCCGAATGCGTCGCGGGCGGCGTCGATCACGCCGAGCGCGAGCAGGTCGGACGAGCAGAACACGCCGTCCGGGCGCTCGCCGGATGCGAACAGTTGCCGCGCGGCGTCGATGCCGCATGCATGCGTATCGGAGTGCGTATCGATCACGTGGACGAGCGCCGCATCGAACGCGTCGCCGCGTTGCAGCGCCTGCGCGAACGCATCCGCACGTGTGCGTGCGCTGTAGCTCGCGGTGCGCGGCCCGACGAACGCGAGCCGGCGCGCGCCGGCCCGCACGAGCCGTTGCGCGGCATGGGCGGCACCCGCCGCGTTGTCGCTGATGACGACGTCCGCACCCGGCAGGTTCGCTTCGCGATTGATCATCACGACGGGAATCCGGTGATCGAGATACTGCCGCGCGACCGACAGCGGCGGCGACGCGGACGTCATTACGAGGCCCGCGATCCGGTAGCTGAGCAGCCGTTCGAGCGATTGCCGGACCTGGTGCGGATCGTCCGCATTGGTGACGAGCGGCGTGAACGCGCGCTGGCCGAGCGCGGCCATCAGGTCCGACAGCAGCCGCGCGCGGAACGGATTCTCGAATCCGGCCGTCACGACGCCGATCATGCTGCTGCGCTGCGTGATCATGTCGCGTGCGATCAGGTTGACCTGGTAGCCGAGCGCACGCGCGGCCACCATCACGCGTTCGCGCGTTTCGGGTGCGATGCTCGCCGTCGGCGAGAACGCGCGCGACACCGCGGAGCGCGACACGCCGGCCCGCACGGCGACATCCGACGCGGTCACCCACGTTTTTCTTTCCTTGTCAGTCATCGATTCATGATCCCTTCGCGATACGAAGCTTCCACGCCGCTGGCCGACTGGATGTCGGCGCTCGACGACGCGCGGCCGCTGCATACGCTGACCCTACCGGGCAGCCATGACACCTGTGCGTATACGGTCGACGATCCGCTCGTGCGCACGCAACGCGCGCCGCTCGCCGCGCAGCTCGCGCACGGCGTGCGGCTGCTCGACATCCGCTGCCGGCACCGCTGCGATGCGTTCGACATCCATCACGGCGGGATCGCGCTCGGCATGTCGTTCGACGACGTGCTCGCGGACTGTGCGCGTTTTCTCGATGCGCATCCGCGCGAATGCATCGTGATGTCGGTGAAGGACGAATGGCCGGCGCAGGCGTGCACGCGCGGTTTCGATGCGACGTTCGATGCGCATCGTGCGCGGCACCCGCGGTTGCGCTGGCACGCGGGCGGCGCGTTGCCGGCGCTCGGCGACGTGCGCGGCGCGGTGGTGTTGCTGCGGCGGTTCCGCAGCAGCCGGCCGCTGGGCGTCGACCTGACCGCGTGGCCCGACAACGCGACCTTCACGATCGATCATCCCGATGCGGCGTTCGTGATCCAGGACGAATACCGCGTGCCCGTTGCCGGATCGATCAACTACAAGTGGCGCGCGATCGATGCGCTGCTGACCGGCATGCCGTCGCCGGAAAGCGGCCGCTGGGCGATCAATTTCTGCAGCGGTACGGGGATGGGCGCGAATCCGTCGGTGGTCGCGCGCGGCGACGGCAGGGTGCAGGGGATTCAGGCGCGGCTCGCCGAGCGGTTGCGCGCGCAACGTGGTTCGTATGGCGCGATGCTGCTCGATTTCTGCGACGACGATGACTGGGCATTGGTGCGGGCGCTGGTTGCGTGCAACGATCACGTGCCCGAGCCGGCTGGCGCGCGCAGGCTGGCCCGCGATTCCCGCTGCCCGTGAAGATCGGCACGGTGCCGAATGTGTGACGAGCGGTCCATGTTGCGAAACGAGGCCGATGGATAAGGTTGAACCGTCCGTGGCGAGCGCGGTTCGATCGAGTCCGTCGCGGATATCCGGATGTTTCTCAACTCGGCGGGAGGCAACGGGCACGTGTGCCCGGCATCGCGCCGGCCCATGAACGTCGTCGTGACAAGCAGCGCCCGATTCGCCGCGAACCGTCCACGACGCAGGACTGCAAGGAGAGAGGTCATGGCAACGCTCGTCAACATCATGCAGGGCACCCCGAACGCGGTGCAGATCTGGGGCTTTCACGGCCCGTGCAACGTCAGGGACGTCGCAGCGGCATTGAATACCATCGCGTCGGGATTGAGCGGCGACGGTCACACGATTCACATCATGTCGGGAACGCACGGCTATTGCGCGGGGCAGGTCGGGGCAGTCGCCACGCGCGAACAGCGATTCGCCGCGGAAGACCGGGCGCTGGCTTCGCCGAAGACGAAGGACAACAAGCCGGTCGCGGTTGCGGTACACGACTTCAATACGGCGAAGCTGCCCGCACCGGATTACGTGACGGCGGCGATGGCGAAGCTGAACGGCGACATGCGCGCGATCGTGCAGGGCGACGCGGGCACCGCGACGTTCCTGCTCGCGTATTGCTGCAGCGCCGGGACGCCGTAACGCGCCGTCGTGCGCTGACGGGCGGGCGTGGCGGTCCGCCCCGTTTCGCAACCACGAGACGTCGTGCGGATGCGCGTGCGGCCGCGCCGTTCAGCGCGTCGCGATCGCCACCGCCGCACCGGCCATCGCCGTCGCGCTGGTGCGGTTCGCGATCCGCTTAGCGCGTGCGGACGTGAGGAACGCACGCGCACGCGACGCGAGCAGCGACCAGAAGCAGTCGGCCAGGATCAGGACCGCGAGCATCGTGCCGACGAGCTCGGCCCACGCGAGGACACCGACGTGCGTCAGGTCGACGATCGTCGGCAACAGCGCGAGATAGAAGAGCATGATCTTCGGATTGCCGAGCGTGACCAGCGTGCCCGCGACGAACATGCGCCACGGCGACTGGCCGCGCGGCAGGTCGCCGGCCTTCGTGTCGGTCGGCGCGGTCCACATCTTCCACGCGAGAAACAGCAGGTACGCGACGCCGAGCAGCTTCAGTACGAGCATGCCCGTCTCGAACGTGCGCGCGAACGCGGACAGCCCGGCAACCGCGAGCGTGAGCCACAGCGCCTCGCCGATCCACATCGCGGCGAGGAACGGCAGCACGTCTCGCACGCCGTTCGTCAGCACGCGCGCGACGAGCGCGGCGACGCTCGGGCCGGGCGTGCCGGCGGTGACGAGCAGGGCGATGGCGAACACGGCGAGCGCGGACAGCGTCATGACGAACCTCGTGGGCAGGGCGTTCGAAACGTATGAACTTTCGATTATAGTGACGGCCGTTCCCGTCTGCCCACCTCGTCGTGATGACAGTATCGATCCGGATTCGTCCCGCCACGCGGGAAGACGCGGCCGCGATGGCCGCCGTGGAAGTGGCCGCTGCCCAGCGCTTTCGCGACATCGGCATGCCCGACATCGCCGACGGCGAGCCGACCGATGCGGCCGACGTGCGGATGCGCATCGACGACGGTCGCGCGTATGTCGCGACGGACGAAGCGGGGACGTGCGTGGGTTTTGCGTTCTACCGGCTGCTCGATGTGCGGCGGCTTTATCTGGAGGAGCTGGATGTCGCGCCGTCGCACGCGGGGCAGCGGATCGGCGCGCGCCTGATCGAACGGATCATGACGCGCGCCGCGCAAGACGGCGTCGCCGAGGTCGTGCTGTCGACGTTCCGCGACGCGCCGTGGAATGCACCGTACTACGCGCGCCTCGGCTTCGTCATCATCGACGACGCATCGCTCGACGACACGTTGCGCGCGATTCGCGCGCATCACGTCGCACGCGGGCTCGACGAAGCGCAGCGCGTGTTCATGCGCGCGGACGTGCGCGCATGAACACGCCGCCGGCCGTCAGGCCGCGTCGCTGAGCGCCGGGTAGTCGGTGTAACCCGTTTCGCCTTCGGCGTAGAACGTCTCCGGCACCGGCTTGTTCAGCGGCGCGCCGAGCTCGAGGCGGCGCGGCAGGTCCGGGTTCGCGATGAACAGCTTGCCCCACGCGATCGCGTCGGCGTGGCCGCTCGCGAGCGTTTTCTGCGCCGATTCGAGCGTGAACTGCTCGTTCGCGATCAGCGGGCCGCCGAACGCCTCCTTCAGACGCGGGCTCAACTGGTCGCCCGAATACGATTCACGCGTGAAGATGAACGCGATCTTGCGGCGGCCGAGTTCGCGCGCGACGTAACCGAACGTCGCGGCCGGGTCGGAATCGCCCATCGTATGCGCGTCGCCGCGCGGCGCGAGATGCACGCCGACACGGCCCGCACCCCACACGTCGATCGCCGCGTCGACCACTTCGAGCAGCAGGCGCGCGCGGTTCTCGATCGGGCCGCCGTACGCGTCGGTCCGGAGGTTGGTGCTGTCCTGCAGGAACTGGTCGAGCAGGTAGCCGTTCGCGCCGTGGATCTCGACGCCGTCGAAGCCGGCCTTCTTCGCGTTTTCGGCGCCCTTGCGGTATGCGGCGACGATGCCCGGAATTTCATCGAGTTCGAGCGCGCGCGGCGTCACGAACGGGCGCGGCGGCCGCACGAGGCTCACGTGACCGCCCGCGGCGATCGCGCTCGGCGCGACCGGCAGGTCGCCGTTCAAAAACATCGGATCCGAGATCCGGCCGACGTGCCAGAGCTGCAGGACGATGCGGCCGCCGGCCGCGTGCACGGCCTGCGTCACGCGCTTCCAGCCTTCCACCTGCTCGTCGGACCAGATGCCCGGCGTGTCCGCGTAGCCGACGCCCTGCGGCGTGACCGAGGTCGCTTCGCTGATGATCAGGCCGGCCGACGCGCGCTCGGCGTAATAGCGGGCCATCAGGTCGTTGGGCACGCGCGCGCTGCCTGCGCGGGCACGGGTGAGCGGCGCCATCACGACGCGGTTCGGCAGCGTCAGGTCGCCGAGGGTAACGGGATCGAACAGGGTGGGCATGGCAGATAACCTTTTCAGAAAGGCGGGCTTACCGCCGCGTCGTGTGCGGCGTGCGGCCCGCATGGCCTGGGTCAGAGTTCGCGGCGCAGGGCGTCGAGAAATGCGTCGATGACGGCCTCGTTGCGCTGGAAGAACGCCCACTGGCCGATCCGCGTCGACGTCACGAGCCCCGCGCGCTGCAGCGTCGCAAGGTGCGCGGAGACGGTCGACTGCGACAGCCCGCAGCGCGCATCGATCTGCCCGGCACAGACGCCGTGGTCGTACGGCAGCGTCTGCTCCGGGAAATGCGCGCCCGGCGTTTTCAGCCAGACGAGGATTTCCCGGCGCACGGGGTTCGAAAGCGCTTTCAGGATCGCGTCGATGTCGAGTTCGGTCGGCATGGAAAGGGGTGGTGTTCGGGGCGTTCGGCCGGAAAACCGGCGCAAACGGGTATCGTCGATGGGCGAATCATATATCGGAAAAGTGCGATATACGCGAAGGCACTGATGCAAGTGGGGTTGTCGGTCGGCCGGAGCATCGGCGAATCACGCGCCCCCATACTGCGCGAACAGCCACCGCCGCATGGCCTCGAGCGCTTCCGAATGGGCATTGGCCTGCGGAAAGACGACGTAAAACCCGAGCGACATCGGAAACGAAAAATCGAACACGCGGCGCAGCCGGCCTTCCGCGATATCGCGTTCGACGAGCGGCTCGCTGGTCAGCGCGATGCCTTGACCCGCGACGGCGGCGTCGATGGCGAGCAGCGACTGGCTGAACCGCGGCCCTTTCGTCGGATCGGCCTGCCCCGTTCCGCCGAGCTTCTCGATGAACTCCGGCCACAGGTCGTGCGCGTCGTGCAACAGCGCATGCTTCGACAAGTCCGCGGGGGTGCGGATCGGCGGGCTGCTGTCGAGCAGTGTCGGGCTGGCGACCGCGAAGATGTCGAGCGGAAACAGCAATTGCGCGACCAGGCCGGCCGGGAACGGGGGCTTGCCGAGCCGGATCGCGATGTCGACGCCGTCGGCGCGGAACGACGCAAGGCGCTCGTCGGCGATGACGCGAACCTCGATGTCGGGGTGCAGGCGACCGAAGTCCGACAGGCGCGGGATCAGCCACTTCGACGCGAACGACGGCGTCGTGCTGACCGCCAGGACCATGGGACGCTGGCCCAGGGCGTCCGTGGCATCGGCGATGATCTGCAGCGCGCGCTGGACCGACGAAAAATACTCGAGCCCTTCGCGCGTCAGCGCCAGCCCCCTGGGCAGCCGCCGGAACAGCTGAATTTCCACGACGTCCTCCAGATGCCTGACCTGCTGCGCCACCGCGCCCTGGGTCACGCCGAGCTCGTCGGCGGCCAGCCGGAAATTGAGGTGGCGCGCGGCGGCCTCGAACGTGCGAAGCGCATTGAGCGGCGGGAATCGGCGGGTACGCGACAAAGCCTTCATGCAGTAGAAAATCTACAGTGTGGGTGGAGAAATCATCGTTCGACACGGCGATTATAGAGTCCTAGAGTAACGCTTCAGGACGATGATCGCGGCATTGAGCCGACCTATCCGGGAGAACGGCATGACTGTAGAGAAAGTGGCATTGGTGACGGCGGCGGGCAAGGGCATGGGCGCCGCGATCGCGCGGGATCTTGCGAGCAACGGCTATCGTGTCGCGCTGATGTCGCCGTCCGGCAGCGCGGTCGAGCTTGCCGGGGAACTCGGCGGTTTCGGCATGGCGGGGTCCGTCACCGAAGACGCCGACATCGAGCGTTTCGTGAACGGGACGCTCGCGAAGTACGGCCGCATCGACGCGGTCGTCAACAACACCGGGCATCCGCCGAAGGGCGACCTGCTCGCCATCGAGGACGACCAGTGGCACGCAGGGCTCGACCTGATCGTGCTCAACGTCGTTCGCGTGCTGCGCCGGGTGACGCCCGTCTTCCTGAAGCAGGGCGGCGGCGCGGTGGTCAACATTTCGAGCTTCGCGGCCGACGCGCCCGAGCTGGCGATGCCGGTGTCGTCCGCGCTGCGCGCGGCGCTGAGCTCCGTCACGCGCCTGTACGCCGATCGGTATGCGAAGGACAACATCCGCATCAATTCGGTGCTGCCGGGCTTCATCGACAGCTGGCCGGAGACGCCCGAGATCGTCGCCCGCATTCCGGTCGGCCGCTTCGGCAGGACGCAGGAGATCGCGCAGACCGTGACGTTCCTGCTGTCGGAAGGCGCCGGCTACATCACCGGGCAGAACATCCGCGTCGACGGCGGGATCGTGCGCGCACTGTAAGCGGAAGGGGGCGCGCCGCCCGCGCCATCAGTTGTGCCGCTCGCCGATCCGGTTTTCTTCCGGACTCCAGACGCTGAGCCCTTCCGTCGGGTCCATCGGCAGGTCCCAGGGCCGCGCGGCGATCGCCTGCATCGTCGCGTCGAACCCGGCCTGCCGGCGGGCCGCGATGCCGGCGGGTGTGAAATCGATGTCCTTCCACTGATCGTCGCCGTCGAGCCGCGGCGCCGCGAGCTTGATCACGTGCATCGTGGTCTGGCAGCCCCACGCGGCGAGTGCCTTCACATCGGCCGTCGTGCGCTCCGCCTCGGGCAGCCGCATGACCAGTTCCCGGATCACGTGGCGCAGCCGGTGAATCTGCTGCTGCCGCGCGATGTTGCTGTCCGTGCGGCTCGCGTACTGGATGTCCTTCTGCCGCTCCGACACCTGCCAGATGCTTTGCGGCTCCGGCCCGACCGGATTCCACATCTGCACCGAGAAGATGATCGAGCTGCGGCGCGGCGCGTCGTCCAGCACGACCTCGACCGGCGTATTCGAATAGATGCCGCCGTCCCAGTAGGGCGTGCCGTCGACCCGCACGGCCGGGAACGCGGGCGGCAGCGCACCCGAACTCATCACATGGTCGATGCCGAGCGGCCGGTCGCGCGAATCGAAATAGCGCATCGTGCCCGTGCACGCGTTGACCGCGCCGACGGTCAGTCGCGGCCGGCCCGCGTTCAGCAGGTCGAGATCGACGAGCGACGCCAGCGTGTCGCGCAGCGGCTCGACCACGTAGTACGACGCGCGCTCGACGCCGACCCGCGCCAGCGGCCCGAACCACGCAGCGGGATTCGGCCGGAAGAATCCCGGGAGGCCCGCGCCGATGACCGCGAGTTCCGAGCCGATCTTGTCCCAGCTCGTCGGGAAGCCCGGCACGTTCACGGCGGGCCGGTCGGTGACGTGTCGCCAGAATTCGGCCATCCGTTGCGCGCGGTGTCCGGGCGCGTTGCCGGCGATCAGCGCCGCGTTGATCGCGCCGATCGACGTGCCGATGACCCAGTCGGGCTGAATGCCCGCCGCATCCATCGCCTCGAATACGCCGAGCTGGTATGCGCCCAGCGCGCCGCCGCCCTGGAGCACGAGCACGACCTGGCCCGGCAGTTTCGGATGTGCGGGTTGACTTGCCGTCATCGCTTGCCTCGTGGTCGGTGACGGCCGGCGGGGGCCGGCCGGATGGAACCAGTGTAGGCGATCGTCGGGCAGCGTCCGCGGTGCCGGATGTTCGCGGGGCCTTGCGGCGCGCCGCGTCATTCCACGGTGATGGTCTCCTTCATGTACGGATGAATCCCGCAGAACACCTTGTAGACCCCCGGCTTGTCGAAACGGAACGAGTAGGTTTCGTCCTGGTCGAGCGCTTTCGAATGGAAGATGCCCGCGTCGTTGACGACGGTATGCGGTTCCGCGTCGAGGTTTTTCCACGTGACCGTCGTGCCGGCCTTGATCGTGGTCGACATCGGCGAAAACATGAAATTGCGGATCGTCACGAGCGGGCCGGCCGGGGTCTGCGCGCATGCGGCGAGCGGCGTGCCGACGGCAGCCGCGCTCAGGATGAGTGTTGCTGCCAACGTCGAGGGCTTGAGGAAGGTCATGTCGGTCTCCTTGTATGTCGGCATCAGGCCAGCGTCGTGTCGTGCAGCGACGCCGCGACGGGATGGCCGGCCAAGTCGACGGTCGTCACGCCGAGCATCGCGGGCAGCCGGTCGTGCGGCACCGTGAGCGGCACCGGGCCCGGGCCGTTGCCGGCGGTCGGCTGCGGGAACGCGGTGGAGCGCGCGGTGTGGAACGTCACGTTGCCCTCGACCTTCGACACGATCTGGTGGATGTGCCCGTTCAGCACGGTGACCGAGCCGAAGCGGCGCAGCAGCGCCATCGTCTGCGGCGCGTCGCCGGTGCCCCAGCCCCACGGCTCGTAGATGGTCCACATCGGCATGTGCGAAAACACGACGATCGGCGTGCTCGACGATTGCCCCTTCAGATCCTGCGCGAGCCACGCGAGTTGTTCGTCGCCGAAGCTGCCGAGCCCGTTCGGCTTGAAGTGCATCACGTTGACGAGTGCGACGAAGTGCACGCCCGCGTGATCGAAGCTGTAGTAGCCGCGGTTGTCGGACGCCTTGCCGAACCGGCTGAAATACTCGGCGCCCGAGCCATCGGTCACATCGTGTTCGCCGGGCACCGTGTGCAGCTCGGGCACGCGCAGCCCGGACAGCAGTTGCGACGCGTGATCGAATTCTTCCGCCTTGGACAGGTGCGTGATGTCGCCGGTATGGATCGCGAGCGCGGGCGTGGCAGGCATTCCGTTGACCAGATCGATGGTCTGCCGCAGCGTGGCCGCGACGTCGGGATTCGCGTCCTTGTTGAAGCCGATGTGCGTGTCGCTGATCTGCACGAACAGCGGCCGGCCCGCATTCGCGGGGAGCGCGGCGCCGCTTTGCGCGAGCGCGAGATCGAACGGCGTGAGGATGCCGCCCGACAGCGTAAACAGCGTGCCGAGGCCGCCGAACGCCATGCATTGCAGGGCCTTGCGGCGCGACGGGCGGGTGGGAGTCGATGAAGACATGTTTGCCTCGCATTCGTATGACGGAACCGGACGGCCGGATCGTCCTGGAATTAGCCGGCGCCTTCGCATGCCATACCGATGCGGCGACGGATTTATTCCCGTTTATTTGCGAGGCCCGATGCGGCCGTTCGAGCCTTGCGGCGCGATGACGGATCGCTGACGGATGACCTGTCAATGTCCTGTAAGTGACACGTCACGTTTGCGTCATGTTCGCCCGATAGCCTGCGACACCGAATCACCTCTCCGGAGCCCCTCATGCCGAATCTCGCGGCAACGGAAACCCGTGGTGCGGGCGGTCGAAGCACGCGCACCGTCGGCCTCGCATCGTTCTTTCCGAGCGTTGCCTGCGGCATCGTTCATGTCGACGCTCGCCCGAGCGCGGATCCGGGTCCGGTCAAGGAACGTTCGGTCCTGCCGATCGTGCCGCGCTTCGTCGCGCTGTCGGCGGCACTGCACCGGGCGATTCGCACGTTGTTCTGAGCCGCGCCGGCCGATGCCATACCCGGCCGCGCGGCACGCGGCCGATCCCATCGATTTTCAATTCGAACCAGACGCTACCGATGGACATCAGTTTCTTCGATCCGAATCGCACCGCCAACGCGTCCGCGTGGCGCGTGCTCCCCAACCGCTGGGATGCGGTCGCGTTTCCGCTGATCATCGGCATACTCGCGATGGCGATCGTCGGCTTCCACGAGACGATGGCGCCGATCGCGACCCTGCAGACGCAGAAGATCTCGCTCGATCCGTCGAACCTGCCCGAATACGCGTTGCGCACCACGCTGCGGATGCTCGCCGCGATGGTCGCGTCGCTCGCGTTCACGCTGATCTACGGCACGCTCGCCGCGAAAAGCCGCCGCGCCGGCATGGTGCTGATCCCGATTCTCGACATCCTGCAGTCGGTGCCGGTGCTCGGCTATATCTCGTTTACGGTCACGTTCTTCCTTGCACTGTTCCCGGGCCGCGTGCTCGGCGCCGAGCTCGCGGCGATCTTCGCGATCTTCACGAGCCAGGCGTGGAACATGACGTTCAGCTTCTATCAGTCGCTGCGCACGGTGCCGCGCGACCTGAGCGAAGTGTCGCGCGGCTTCCACCTGACGTCGTGGCAGCGCTTCTGGAAGCTCGAGGTGCCGTTCTCGATGCCGGGGCTGATCTGGAACATGATGATGTCGATGTCGGGCGGCTGGTTCTTCGTCGTCGCATCCGAGGCCATCACCGTCGGCAACCAGACCATCACGCTGCCCGGGATCGGTGCGTATCTCGCGCAGGCGATCTCGGACAAGAACCTCGGCGCGGTGGGCTGGGTGATCGTCGCGATGTCGGTCGTGATTCTCGCGTACGACCAGTTCCTGTTCCGTCCGCTCGTCGCATGGGCCGACAAGTTCCGGATGGAGAACACCGCGTCGGGCGATGCGCCGCAGTCCTGGCTGCTCGACATGCTGCGCCGCACGCACCTGATCCATCAGCTGCTGGTGCCGGCCGGCTGGCTGCTGTCGCAGGCCGCACGGATTCCGCTGCGCGTGCCGGCGCTTGCGGGCAGGCGTTCGCGCGGCACGTCGGCGCGCGGGTCGTCGCGCGTCGGCGACATCGTGTGGGGAACGTTCGTGATCCTGATGACCGTGTACGTCGCGTGGCGCGTCGTCAGCTTCGTCGCGACCGGCGTGACGATGAGCGAGGTCGGCCACGTGCTGACGCTCGGGTTGATCACGCTGCTGCGTGTGATCGTGCTGATCGCGATCGCGTCGGTGGTCTGGGTGCCGCTCGGCGTGCTGATCGGGTTGCGCCCCGCGCTGGCCGAGAAGATCCAGCCGCTCGCGCAGTTCCTCGCCGCGTTCCCGGCGAACCTGCTGTTTCCGGTGTTCGTGATCGTGATCGTCCACTTCCATCTGAATGCGGACATCTGGTTGTCGCCGCTGATCGTGCTCGGCACGCAGTGGTACATCCTGTTCAACGTGATCGCCGGCGCGATGTCCTATCCGAACGACTACAAGGAGGCGACGAAGAATTTTCGCATTCGCGGCTGGCAGTGGTGGCGGCAGGCGATGCTGCCCGGCATCTTCCCGTATTACGTGACCGGCGCGATCACCGCGTCGGGCGGCGCGTGGAATGCGAGCATCGTGTCCGAGTTCGTGCAGTGGGGCGACACGAAGGTCGTCGCGCACGGCCTCGGCTCGTATATCGCCCAGACGACCGCGGCCGGCGACTTCCCGAAGATCATCCTGGGCATCGCCGTGATGTCCCTGTTCGTCACCTTGTTCAACCGCCTGCTGTGGCGTCCGATGTACGCCTATGCGGAATCCCGGCTCCGTCTCGATTGAGAGTAAGCGCGATGCAAAATTCGACCGTAATCAATGCCCCCGCCCAGACGTCCCAGCCGCTTCAGCCGCCGCGCCTCGGTGAGGAAATCCTGCGCGTCGATCACGTCTGCCGCGGCTTCAACAAGACGCAAGGCGAACTGCTCGTGCTCGACGACGCGAACCTGTCGCTGCGCGAAGGCGAGATCGTCGGACTGCTCGGCCGCTCCGGCTCGGGCAAGTCCACGCTGCTGCGGATCATCGCGGGGCTGATCGAGCCGACCGGCGGTGAAGTGACCTACCTCGGCAAGCCGCTGACCGGCCCGGCCGAAGGCGTCGCGATGGTGTTCCAGACCTTCGCGCTGTTTCCATGGCTGACCGTGCTGCAGAACGTGGAAGCCGGGCTGGAAGCGCTCGGCGTCGGCGCGCGCGAGCGGCGCGAACGCGCGCTCGCCGCGATCGACCTGATCGGTCTCGACGGCTTCGAGAACGCATACCCGCGCGAGCTGTCGGGCGGCATGCGTCAGCGCGTGGGCTTCGCGCGTGCGCTCGTCGTCGACCCGACGATCCTGCTGATGGACGAGCCGTTCTCGGCGCTCGACGTGCTGACGGCCGAAACGCTGCGCACCGACCTGCTCGATCTGTGGACGCAAGGCCGCATGCCGATCAAGTCGGTGCTGATCGTCACGCACAACATCGAGGAAGCGGTGTTCATGTGCGACCGCATTCTGGTGCTGTCGTCGAACCCGGGCCGCGTGATCGCCGAAATCAAGGTGCCGTTCAAGCATCCGCGCAACCGACTGGATCCAGCCTTCCGCAAGCTCGTCGACGACATTTACGCGAAGATGACCGCACGCCAGACCGGCGAGGCGACGAAGAAGGGGCTTGAGCTCGGCAGCTGGATGCCGCGCGTGTCGACCAACCTGATGGCCGGCCTGATCGAGACGCTCGCGATGGCGCCGTATCACGGCCGCGCCGACATGCCGGAAATCGCGCGCACGCTGCATCTGGAAGTGGACGAACTGTTCCCGATCGCAGAAGTGCTGCAATACCTCGGCTTCGCCGACGTGCGCGAAGGTGACGTATTCCTCACGCCGCCCGCGCGCGTGTTCGCGGAGTTCGGCACGCAGGAGCGCAAGTTGATGTTCGCGGATCACCTGCTGAAGCACGTGCCGCTCGCCGCGCGAATCAGGAAGGTGCTGAACGAACGCCCCGGCCATCGCGCGCCGCGTGTGCGTTTCGAGCAGGAGCTGGAGGATTTCCTGTCGGACGAGGCGGCCGAGGAAACGCTCGACGCGGTGATCGACTGGGGGCGTTACGGCGAAGTCTTCTCGTACAACGACAAGACGGAGGTGTTCAGTCTCGAAGATGTCGAGAGCTGACGCCCGCGCCCGAATGATGGCCGACCGTCATTCGGGCAAATCCCACTGATTCGCATCCTGCTCGCTGCCGCCCGTACTTAGCCGCTCGATCTTTTCCATCCGCTGCCGCGCCAGTTCGGGAAGCCGGTTCGTCACGCCGATCACCAGCGCTTCGGCGAGCGCGAGCGCCGGCACATTGGTCTGCAGCATCGCGAACGGGCGCCCCTGGATCCGCAGCACGATCTCGGCGAACGCGCTGATCGGCGAGCGCCATTCGTCGGTGATCAGCAGTATCCGCGCGCCGAGCCGGTGCGCGGCCTGCGCAAACCGGATGCTGTCCTTCTGATAGCGGCGAAAATCGAAAATGACGAGCACGTCGCCGGGCCCCATGTCCGTCAGCGAGACCGACGCGAGATTCACGTTCGGCTCGACGTACTGCACATGCGGGCGCGCATACGCGAGCGTGAAGGAAAACAGCGACGCGAGCGGGGCGGTATAACGTCCGCCGCCGCAGAACACGCGGATATCCGGATCGGCCAGCAGCGTCACCGCTTCGTCGAACGCCGCCGCATCGAGTCCTTCGATCGTGGTGGCGAGCGATTGCGAAAGCCGCTGGAAGATCGCCGCATGGCTGTCGCGCATCCCCGATTCCGAGTGGAATGCGTCCATCCGCGCGAGCGGCGAATTCATCGCGGTGTCGATCTCGTCGTGCAGCGCCTGCTGAAACGACGGGTAGTTCGGAAAGCCGATCCGCACGACGAAGCGAAACACGGTCGGGTCGCTGACTTCGGCTTGCTTCGCGAAGCTCGCGATCGGCCCGAGCCCGAGGCTCGGATAGCGATCCAGCAGCGCGTGCGCGACCTTCTGTTCCGACGGCGTGAAGCTATCCATCTGGGATAGCAGCAACGCCCTGATGCTTGTCCCCATCGGGCACTCCGGCTTGCTCTTATCTGAATGAACGACAAACGGCAGACACGCGTCTGCCGGCGACTCCATGCATGTTAGCCCATCGACAGGCCGCCAATCGCGTGAGGCTGCAGATTAGAGGGACGCATCACTCCGGGCATCAGACATTCATATGTGTAATAAAACGAACATCTCACGCGGTCGATCGGCGCGCAATCTCGCGCATAAGCTGAGTGATAACCCTAGGTTTTGAGATCAAAATGCCGATGTATGATCGCGGCCTCGCCGGAATGTATCGTTCATTACATGCCGGATCAGCAACGTCGACCGGCAAGGCTCCGGTCATTCGTCTGGAGGATTCCGTCATGAGGCGGCTCGTCGTACTCACCCTGTTGTCGGCCCTGAGCGCAGGCGCGCTCGCCGCTTCGGAACCCGCGGTGGAAGCGAAGAACGGCATGGTCGTGTCGTCGCAGCACTTCGCGTCGCAGATCGGCGTCGACATCCTGAAGGAAGGCGGCAACGCGGTGGACGCCGCCGTGGCGGTCGGCTACGCGCAAGCGGTGACCAACCCGTGCTGCGGCAACATCGGCGGCGGCGGGTTCATGACCCTGCACCTGGCGGACGGCCGCGACCGCTTCATCAACTTCCGCGAGACCGCGCCGGCCGCGGCGTCCGCGAACATGTATCTCGATGCGAACGGCAACGTCATTCCGGACGACAGCCTGTACGGCTATCGCGCGGTCGGTGTGCCGGGCACGGTCGCGGGTCTCGACCTCGCGCAGCGCAAGTACGGCAAGCTGACGCGCCGGCAGGTGATGGCGCCGGCGATCCGGCTCGCGCGCGACGGCTTCGTGCTGACGCGCGGCGATACGGACATCCTCGACACGACGATCGACCGTTTCAAGAAGGACCCGGAAGCCGCGCGCATCTTCCTGCGCCCGGACGGCACGCCGCTGCAGCCGGGCGACCGCCTGGTGCAGAAAGACCTGGCGCGCACGCTCGAGCGCATCGCGGAGCAGGGCCCCGACGCGTTCTATCACGGCGAGATTCCGAAGATCGTCGAAGCGGCCGCGAAGCGCGGCGGCGGGCTGATCACGGCGGCCGACTTCGCGTCGTATCGTGCGCAGGACATGGCGCCGCTGACCTGCACGTATCGCGGCTACGAGTTCGTGTCGGCGCCGCCGCCGAGCTCGGGCGGCGTGACGATGTGCGAGACGCTGAACGTCCTCGAAGGGTATGACCTGCGCAAGTTCGGCTACCAGTCGGCTTCGGTGGTTCATTACATGACCGAGGCGATGCGCCACGCGTACGAGGATCGCAACACGCTGCTGGGCGACCCGAACTTCATCGACAATCCGGTCGCGAAGCTGACGAGCAAGGCGTATGCGGCCGAGATCCGCAAGCAGATCAGCGGCGACACGGCGACGGCGTCGGTCGACGTGCAGCCGGGTGTCGGCGTGCACGAAAAGCCGGAGACGACCCACTATTCGATCATCGACCGCGACGGTAACGCGGTGTCGACCACGTACACGGTCAACGGCCGCTTCGGCGCCGTGGTGATCGCGCCGGGCACGGGCTTCTTCCTGAACGACGAGATGGACGACTTCACGGTCAAGGTCGGCGCGCAGAACCTGTTCGGCCTCGTGCAGGGCACGCGCAACTCGATCGCCCCGGGCAAGCGTCCGCTGTCGTCGATGGCGCCGACGATCGTGAAGAAGGACGGCAAGGTGTTCATGGTGGTCGGGTCGCCGGGCGGCTCGCGCATCATCACCATCACGCTGCAAACCGTGCTGAACGTGATCGACTACGGAATGACGCCGCAGGATGCGGTCGGGGCGCCGCGCATCCATCATCAATGGCTGCCGGATCAGGTCTATTACGAAACCCGCGGCCTGTCGCCCGACACGCTCGCGATCCTGCGCAACATGGGCTACAAGATGGTCGAGCAGACGCCGTGGGGCGCAGCGGAGTTGATCTTGGTCGGCCTGCCCGGCACCGAGGCGGCGAGCCGTCAGAGTTCCGGCAACGACTCGTCGGTGTCCGGCAACGTGCGCGTCGGCTACATCTACGGCGTCAACGATCCGCGCCGGCCGGCCGGTTCGGCGATCGGCTACTGACCTGCGCGGATGAGATTCGATTTGATTGCATCAGGCTGAACGGTTGCCCCGGCGTTCGCCCTCGCGCGAGCGCCGCGGCAGCGACAGCGCGTCCGTTCGCGGACGTTCGCAGTATCGAGCGTGGCGGGTGCCAGGAGTCCCGGGCCCGCCTTGCTCGCAACGTGCGCCGTGGCACGGCATCGGCGCGCGTATTTTTTCTTTCACTCCTGCACCGTGCGTCGAGTTCCGTTATGAACAAACGAATGTCTGCGGCAGTCTGGATCCTGCTCGCGATGGCGGCCGGCATCTTCATCGGCTACATGATCTACACGCAGTTTCCCGACAAGCAGGCGGCGACCGAAATCGCCGGCTACATCTCCCTCGTGTCCGACGTGTTCCTTCGCCTGATCAAGATGGTGATCGGGCCGCTCGTCTTCTCCACGCTCGTCGTCGGTATCGCGCACATGGGCGACGCATCGTCGGTGGGGCGCGTATTCGTGAAGGCGTTCGGCTGGTTCGTCACCGCGTCGCTGATCTCGCTGCTGCTCGGGCTGTTGATGGCGAACCTGCTGCGCCCGGGCGAGAACCTCGGCCTGCCGCTGCCGGACATCGGCGCATCCGCGCATCTCGCGACGTCCAAGTTCACGCTGAAGGATTTCGTCAGCCACATGGTGCCGAAGTCGATCGCCGAGGCGATGGCGAACAACGAGATCCTGCAGATCGTCGTGTTCTCGATGTTCTTCGGCGTCGCGCTGTCGGCGCTTGGCGAGCGCGGCAAGATCCTCGTGGCCGCGATCGACCAGCTGGCGCACGTGATGCTGAAGATCACCGGCTACGTGATGAAGCTCGCGCCGCTCGCGGTGCTGGCGGCGATGGCCGCGACCGTCGCGGTCAACGGGCTGTCGGTGTTGCTGAAGTTCGCGGTGTTCATGGGCGACTTCTACGTCAGCCTGTTCCTGCTGTGGAGCACGCTCGTGATCGCCGGCCTGCTGTTCCTCGGCCGCCGCGTATTCAAGCTGCTCGTGCTGATCAAGGAAGCGTTCATGCTGTCGTTCGCGACCGCGAGCTCCGAAGCCGCGTACCCGAAGATCCTCGACGCGCTCGACCGGTTCGGCGTGCGACGCAAGATCTCGAGCTTCGTGATGCCGATGGGCTATTCGTTCAACCTCGACGGCTCGATGATGTACTGCACGTTTGCGTCGCTGTTCATCGCGCAGGCGTACAACATTCATCTGTCGCTCGGCACGCAGATCACGATGCTGCTGGTCCTGATGCTGACGTCGAAGGGGATGGCCGGCGTGCCGCGCGCATCGCTCGTCGTGATCGCGGCGACGCTGCATCAGTTCGATATCCCGGAAGCCGGGCTGCTGCTGATCCTCGGTGTCGACACGTTCCTCGACATGGGCCGCTCGGCCACCAATGCGGTCGGCAATTCGATCGCCAGCGCGGTGGTCGCGAAGTGGGAAGGCGAGCTGATGTCGGAGTCCGAAGCACTGGCGCATGCCGCGCATCTCGATGCGGAACTGGAACGGCAGAACAGCGAACCGGCCTATGGTGCCGGTCAGGCGACGTCCGTTTAAGCGGCACACGCCTCGTCGATGAACGCCGCCAGCACCATCGCGGCGGCGTTGCCCGGCGCCGAGCCGAGCAGTTGCGGCGCATACACGCTGTCGCCGGGCGCGATCGGCTGCCCCGACAGCGCACAGACGCCGCGCTTGCGCGTCGTGAACAGCCGCCACTTCTGATAGCCGTAGTGGCCGGTGCACGCGTCGCGCCACGAAATCATCACGGTGTCGGCCGTGGGACGTTCGAGCACGCTGATCGTCGGCTGGCTCGTCGCGTCCCACGACGGCAGGCGGTCGCGCGTGATGCTGCGCCGTCGCGGTGCGGCCCATGAGACGGACGGCATGTCGAAGCTGCCGATCGCGGCGACCGTCTTGAGCCAGGCTACTGCACTGTTGCTCATCTTTGTTTCCCTCGAAACGTTACGCGATGCCGCGACGTGCGGCATCACGACAGGCGGATGCGCGGCTGCACGCAGCCGTTGATCCGTTCGGCGATCCACAGCAGCGTCGCCTTGGAAAATCCGTGCAGCGCCTGCTGGTGGCGCCGATACAGCATCAGATGGCTGAATTGCGCGAAACGCCCCTGGATGAAGCCGCCGCGAAAGAACCCGAATTGCCCGAGTGTGCCGAACGCGTCGTAGTCGCTGATCGACACGAGCGCGCCGAAGTCGTGGAACGCGAACGGCGGCAGCGGTTTGCCGTCGAGCCACGCCGGCAAGTGCTTCGCGAGATGCTCGGCCTGCTGGGCCGCGACCTGCGCGGTGGGCGGCAGCGGTCGCTCGTGGCCGTCGGGCTGCAGGCTCGCGCAATCGCCGATCGCGAACACGTGCTCGTCGGCCGTGGCCTGCAACGTGGGCCCGACCAGGATCTGGTTCGCGCGGTTCGTGTCGAGCCCGCCCAGCGCCTGCATGAAATCGGGCGCCTTCACGCCGGCCGCCCACACCATCAGATCTGCTTCGGCAAACGAACCGTCGCCATAGTGGAAGCCGTTCGCATCGGCCGCCGTCACGCGCGTCGACGTCAGCACATGAAAGCCGATCTGTTCGAGCCGCCGCTGCGCCGACGCGGAAATCCTCGGCGGAAACGCGGCGAGGATGCGCGGGCCGCTTTCGAGCAGCGTCAGCCGCAGCCGTTCGCGCACCGTCTCGTCGCCGTATGCCTGCGCCACTTCCAGCAGCCGGCTCAGTTCCGCTGCCAGCTCCACGCCCGTCGCACCCGCACCGACGATCGCGACGCGCAACGGCTCGTCGCGCGCGATGCTGCGAAACACGCGCATCCGCAACGCTTCGTTGAAGGTTTCGGCCTGCTGCTGGCTGTCAATGAAGTAGCAGTGCTCGCGCACGCCCGGCACGCCGAAATCGTTGGCCTGGCTGCCGAGCGCGAGGATCAGCACGTCGTATTCGAGCTCGCGCGCGTCGATCATTCGTTCGCCGTCCTGCGAGCGGATCTCGGCGAGCTGCACGCGGCGACGCGCACGATCGAGCCCCGTCAGTTCGCCGGGCTGGTACGTGTAGCCGTGATCGCGCGCATGGGCGAGGAAGATCACCTGCTGTTGCTGCACGTCGCGCGTGCCGGCCGCGATCGTGTGCAGCATCGGCTTCCAGATATGGGTCGGGCTGCGGTCGACGACGGTGACCTGAGCGCGCCCGGTGCGGCCGAGACGTTCGCCGAGGCGGGTCGCGAGCTGCAATCCGGCGATGCCGCCGCCGACGATCACGATGCGGGTAGGGGTTGTCATGGATAAATCATCACGTGATGAATAATGTATGATCCTAGCGCTTCCCGGCTTTGCATGTCAACGGAGCGGGGCAGGCGACCCGGTTCTGGCGATGTGGAACTGGGGCCCGAACGCGGGCATTCGATTCATTCAACGGGAGCAGGAAAACGTGGCTGAAGTCACTGAGCGCGCGCCGTCGAAGCGGCGTACGCGGGGGCGGCCGCTGGCGGAGGCGTCCGTCGGTCCGGACGTGATATTGCGGGCCGCCCGTCGCACGTTCGCGAAGCGCGGCTACGATGCGACGAGCGTGCGCGAGGTCGCGCGCGAGCTGGGCATCGACGCCGCGCTGATCGCCCACCATTTCGGCGCGAAGGAAACGTTGTGGCTGGCCGTCGTCGAGCAGATCGTCGATCTCGCCGAGCCGCTGTTCGATGCGTTGCGCGCGCTGCGCACGTCGTCATTGCCGCATCGCGAGCGCGTGCGGCGCGCGATCGAGCTGTGTGTCGACCACGAATTCGAGGAGCCGGACATCGGCATGTTCTTCTCGACGGCGGCGACCGAAGAGGGCGCACGGCTCGACTGCCTGCAGCAGCGGATCGTGCGGCCGTATCACGACGCGATGTTTCCGCTGCTGGCCGACGCGGTCGAGGCCGGCGAAATCCGCACGGTCGATCCCAACGTGCTGTTCTTCATGATCGCGAGCGCGGTCGGCACGACGGTGTCGTACAGCCACATGATGTTGGAGTTCACGTCGCTGCCCACGCGGCAGGATGCGTTCCGGCAGGCCGTGCTCGACGTCGCGCTCAGCATTCTGCGCGTCTGAGCGCCGCGCGCACGACGCGCGGTCACGTTGCCTCCGCCAGCCCCAATGCATCGATCGCGTGCCGCGCGCTCTCGCGCAGCGCGTCGACGCGCTGCGACGGCGTCCGGTAGGCGATCGCCAGTTCGTATGCGAGCGGGCCGCCCGCGTCAGTCGAGATCGGGCGGCGCGTCGCCGAGCCAGCGCCGCGCGCCGGGCCCGTTGCGGCCCGCGCGGTCCTCGGGGTTGGTCAGCTTGCAGCGCTTCAGCGACAGGCAGCCGCATCCGATGCATTCGTCGAGGTTGATGTAGAGCCGCTGCAGTTCCTCGATCCGGTTCGCGACGCGTTGCTTCCAGCCGCGCGACAGCCGCTGCCAGTCCTTGTTGGTCGGGGCGGTGTCTTCCGGCAGGCTCACGAGCTGTTCGGCGATCTCGTCGAGCGAATAGCCGATCTTCTGCGCGAACACGATGAACGCGATCAGCCGCAGCACCGCACGCGAATAGTGACGATGGCTCGAGCCGTTGCGGTGCGACTTGATGAGCCCGCGCTTCTCGTAGAAGCGCAACGTCGATGCCGGCACGCCGCTGCGTGCGGCCACTTCGCGGATCGACATCAGCGGCCATTGCGGGGTTTCGTCGATACCCATGACGCCCTCCGGGAAAGCTTGACTTGAAGTTAACTTCAACTTTTATGCTACGCGGCAGTTTAACCCGTCGCGAGGCATCATGCTCCTCTTATCCCCACGCAGGACGTCGCCTTTGGGCGCGGCCTGCGCATTGCTGCTGGCGTTGTCGGGCTGTCACGACGGCAAAGGCGAATCGTCGGCCCATCCGCTGCCCGAAGTCGGCGTGACGACCGTCGCGCCGCGCACGATCCGCCTCGCGGACGAATTCAACGGACGCGTCGAAGCGGTCGACGCGGTCGAGCTGCGGCCACGCGTGAGCGGCTATCTGCAGCGCATCGCGTACAAGGAGGGCGACCTCGTCGCGCAGGGCGCGGTGCTGTTCGAGATCGATCCACGCCCGTACCGGATCGCGCTCGACCGCGCGAACGCGCAGCAGCAGCGGGCGCGCGCGGCCGCGAGCCTCGCCGATGTACAGCTCAAGCGCGTGCGGACGCTGATCGATGCGCATGCAACCTCCCAGGAGGAACTCGACAACGCGCGCGCGACCGCGGAGCAGGCGCGCGCCGACCTGCAGGCGGCCGACGCGGCCGTCGCCGACGCGAAGCTCAATCTCGGCTTCACCGAAGTGCGTGCGCCGATCGCGGGGCGCGTCGGCCGTGCGATCGCGACCGCCGGCAACCTCGCGCGTGCGGACGACACGCTGCTGACGACGGTCGTGTCGCAGGACCCCGTCTACGTGTATTTCGACTGCGACGAGCAGAGCTACCTGCGCTACAACGCGCGGCGCGCCGACCCGAAACATCGGGCGATCGGCGCGGATCCGGTGCGCGTGGGCCTCGCCAACGAGACGGGCTTCCCGCACGCGGGCACCGTCGATTTCCTCGACAACCGGCTCGATCCGCAAACCGGCACGATCCGCGCGCGCGTGCGGCTGCCGAACGCGGATCACACGTTCACGCCGGGCCTCTATGCGCGCGTGCAGCTCGTCAGCGGCCGCGACCAGGATGCGCTGCTCGTCGACGACAAGGCGGTGCTCACCGATCAGGATCGTAAGTATGTCTACGTGATCGGCGCAGGCGACAAGGCGATGCGTCGCGACGTGACGATCGGCCGTGTGCTGGACGGCGAGCGGATCGTCGAAAAGGGGCTTCAGTCGGGCGATCGCGTGGTCGTCGACGGCGTGCAGCGGATCTACTATCCGGGTGCGCAGGTGAAGCCGAAGGCGCTGCCCGCACGCGCGGATGCGGGCAGCAGCACGCAGGCCGTGGCCGACGCCGGCGCGCCGGCCGCGCAATAACGGGAGACCTGCGATGGATTTCTCCCGATTCTTCATCGACCGGCCGATCTTCGCGGTCGTGCTGTCGATCGTCATCTTCGCGATCGGCCTGATCTCGATCCCGATGCTGCCGGCCGGCGAGTATCCGGAAGTCGTGCCGCCGAGTGTCGTGGTGCGTGCGACGTACCCTGGCGCGAACCCGAAGGAAATCGCCGAATCGGTCGCCGAGCCGCTGGAAGAAGCGATCAACGGCGTCGAAGGGATCATGTACATGAAGTCGGTCGCGGGCTCGGACGGCAGCCTGCAGGTCGTCGTCACGTTCCTGCAGGGCGTCGATCCCGACACGGCCGCCGTGCGCGTGCAGAACCGCGTGAGCCAGGCGCTGTCGCGTCTGCCCGACGAGGTGCGCCAGTACGGCGTGACCACGCAGAAGCAGTCGCCGACGCCGCTGATGTACGTGAGCCTTTATTCGCCGGACAACAGCCGCGATTCGCTGTATCTGCGCAACTATCTGACGCTGAACGTGAAGGACGAGCTGTCGCGCCTGACCGGCATCGGCGACGTCGGCGTGTACGGCTCCGGCGATTACGCGATGCGGCTCTGGCTCGACCCGAACCGGCTCGCATCGCGCGGGCTGACCGCGAGCGACGTGATCGCCGCGGTGCGCGAGCAGAACGTACAGGTATCGGCCGGCCAGCTGGGTGCGGAGCCGACGCCGAAGAAGAACGATTTCCTCGTGTCGATCAACGTGCGCGGCCGGCTGCGCACGGTGCAGGAATTCGGCGACATCGTGCTGCGCAATGGCGACGACGGCCAGGTCGTGAAGCTGTCCGACGTCGCGCGCATCGAGCTCGGTGCGGGCGACTACACGCTGCGCTCGTATTTCAACGACCGGCATTCGGCCGTGGTCGGCATCTTCCTGTCGCCGGGCGCGAATGCGCTCGACGTCGCGAAGTCCGTGTATGCGAAGCTCGACGAGCTGTCGAAGCGCTTCCCGCCGGGCATCGCGTATCGCCCGGTGTGGGACCCGACCGTGTTCGTGCGCGAATCGATCCGCGCGGTGCAGCACACGCTGATCGAGGCCGTCGTGCTGGTCGTGCTCGTCGTGATCCTGTTCCTGCAGACCTGGCGCGCGTCGATCATTCCGCTCGTCGCGGTGCCGGTGTCGGTGGTCGGCACGTTCGCGTGGCTCTACCTGCTCGGCTATTCGATCAATACGCTGACGCTGTTCGGGCTCGTGCTCGCGATCGGGATCGTCGTCGACGATGCGATCGTGGTGGTCGAGAACGTCGAGCGCAACATCGCACAGGGGCTGAGCCCGCGCGACGCCGCGCATCAGGCGATGCGCGAGGTGTCGGGGCCGATCGTCGCGATCGCGCTCGTGCTGTGCGCGGTGTTCGTGCCGATGGCGTTCATGTCGGGCGTGACCGGCCAGTTCTACAAGCAGTTCGCGGTGACGATCGCGATCTCGACGGTGATTTCCGCGGTCAATTCGCTGACGCTGTCGCCCGCGCTCGCCGCGAAGCTGCTGCGCCCGCACGGCGCGCCGAAGGATGCGCTCACGCGTGCGCTCGACCGTGCATTCGGCTGGCTGTTTCATCCGTTCAACCGCTTCTTCGAGCGCAGTTCCGGTCGCTATCACGGCGTCGTCGCGCGCACGCTGAAGCGGCGCGGCGCGGTGTTCGCGGTCTATGCGGCGCTGCTCGCGGCGACCGCGCTGCTGTTCAACGCGGTGCCGGGCGGCTTCATTCCCGTGCAGGACAAGCTGTATCTGTTCGCCGGCGCGAAGTTGCCGGAAGGCGCGTCGCTCGCGCGCACCAGCGCGGTGACCGAGCAGATGACGAAGATCGCGCTCGGCACCGACGGCGTCGAGATGGTGCCGGCGTTCGCCGGACTGAACGCGCTGCAGGGCGTGAATACACCGAACATCACGAACTCGTACGTAATCCTGAAGCCGTTCGACCAGCGTCACCGCAGCGCCGCGCAGATCAACGCGGACCTGAACGCGCGCTTCGCGGCAATCGGCGGCGGCATCACCTATGCGCTGATGCCGCCGCCGATCCAGGGCCTCGGAAACGGTTCGGGCTACTCGCTGTATCTCGAGGATCGTGGCGGGCTCGGCTACGGCGAATTGCAGAAGGCGTTGACGGCATTCCAGGCCGCGGTCGCGAAGACGCCGGGGATGAGCTACCCCGTCAGCGCGTACCAGGCGAACATCCCGCAGCTCGAGGTGAAGGTCGACCGGCTGAAGGCGAAGGCGCAGGGCGTCGCGCTGACCGATCTGTTCAGCACGCTGCAGGTCTATCTGGGCTCGATGTACGTGAACGACTTCAATGCATTCGGCCGCGTGTACCGCGTGATGGCGCAGGCCGATGCCGGTCACCGGCAGACGGCCGCCGACATCGCGAACCTGCGCACGCGCAACGCGAAGGGCGAGATGGTGCCGATCGGCTCGATGGTGACGGTCGCGCCCGCGTACGGGCCGGATCCGGTCGTCCGCTACAACGGCTATCCGGCCGCGGACCTGATCGGCGACGCGGACCCGAAGGCGATGTCGTCGTCGCAGGCGATCGCGAAGCTGCAGCAGATCGCGAAAGACGTGCTGCCGCCGGGCATCACGCTCGAATGGACCGACCTCAGCTACCAGCAGGTCACGCAGAGCAACGCGGCGATCGTCGTGTTTCCGCTCGCGGTGATGCTCGTTTTCCTGGTGCTCGCGTCGCTGTACGAAAGCTGGACGCTGCCGCTCGCGGTGATCCTGATCGTGCCCGTGTGCATGTGCGCGGCGCTGTTCGGCGTATGGCTGTCCGGGGGCGACAACAACGTGTTCGTGCAGGTCGGTCTCGTCGTGCTGATGGGTCTCGCGTGCAAGAACGCGATCCTGATCGTCGAGTTCGCGCGCGAGCTCGAAATCCAGGGCAAGGGCGTGATCGACGCGGCGTTGGAGGCGTGCAGGCTGCGGTTGCGGCCGATCGTGATGACGTCGGTCGCGTTCATCGCGGGCTCGGTGCCGCTGCTGATCGGCAGCGGCGCGGGCAGCGAGGTGCGCGCGGCCACCGGCGTCACCGTGTTCGCGGGGATGCTCGGCGTCACGTTGTTCGGGCTGTTCCTCACGCCCGTGTTCTATGTGGCGATCCGCAAGCTCGCGGGCGGCACGCCGGCCGTGTGGAACGAACAGCATGGCACCCTCGAAGGAGAAAACCGATGAGCGCCGCTTTCCGTCTTTCCGCGCTCGCGATGTCGGTGACGCTCGCCGCGTGCGCGGTCGGCCCGGATTTCAAACGGCCAGACACCGCGGCTGCCGCGCGCTTCGCACGCGACGCGCATCCGGCCACGCAGGATGCGTCGTCGCCGGACGCGTCGGCGGCTGCCGATGCCACGTTCTGGCGCGGCTTCGGCGACCCGGCGCTCACGCAGTTGATCGACGCGGCGCTCGCGGCGAACCAGGACCTGCAGGTCGCCGTATCGCGCTACGACGCATCGAACGCGATGCTGTCGCAGGCTACGTTCGACCGCTATCCGACGATTACCGCGAGCGGCCGGATCGGCCACCAGCTGACGAGCAAGGACCAGGCGTTCGGCGCGCCGCGCAGCCAGCGCGATACGCCGATCTCCAATGTCGGGATCAACGCGGCGTGGGAACTGGACCTGTTCGGCCGCGTGCGCCGGTCGATCGAGTCGCAGCGCGCGGAAACGGCCGCGAGCGCGGCCGACGTGCGCGCGGTGCGTGTCGCGATCGCGGGCGAGGTCGCGAGCACGTACGTGGATCTGCGCGGCTCGCAGGAGCGGCTGCGGATCGCGCGCGAGAACGCCGACAACCAGAAGCAGACGCTCGCGCTGATCAATGCGCGCGTCGGCGCGGGGCGCGGTTCCGAGCTCGATGCGGCGCGTGCGCGCGCGCAGTTCGAATCGACGACGTCGCGGATCGCCGTGTACGAAGCGGCGATCGGCGTCGACGAACACCGGCTCGCGGTATTGACCGGACAGACGCCGGATGCGCTGATCGGCCGGTTCGACATGCCGAACGCCGACGCATCGAAAGGCACGCCGGTGCCGCTGCCGGCGCTTGCCGCCGACATCGATCCCGGCACGCCGGGCGACCTGCTGCGCAGGCGCCCCGATGTCGCGGCTGCCGAGGCGCGGCTGCATGCGGCCACCGCGCGGGTCGGCGTCGCGACGGCAGACCTGTTTCCGCGCTTCACGCTGTCGGGGCTGCTCGGCAGCGCGACGAGCAGCTATGGGTTCTTCCGTGCGGGCAGCGACACGAACCTGATCGCGCTCGGCGTCGACTGGTCGTTCCTCGACGTCGGCCGCGTGCGCGCGCGGATCGCGGCGAGCGACGCGGAGGCGGCCGGCCAACTCGCGCAGTACCGGCAGACCGTGCTCGGCGCACTGGAGGAAACCGAGAACGCGCTGCTGCGCGTCGCCCGCACGCGGGACGAGACCGCACACCTCGTGCGGGCGGCGGACGACAGCGCACGCGCGGCGCAGCTCGCGCAGACGCGCTTCTCGGCGGGCGCGATCGACTATTACGAAGTGCTGGACGCACAGCGGACGCTGCTGCAGGCGCAGGACGCGGCGGCCGACGGGCGGATGCGCAGCGCGGCGTCGACGGTCGCGCTGTACAAGGCGCTCGCGGGCGGCTGGCCAGCGGGAACGGCGCAGGCCGCACCGGGGCCGCTCGCGCGAACGGTGCCGTAGTACGCCGGGTCGCGCGGCGGGCGGGCGCGGTGCGTCTGCCCGCCGTTCAGCAGGCGGGAGCGCCGGGCTGCGGTTCCGCTGTCCGCTGGCGGCGGAACCGCGCTTCGCCGTCGTACCTGCCTCGCATCGCCCGCACCGCATGCGCGGCGCGGCCCGCGGCCGATTCCCGGCCGCGAAACATTGTTCTCCTTCGTCGTAAACGTCTCGAATGCGTGATATTTGCGCTGCCCGATCCGGTTTAGAGTGGCCGCAAATTGATGACGATGTGTCGTATGGCCGAAGTCGCAGGCCGTACCGATGCACCAGAGGAGTTGGAGACAAATGGCTGAAGGCAGGATTACGCAAGTTGAATCGTTCGGTTTCGAGCGGATTCCCGACGCATCACGCTATGCACGTCCGATCGATCTGTTCCGGTTGCTGTTCGGCGGCTGCAATACGTTTTCCACGTCGGTGCTCGGCAGCTTCCCCGTGCTGGTCGGGCTGTCGTTCAAGGCGGGCGTGTGCGCGATCGTGCTCGGCGTGCTCGCCGGCACCTGCATCCTCGCGCCGATGAGCCTGTTCGGTCCGCGCAACGGCACGAGCGACCCCGTGTCGTCCGGCGCGCATTTCGGCATCCACGGCCGGATCGTCGGTTCGTTTCTCGCGCTGCTCACGTCGATCGCGTTCTTCTCGCTCGCGGTGTGGAGCTCAGGCGATGCGCTCGTCGGCGGCGCGCACAACATGGTCGGCGTGCCGGTCAACGGCTTCACGCTCGGCGCCGCGTACATGGTGTTCGCGGTGCTCGTGCTGATCGTCTGCATCTACGGCTTTCGCTTCATGCTGTGGGTCAACAAGATCGCCGTGTGGGCGGCGAGCCTGTTGTTCGTCGCCGGCCTGTTCGCGTTCGCGGGAATGTTCGACATGAACTACGCGGGCACGCTGAGCCAGGGCAGTGCGGGTTTCTGGGCCGCGTTCGTCGGCGCGGTGCTGGTCGCGTTGAGCAACCCGGTGTCGTTCGCGTCGACGCTCGGCGACTGGGCGCGCTACATCCCGCAACAGACGCCGAAGCGGCGCGTGATGGGCGCCGTGTTCGCCGCGCAGATCGCGACCTTCGTGCCGTTCTTCTTCGGCCTCGCGACCGCGACGATCATCGCGTCGAAGGCGCCCGCGTTCATCGCGTCGAACGACTACGTCGGCGGGCTGCTCGCCGTGTCGCCGCGCTGGTTTCTGCTGCCGATGTGCCTGATCGCGATCATCGGCGGGATGTCGACCGGCACGACCGCGCTGTACGGCACGGGCCTCGACGTGTCGAGCATGTTTCCGCGCGCCCTGAACCGTGTGCGTGCGACGCTGCTGATCGGCACGATCGCGATCGCGTTCATCTTCGTCGGGCGTTTCTGGTTCAACCTCGTCGAAAGCGTCGCGACGTTCTCGACGCTGATCGACACGTTCAGCTGCCCGTGGATGGCGATCATGGTGATCGGCTACGTGACGCGTCGCGGCTTCTATCTCGCCGACGACCTGCAGGTATTCAATCGCGGGCTGCGCGGCGGCCACTACTGGTTCACGCACGGCTGGAACCTGCGCGCGATGGGCGCGTGGCTGCCGGCGGCGTTCATCGGGCTGTCGTTCGTGAATCTGCCGGGCCAGTTCGTCGGGCCGCTCGGCGCCCTGGCGGGCGGGCTCGATCTCAGCGTGCCGGTGTCGTTGCTGGTCGGCGGATTGCTGTATTTCGTGCTGCTGACGGTGCATCCGGAAGCGGACGGCGTGTACGGCCCGAACGGACGCTTCCTCGTGCGCGGCCGCGGGCAGGCGGCGCGTGCTGTCGGCGCGCCGGCGATCCAGCCGAAGGGGTATTGAGCGCCGCATCGTTTGCTGCTTCATTTCGGAAACCATCGTGCCGCCGCGCGGGAAAGCCGCCGGCGGCATGGTCGTTTTCGGACGCGTGATGGTCGGTTCGGATGAGCGGCCGGACCTGCCCGTCGACCCCGCCGCGGATCAGTGGAACGTGCTGCCCGCGAGCATTCCGCCGTCGACGATGAATTCCGAGCCCGTGCAATACGCGGATTCGTCGGACGCAAGAAACAGCACGAGGCTCGCCACTTCGTCGGGTTTGCCGATGCGCGCGATCGGCAGCCCGCTGTAGATCGACGACGGGTCGAAATCGACGTATTCCGGCGGGCGCGCCATCACGGTGTCGATGCCGCCCGGATGGACCGAGTTCACGCGGATTCCGTAGCGGCCGAACTCGAGCGCGGCGGCCTTCGTCATCCCGCGCACGGCGAACTTGCTCGACACATACGCGCTGCCGCCGGCCACGCCTTCCATCCCGGCCGTCGACGACACGTTGACGATCGAGCCGCCGCCCGCGTCCTTCAGCGCGGCCAATGCCGATTTCATGCCGAGCCAGCAGCCGACCTGGTTCACGTCGATCACCTTGCGATAGTCGTCGAGCGAACAGGACTCGATCGGCACGAGCTTCAGGATCGCCGCGTTGTTCACGAGGACGTCCAGGCGGCCGAAGTGCGCGAGCGTCGCGCGAACGGCGGTGTGCCAGTCGTCTTCGTTCGTCACGTCGAGATGCTGGTAGCGTGCGGCGTCGCCGAGTTCGGCCGCGACGCGTTGGCCGGCGTCGTCCAGCACGTCGGCGATCACCACGCGTGCGCCTTCGGCGACGAACCGGCGTGCCTCCGCCTCGCCCTGGCCGCGGGCACCGCCCGTGATCAGCGCCACCTTGCCTTCGAGTCGTTTCATCGTGTTGCTCCTGTGAGTGAAGGGGGACGCACGAGCCCGCTCATGCGGCGGCCGGCGCGTCGATGATGCGGACCGGATCGGCGCCATCCCATGCGCGTACTTCGGCGATGCCGCGCGCGATCATGTCGCGCATGCCGGCGCCTTCGATCACTTCGACGCGTACGCCGGGATCGTCGGCGTCGTCGAGGTAGGCGACGCGCGTGGCCGGGTTGCGCGCTTCGAACACGACGCTCAGGCCGCGCGCCGTGAGCCGCGCCACCGCGGCATCGAGATCGTCGACCACCCAGGCGACGTGATGCAGGCCCGCGAGCGGTTGCCCGTGCGCGTCGCGGTATGGCGACGGCGCATCGTTCGTCACGTGGATCAGTTCGATCTGCACGCCGCCGAGATACGCGAGCCCGACATCCATCGTGACCGTCACCGCTTCACCGAGGTAGCGGCCGTCGAGACGCACGTCGCGGAACACGGTCCACGGGCCCGCATCGTGGCGGGCGCGCCAGCGCGCGATGCTGCGGTCGAGATCGGCGACCACATAGCCGATCTGGTCGACGGGGCCGAGGACGGGGGCGTTCATGGTGTCTCCGTGGCGGGGGCGCGAGCGTG
This sequence comes from Burkholderia sp. RF7-non_BP4, assembly GCF_001521935.1. Lineage (NCBI taxonomy): Bacteria > Pseudomonadati > Pseudomonadota > Betaproteobacteria > Burkholderiales > Burkholderiaceae > Burkholderia > Burkholderia sp. RF7-non_BP4. The sequence goes on along the minus strand of NZ_LOTA01000025.1, from coordinate 55,660 downwards.
CGCGGCGTCGTTCGATTCGGCATGCGGCGTGCGACGAATGACGGCCATGATGGCAATAAACGTGGCGCTTCGTGCCATCCAAACGGACTAGCCGCGGGGACGCGGCGCGGTGGGGGAGAAGCGAATGGGCGAGTCTGCGCGTTGTCGCGCGTTCGGCGCCTTGACCGTTAGCCCGCAGTTTTCGGGCGAGGCGCTCACGAATCTGCTGCCCGTATTCGGAGAGACCGGGCTGTTGTGGATCGGCGGCTCGGGCTTCCTGCTCGGCTTCGTGATGATGCTGCGCCATGGGCGCGCGGCCGCGCTGTCGTAGACGGCTGCGCGCAGGTTGGCCCGATCCTGTCGGACGTTGTCCTGCGGGCCGCTGTCGCGCGGGGCCGCACGGCACGACACTGGCGCCTCGCGGTCACGGCAGGCCAGCCCACGCACGGTGGCGACCTGCCGCAAGGCTGCGTGCGGTGGCGCGGGCCTTGCCGGGCCGCCGTTTCGTTCGATGTGCCAACCTTGAGTAGAGAGCGACCCATGCAACATCCGACCATCCGTACCCTGGCCGGCGCGAGCGCGCCGACGTCGATCGATGCCGCCCGCACCGCGCTGCTGGTGATCGATTTCCAGAACGAATATTTCAGCGGCCGCCTGCCGATTCCGGAAGGGCCGCGCGCGCTGGGCAATGCGCGACGCGTGATCGCGTTCGCCGATCGCGCCGGCATCCCGGTATTCCACGTCCAGCACGTCGGCGCGGCCGGCGGCCCGCTCTTCGCCGACGGCAGCGACGGCTTCCGCTTTCATGCGGACCTGCAGCCGGCGCCGCATCACGCGGTCGTGAAGAAGACGTCGGTGAGCGTGTTTCCGACGACGGACCTCGACGCGCGCCTGAAGGCGGCCAGCATCGACACGCTGATCGTCACCGGGCTGATGACGCATGCGTGCGTTGCCGGTGCGGCCCGCGATGCCGTGCCGCTCGGCTACGCGGTGATCGTCGTCGACGACGCGTGCGCGACGCGCGACCTCGATGTCGCGGACGGCGGCACGGTGCCGCACCGCGACCTTCATCGCGCCACGCTGGCCGCGCTGTCGGACACGTTCGGCGACGTGCTGACGACAGGGCAGGTGCTCGCGCTCGACGTCGCCTGATGCGCGCGGGCGGGCTCGAGCCGTGCGCAGACGGACGACGGCCCTGGCGCGGTCGGGCGGGCGTGGCGGCGGAGTCCGATGTAGGGGCGTTCGTGCGTGCCGGGCAGCGCCGTGTCGCGAAGTCGGCCGCGCATCGGTGCACGGCCCGCCCGATCAGAACATCGTGTTCGCGTTCGCGGCCTTTTCGGGCACCGACTGGATCACGTCCCAGTGCTCGACGATCCTGCCGTCCTTCACGCGGAAGATGTCGACCACCGCGTCGCCGCGATCGCCCGGCCGCTCGGTCGCATGCACATGCAGATAGACGAGGTCGCCATCGGTCGAGCTGCGGACGATCTGCGCGCGTGATTCGGGGTTCTTCTGGAACGCGCCGACGAAGTACGACACGAACGGCTTCTTGCCGTCGGGCACGTGCGGGTTGTGCTGCTTGTAGTCGTCGGCGACGACGGCGGCAGCCTCGACCGCTTCGTGCTTGTTGAAGAAGCGGTCGTAGAACGTCAGCACGAGCTGGCGGTTGGCTTCCTCGGCGGCCAGGTCGCGCGTGACATGACCGGCGGCCGGCGCGGCGGTCGATGCGGCAAGCAGGACGAACGCGGCAACGGCGCGGACGGGGGAGCGGAGCGGTGACATGTGGCGGGTTCCTTGTCTGGGGATTCGTGGGTGGGCGCACGATGCGCGATCGCGGATGACGCCGATCGTCATCATCGGCGGGCGAAGGAGTGACTGTGCGCATCCGCATGCTTCGCAGAACTTGAAGATCCGTGCGGCCATCGAGTCGATCGAATGGTACAGTTGCCGCCAACCCGTCACAAGAAGTCACCGCGGTGTGAGCAGGTCACGCCGCGGTGACCGTGCATCGCCCGTGAAAGAGAATCCCGTCATGCCGTTTACGTCCGCCGACGAATCCGTCGAACTCGATCAGCCGTGCCCGATCCGCGATGTGCTTGATCGCATCGGCGACCAATGGAGCCTGCTCGTGCTCGAGGCGCTGTCCGGCGGCACGATGCGTTTCAATGAACTCGCCCGCGCGATCGGCGACGTATCGAAGCAGATGCTGTCGCGCACGCTCAAGCGGCTCGAGCAGGACGGCTTCGTCAGCCGCACGCTGTATGCCGAGGTGCCGCCGCGCGTCGAATATGCGCTGACGGACCTCGGGCGTTCGTTCCTGACGCCGATGGACGCGATGATCCGCTGGGCCGACGAACATCATCGTGCGATATGCGCCGCACGTCGTCGTGCGTGCGAGCTGGAGAGCAACGGGCGTTGAGCGGAGCGCGTCGTGCGGGCGTGTGGCGACCCGCGACTGTATGCGTGTGTTGCGGCATCATCGGATGATTTCGTTATCCGAATGTCTTGAGCGAATTGCTTGCGCATGCGTTGTGGCGGGGCGATCCGCCTCCGCTCGGTCGGTCGATTCGTTCGACAAGGCCGTGGAAGCAGCGGCACCGCGCCGGCCGATGGCCGGCGCGGGCGACTTATCGCCAGGTACCGTCGACGTAGACCCACACTCGCCCCTGGCGACGCCAGTATCCAGGCACCCACCTGCGCCCGGGGCGGCGAGCGACCCAGCGTCCGGGCACCCATATATAGCGGCCGCGCTGCCAGCGCCAGTAGCCGTCGGTCCAGATATAGCCATGCGGCCGCGGCGGCGGTGGCCGGCGATCATGTCGCAGTGCGGGCGGCGCGAAGCCCGGGCGATCGGAATAAGGCGGCCTGCCGGGGCCTGGAGGCGGTCCGGGAGGCCGATACCCGGGCGGTGCGGGTTGGGCCGAGGCGGTGCGCAGCCAACCGCCGGTGGCGGCGACGGCCGCGGTCAGTCCGATGGCGCGCAACAGCGAGCGTCGATTCATGGCGAGTCCTCTATCTAATATGTAATCGGGCTGCCTTACGTTAGCTGGCCGGTCGCGGGGCCGGGTTACGCGGGGCGTTAAGGCTGTTACCGCATGTCACGACACCTCCGGGCAGCCGGGGGCGCCCGCCACCGATCCCACTCTGCAGGCGCTGATGGTCCAACAGGGGCGGCAACGGCTGCACCGCCGTGTGTTTACAGTTTGGTCGCAGCGTTTTAGGCGGGCAGGCCCAATATTTGAGACTGATTCGGGTAAAAGTTACCGATTTTGCGTGGTTCCATCGATTCCGCTTGTTGTTTCTATGCAACCGTCAAGACGATGACACGAAAGAATGGTGCGATGAAAGCCTCCAAAAAGCATCCGTCAATAAGTCAAAAAAAGACGTTAAAACAAATACTTATAAGGTGCGCCCACTTTCATTATTTCTAGTTCTGGAAAAGCTTATTTCTTTATTTGCAGATCGCGGCCCTAGGGTACACCCCTAAACTCACGGTTCCCAAACGGGCAACTATCCGGGCGCGGCCAGAAGGACCGATGGCGTTCCCGGGCGGTTGCAGACCGTTTATGAACAAGGTCGCGAGACCTGCCTCTTTTTAGAAGGGAGCTCCACGAATGAACAAGACTCTGATCGTTGCAGCAGCTGCAGCATCGTTCGCTACCGTCGCTCACGCGCAAAGCAGCGTCACGCTGTACGGCGTGCTGGACGCAGGCATCACCTACCAAAGCAACGTCAACGGCAAGTCGCTGTGGTCGATGGGCTCGGGCATCGACCAGAGCCGTTTCGGCCTGCGTGGCTCGGAAGACCTCGGTGGCGGCCTGAAGGCAATCTTCACGTTGGAAAGCGGCTTCGGCATCGGTAACGGCAAGCTGGGCAACAACGGCGGCATGTTCAACCGCCAAGCATTCGTTGGCCTGTCGAGCCAGTACGGCACGGTCACGCTGGGCAAGCAGTACGACGCAACGCAAGACTACCTGGCGCCGCTGACGGCAACGGGCACGTGGGGCGGCACGTACTTCGCGCACCCGGGCAACAACGACCGCCTGAGCACGAACGGCGACGTCGCACTGAACAACTCGGTCAAGTTCACGAGCGCTAACTACGCTGGCCTGCAGTTCGGCGGCACGTACTCGTTCTCGAACAACCAGAACTTCGGCAACAACCGTGCTTACAGCGGCGGTCTGTCGTACCAGTTCCAAGGCCTGAAGCTGGGTGCAGCGTACTCGCAAGCCAACCTCGGTGACGGTACCAACGCCAACGGCGCGACGAACATCGCTTCGCAAGGCCGTATCCGTACGTACGGTGCTGGTGCTGGCTACGCATTCGGCCCGGCACAAGTCGGTGCTGCATGGACGCAATCGCGTATCGATAACGTCCCGGGCCTGACCGGCGCGTTCCGCACGGACAACTACGAAGTCAACGCAAAGTACAACCTGACGCCGGCTCTCGGCCTGGGCGCAGCTTACACGTACACGAACACGAAGGTCGACGGTGGCAGCTCGCACTGGAACCAGTTCGGCGTGCAAGCTGACTACTCGCTGTCGAAGCGCACGGACGTGTACGCACAAGCTGTGTACCAGCGTGGCGCGAAGGGCAACGCGATCGGCACGTCGATCTACAACGGCGACAACACGACGCCGGCAAGCTCGTCGATCAACCAAACCGCAGCAACGGTTGGTCTGCGTCACCGCTTCTAAGCGTGACGGCTGGGTAACCAGCTACGCAGCATCGAAAAAGGCGCCTTCGGGCGCCTTTTTTTCGTCTGTGGAGCGAGGTGTCGGCGATTCGCATCCTCCGGATGCAAAAAAGCGAGGCGTGTGCCTCGCTTTTCTCGTTGTGCGCAGTTGCGGGGCGATACCCGCCGCAGATGGCTCAGCGCGTGTATTCGCCGTTGGCTTCCGGCTGGAACACGATCGCTGCGACCTTCATCAGCTTTTCAGCGCCGCTCGGCTGCAGCACCTTCACCAGCTGACCGCGTTGCGTGCCCAGCAGCGCCATGCCGACCGGCGAGAACACGTTCAGGCGCCCGAGTTCGAGATTGGCGGCATCCGGATAAACAATCGTCCAGGTGGCTTGTTCCTGGGACGCTTCGTCGAGCAGTGTGATCTGCGAGTTCATCGTGACGACGTTCGACTTGATGGCGTCGGGCTGCACGATGTCCGCGCGCTCGAGCAGCGTGTCGAGCATCGTCTGGAAGCGCGGGTTGTGTTCGGCGTGCTTCTCGAGACGAGCGACGTCGAGTTCGGTCAACTGATAAAGGCGTTGTTTCATGGCAGTTCTCCAAATGATCGGCATGGGGCAGGCATGGCGTGCCTATGGGGATCGCCCGGAGCCTGTCTGACCTGGCTCCGGGAGGAGGCCGTGCTGTCAGATCAGGCGCCGGGCAGGGGCGAGCGGTGCCTGGGCCGTGCGTCGAAGGCAGGGGTGCGCCGGGTGGCCGGCGCGCGCGCGCACGCCGGACGGGCCGGACAGCGAAAGCGAAAGAGGCGTGGGCGCGTGCATGGTGAATGGGGTATCGACAGGCGAATAAAACCTTTCGATTCTACAACACAACCTTCCAGGTCGGTGATCAAGCTGTCGGCTTTTCGTCAGGCATTGTTGTGGAAATGATTGAAGTAATCGCGATCTTGCGCGACGACAGCCGTCTATTTTTTCCGAAAATGCAACGCTGTATGTTCAAACCAAGGGTTTCCCCTTGGTATCGCGAGCACTACACTTGATCCATCGCTTCAGACAGTCCCGCCGGAAGCGACGCCAAAAGAGAACATATTTCGGAGGTCCATCATGAAGTCGATCATCTACGCAGCGATCGCTGCATCCGTCCTTGCCGCCCCGATCGCATCGTTCGCGCAGTCCGAGCAGGGCTTGACCCGCGATCAGGTCCGGGCCGAACTCGTGCAACTCGAACAGAACGGCTACAAGCCGCTCGCGAGCGATGCGCAATATCCGCAGAACATCCAGGCCGCAGAACAACGGAGCCAGCCGAATCAGCCGATGCTCGCCCAAGCCGACACGAGCGGCTATGGTGCGGTGGCGACGGGCGCAGGCCAGTCGGGCCGCCGCATGACGCGTGAAGCCCCGAATCCCGTGAACTCCGTCTACTTCGGCAACTGAACATCCCCGGGTCTGCCCGCGCACAGCATGTGACCGACGGGACGCGCGCCACTCGCGCGCGTCCGCGTCAGCAGAGCAGAACCTCCGTCGCCGCATTCCGGCGGCTTTTCCGCCCAGACGCTCGCGCGTTTGGGCCTTTTTTGCTGGGATGGGTCAGGCGGACGTGACCGTCGGGGTGCCGTGGATGTAGTGTTCGAGCTGGCTGATCGTGAATTGCTGGTCGGCAATCACACTCTTCACGAGGTCGCCGATCGAGATCAGGCCGATGAGCTTGCCGTCCTGCAGGACGGGCAGGTGGCGCATCCGGTGTTCGGTCATCAGCGCCATGCACTCGTCGGTGGATTGCGACGGCTCGACGTAGCGCACCTTGGCCGTCATGATTTCCTCGACGCGGGTGGCCTTCGACGAACGGTCCTGCAGCACGACCTTGCGCGCGTAATCGCGCTCGGTGACGATGCCCGCGATGTCGTCGCCGTCCATGACCAGCAATGCGCCGATTCCCTTTTCCGCCATCAGCTTGATGGCGTCATAGACGAAATCGGCTTTCGTGACGGTGTAGATCGTGCGGCCGGAATCCGGCTTGGCTTTGAGAATTTGCGCGACAGTCGTGCTCATTTGCTTTCTCCGTGTGCGGGACGATGCAGGGAAGGCAGGGCGTGATGCGCGGCACCCGACGGGCCCAGTATAGCCGGGCCCGTTGCGGCAGTCGCGTGACGTTTCCAGATTAGCGGTAAACTCCGGTCACGCACCATCCACACAATTCCTACATTCCTGATCGTTTCGATTGAATTCATGATGTCTTCGCGTCCCCAATCGCCCACGCAGGGCAATGGCCAGGCCGACGAGTGCGTGACGCTCGTCGCCACGGCGTCGCTGCCCACGCGCTACGGTACGTTCACGTCGTACGCCTTCCGCGTATCGGGCAGCGATGCCGAACATCTCGCGCTCGTGATGGGTGACGTCACCGGCGAGCAGTCCGTGCTGGCGCGGCTTCATTCCGAATGCCTGACCGGCGACGTGTTCGGCTCCTACCGCTGCGATTGCGGCGAGCAACTCGACCTCGCGCTGCGTTACATCGCGGCGGAAGACCGCGGCGTGCTGCTGTATCTGCGCGGCCACGAAGGGCGCGGCATCGGCCTGAGCAACAAGATCCGTGCATACGCGTTGCAGGAGCAGGGGCGCGACACCGTCGAGGCGAATCTCGACCTCGGCTTGCCCGACGACGCCCGCGAATACGACTCGGCCGCAGCGATCCTCCGGATCCTCGGCGTGACGTCGGTGCGACTGATGAGCAACAACCCGAAGAAATTCGATACGCTCGTGAAGCACGGCATTCCCGTCTGCGAACGCGTGGCGCTCGCGGTACCCGTGCGTGAGGAAAACGAGCGTTACATCCGGACCAAGCAGGCGAAGTTTGGGCATTACTTCGAGGAAAACGAGTAATCGCATTCGACGCGCTGGCGCCTGAGCGCGGGCGTCGTGCGCTCATTCGGCGAACGACGGGCGGGACGACGCGTTGCGCTGCATTCAATTCCTGTCGCCGGTTCTTGCGGCCGTCGACGTTCCTTGCCGGCGCATCCCGTGCCTTCTGCATGTCCCGATCACGGTTGAACCCGCCAGTGAAGATTGAAACCGAACGTTTGACATTGCGTCGCTGGCGACCGGACGATGCCGGTGCGCTGGCTGCGATGCATGCGGATCCCGATGTGACCGCGTGGCTCGCGCGTGGCCCGATGTCCGTCGATGAGGCGGAGGCCACCATCGTGCGCTTCGAAGCGCATTTCGATGCGCACGGTTTCGGTGTGTGGGCGATCGAGCGTCGTGCGGATGGCGCGTTGATCGGGCTTTGCGGTTTGTCGCGCGAAGTTCGCGACGAGCACCCGATGGCGCCGTGTGTCGAGATCATATGGCGCCAGGCCCGCTCATCGTGGGGGCATGGCCATGTCGGCGAAGCGGCCGCCGCGGTATTGGCCGACGGATTCGGCCGGCTCGGGCTCGGCGAAATCTTCGCGTGGACGGCCGCCGCCAACCTGCGATCGCGGCACGTGGCGCAGCGGCTCGGGATGGCGCGACAGCCCTTGCGCGATTTCGATCATCCTGCGTTGCCGCGGGGACATGCCTTGCGGCGGCATGTGGTGTTCGTCAAGCACGCAACGTCCGTTCGTCTCGACGGCCACGTCAGCACGTAACGGCCCGGGCATCCGTGCCCGTCAACGCCATCCTGCGTTCAGCAGCACGGTCCGGTAGCCGTCCGCATCCTGGAACGTCTGTCCGGATGCATCCCAATACAGATTGAATGACGACACTCGCATGAAGCCGTGCGCGGCGGCGCGTGCGCATGCATCCAAGCATCTCGAACGCGTCGCGATACTTGCGTTTGATACTGGCGAAGTCGGCAACGGGACGGGCAATACACAGGTGGGCGTGCGTGACGACATCGGCTGTGTGTAAGCCGTTCGCCGATGGTAAGCCGCCGGGGCAGGCCCGCGCGTGCTGCGCGCGGATGGTAGGGCGCTTTGATGCGGCCCTCATAAATCGCGCAGGCAAGAAAAAGCCCGCTACTGGAGCGGGCTGAATCCATGTTTGGAGACATGGAGGAGACGGATGCAACTTTAAGGGAAAACCCGAGGGCTGGCAAGCCCTAGTTGTAATTGTGCAACGCAGCGCTGCCGGGCCTTCCCGACAAGGGTGGAGCGGCGCGCCATCCAGTCCTTGCGGGTGTCCCGCCGTGTCCTGCCGAAAAAACGGCGTCCCCCGGTGCGGCGGCCTTCGCGTAACCGCGAAGCCGCCGGCGCATTCACATTCCGCCCGCCCGCGCGTGCGCGGTAAACGCGCCGAACCGCTCCTGCGCGACCGGCACCGCGTACTTGTCGCGCATTTCCGTCTCGATCCACGCGCAGGCCTCTCGCGCGCAGTCGGTCAGCGCGTGCCGCGTCGCGTGTCCGTCGATGTCGTAGACGAAGCGCACGCCCACCTCATCGTCGGTGACTTGCCGCTGCAGCTGCTTGAGCTGCAATTGCGGCCCGTGCCGTTGCGACAGCGCGCGCAGCTCGTCGAAGTGATATTCGAGCCAGTCGGCGAAGAACAGCGCATCGCTGTGGCAGCGCAGACGGAACGCCGCACTGCGCGACGGATGCTGCGCGGCGCCGCCGACGGCCTGCGGCTCGCCGTTCGGCGCCAAGGCCGCATCGACGGGCGCAAGCGGCTGCCCGATCTGCCGGTATGGTTCGCGGTCGCGCAGCGCGTGCCACAGCAGTTCGTCGCCGGCGGCCCCGGACGGCTGCATCGTCAGGTCGTGCCGACCGTCGCCGACAGCGACGACGTCGCGGATCACGAGGCGCAGCGAGCAGAGCGGCTCGTCCGCAACCAGCAGCGTCGCCGCGCGCGGCAACCCGCACACGAGCGGTGCGACGCCGGCCGCCCGGAACACGAGCCCGTGGCGATCGAGCCGCACGAGCGGCAGCGGCCGCGGAAATGACGGGTAGGTGACTGCGATGCGGGCGCCGCCGGCACCCGTCAACCCGGGCATCATCGCGCGAAAGACCTGAGACTGGTCCACGGTGGTTCTCCTTCGTTACGATGCCGCCCGGCCGGACTACGCGCGTTCCGGCTCAGGCGGCGATGGCCTGCCGGGTGGCCCGTCCCGGCTCGATTCCAAGTGCGGCAAACGTTTGCGGATCGATATCGATCCAGCACGCGACAACCAGACGACCGTCCACCGGTTTCGGGGGGCCTGCCCGGTGCGCGTGCACGCCGATCCGGCGGAACAGCCTTTCCATGCTCGCGAACGTCACGCCGATCAGCTGCCGCGCGCCCAGTTGCGCCGCGCATTCGACGACCGCGGCGAGCATCGGGCGGACGGCCCACTCGGCATTGCCCGGACCGCCTTCGTCGCCGGTCGCCGCGAACCGCGACAGCTCCCAGACGGCTGCCGATTGCGGCAGCGCGACGTCGTCGGCGATCAGGTCGGCGAACAGCGACTTCAGCAGATACGGGCGCGTGGTCGGCAACAGGCGCGCACATCCGCACACTTCGCCGCCGGCGTTTCTCGCGAACACGTAGACGGTATCGTCGCGATCGAACTGGTCGCGCTCGAAACTTTCGTTCGCCGACGGGAGCGCCCACCCGAGCTGCTCGACGAACACACGGCGCCGATAGCGCCCGAGATCCGCTGCAAGTTCGTGTGGCAACCGCCCTTCCTCGTGAACGAAGGTCCGCATGGTGTCCTCGGATCTGTACTTTGGTATGCACGCATTACATCGCGCGTCCCGAGGGGGCGGTAACTGGTAACTCTTACAGGGTGAGGGGAGGCCGATACCATTCGACCGGTGGTATCGGTTTCTTGATCGGCGGGATTGAAATACGGGCGGCTTTTGCTTATAAAGAGCGCCAGTCTTGCGGAAATGTCAGAGGAAAGCGCGGCCGGTTGTCACTGGAGCGTGGGACCGGCATGATAGGCGTCGTTGCGACCGAGCAGCGACGACGCGACCGCGGCCGGCCAGTCGACGTGTACGAGCCGCGCGGCAAGCACGGCGGCGGTGCGGAACATGCCGAGGTCGGCGCCGGTGGCATCGACGGCCATGATGTTGCTGCGAACGTCGCCGCCCGCGATCACGAACGCGCCCGTCGCGCGCTCGAGATACCAGTCCCAGCCGACCGTCAGGTATGCGACGCCGGCACTGGCCGGGCGATGCCATTCGGTATAGCCGGCCAGGCGCGCGTCGATGGCGCTGTCGCGCAGTTCCGCGAGCAGCGATGCATCGAGGCCGCTTGCGACGTGGTCGAGTACGAGCGCGGCCAGTGCGCTTTCGGACAGGCGCACGTAGCCGTCCGGAGACGGGCCGCGGACCGGATGCAACAAAGGTGAAGTCATGCGCGGAATGTATCAGCCCCGAACCGGTGCTGGCACCTGACAGGTATGACAGCGTAACGTTGTCGGAGAAAGAATGGAACTGCGCTGGCAGGATGCCTACCAACAATTCAGCGCCGCGGAAGACGAGCAGCAGCTCTTCCAGCGGATCGCCGCTTATTCTAAACGCCTCGGATTCGAATATTGCTGTTACGGCATTCGCGTGCCGCTGCCGGTGTCGAAGCCGGCCGTCGCGATCTTCAATACTTATCCGGACGGCTGGATGGCGCACTATCAGGCGCAGAACTACATCGAGATCGATTCGACGGTTCGCGACGGCGCGCTCAGCACCAACATGATCGTGTGGCCGGACGTCGACCGGATCGATCCGTGCCCGCTGTGGCAGGATGCGCGCGATTACGGGCTGTCGGTGGGCGTCGCGCAGTCGAGCTGGGCGGCGCGCGGCGCGTTCGGGCTGTTGAGCATCGCGCGTCATGCGGACCGGCTCACGCCGGCCGAGATCAACATGCTGACGCTGCAGACCAACTGGCTCGCGAACCTGTCGCATTCGCTGATGAGCCGCTTCATGGTGCCGAAGCTGTCGCCCGAGTCGAGCGTCACGCTGACCGCGCGCGAGCGCGAGGTGCTGTGCTGGACGGCCGAAGGGAAGACCGCGTGCGAGATCGGCCAGATCCTCTGCATCTCGGAGCGCACGGTCAACTTCCACGTGAACAACATCCTCGAGAAACTCGGCGCGACCAACAAGGTCCAGGCGGTCGTCAAGGCGATCGCGGCCGGACTCATCGATACACCCTGACCCCGCGCTGGCGGCGGAGCGGTCGTACCGCGCGGCGGCCACCGCTCACTCCATCATCGGCTCCGCTTCCTTCGCGGTCCAGCTCACGCTGGAAATGCTCTTCTCCATGCTCATCCGGCTCGCGATCTGCTCGAGCTTCTGCTGATCCTTCGGGTGCAGCTTCAGCGTCGCGGTCACCTTCAGGCGGTCCGGCTGCTCGGGCACGTCCTCGCTCGTCAGGCTCTGGAACGACAGCGGCTTCGCATACATCGCGTTCGACAGCAGCGTGCGGATGTGCACTTCGTCGTCGGCCAGGCAGATCACGGTGATCTGGTATTCGCGCACGAGGTCGGCGTTCGACACGGGGGTTGCGTTGATCGCCTGGCTGACGCCGCGCAGCACCGTGTTGGTGAGCAGCACGACGCCCGTGCCGGCCAGCGCCGGCACGAAGTGACCGGAGCCGGCCAGCACGCCGACGGCGGCCGAGCACCACAGCGTCGCGGCCGTGTTGATGCCCTGGATCGAGCCCTTGTCGCGCATGATCACGCCGCCGCCGAGAAAGCCGACGCCCGACACGACGTAAGCGGCGATCTGCGTGACGCCGGCCACGCCGTTGCCGGTCAGCACGCCGAGCGTGACGAACAGGCAGGCGCCGCTCGCGACGAGCGTGATCGTGCGCAGGCCCGCCGTGCGTTGCCGCATCTGGCGTTCGAGGCCGATCGCGACGCCGCAGGCGAACGCAGTGAAAAGACGGAGTGCGAAATCGAGAGTCATGTTTGTCCTGCCGTGCCAAGTGCGCATGCCGGCCCGCGTCGCGGCGGCGCGAGGCCGAACGCGGCACGAAGGCCGTCATCGCGCGGTACTGTACCGCGCGAATGCGTCATTCAGTGTGAAACGGGGGGCGTGCGGGCTCGCGGAACGCGAGCCGCGGCAGGAGAACTGCGTCGGACAGGCGTTCAGGCGGCAAGCGGCGCACGCAACGGAGTGCTGCAACTGTCCACGATGGTTCCTGAAGGAAGAATGGGCGGCATTCTAGTGGGCCGCCCGCGCAGGCGTCAACCCGTCCGGCGGCCGGACGCGAACGGCCGGTGCGTCACGGCAACGGTCATTGCGACGCGCCGATCGTCCCCGTCGCGAGCGCGAGCGCGGCGGCAGCCGACAGCGCGCCGGCATAGCTGTCGACCTCCGCGTTGCGGGCCGCGAGCAGCTGGCTTTGCGCGATCGTCGCATCGGTGACCGAGCCGACGCCGTTGCGGTACGCGGTCAGCGCCGCGTCGTAGCTCGTCTGCGCGGCATCGACGAGCGCCTTGGCCGCGTCGTGCGATGCGAGGCTCGTCTGCACCGCGTTCTGCGCGGCGACGACCTGGCGGACGGCTTCCTCCTTGGTCCGCGTGAGGCGTGCGGACGCGCTTTGCGCATCGTTGCGCGCCTGCATCAGCACCGCCGAGCGCAGGCCGCCGTCGTACAGCGGGATCGTCACGCCGAGGAACACGCCGCCGCCGTAGCGGCTGCCGTTCAGGTTCACGGTCGGCGCCTGGTCGCCGATCGCGGGCAGCGCGGTGATCGCCGTGCCGCCGCTCGCATACGACGTCGACGCCGACAGGAAAATTTTCGGCATGAACGCGGCTTGCGCGGCCTTGATCTTCGCGCGGTTGGCCTGCTCGAGCGCATACGCGCCCTGCAGGTCGGGGCGGCGCGCGATCGCGTCCGACACGATCGCGTCGACCGACGAAGCGAGCGCGGGCGGCAGCGGACGCTTGGGCAGCGCGGCGATCGACGGCTTCGACAGCGGCGAGATGCCGAGCGCGGAAACCAGCGCGAGGTAGCCGTCGCTTGCCGCGCCGTTCGCCTGCACGAGCGCGAGATTCGCCTGCGCGCGATTCTGCGTCGCCTGCGCGAGTTCGACGACGGTGCCGACGCCTTGCCTGAGCCGCGCGCGCGACGCCGCGAGGATCGCGTCGGCGTTCGCCAGGCCCTGCTGCGCGCTGGCCGCGCGCGAGCGGGCGGCTTCGTAGCGGTAATACGCGACGGTCACGTCGTGAATCACCTGCTGGTGCACGGCCGTGAACGCGACGTTCGACGCGACCGACGCCTGCTCGGCCGCCTCGACGCGCGCCGCGCGCCCGCCGAAATCGAACAACAGCCATTGCAGCGACAGCGCCGAGATCGTGCCGTGCACGGTCGTGTTGCTCGACGCGTCGCCGAGGAGCGTCGACGTCGAGCCGTGGCTCGTCTGGTACGCACCCATCGCGGTCGCGGACAGGTTCGGCAGGTACGCGGCCTTCGCGATGCCGACCGCGAGCGCGGCGTTGCGCGCGTCGTTCCATGCGATGCGGGTCAGCGGGTTCGTCGATTCGGCGAGATCGATCAGCTCGGGCAGCGTGTACGGATGCGCGGTGTCGAGCGCGGCGGGCGGCGACACCGACGCGAGCGCGGGCGAGGCCGGCAGCGTGTAGTCGTGCGGCGCGCGTTGAGCGGACGCAAGCGGCGGCGCCGGCACGATGTCGCCGGCCGCCGACGTTTGCGGCTGCCACGGGCGGTCGGGCGCCTCCGGCGCCAGATCGACCGACGACGTGGCGCAACCGGTCAGCGCGATGGCCGTCGCGAGCACGGTGGCGGCGATCGGCGCGGCCGGCGGTTCAGGGACGCGCATGAGGGGCAGGCTCCTTCGGGGTGGCTGGACGCGCGGCGTCGGCGATGTGCGCGAGCCGCGTGTCGATCAGGTTGAGCAGCGCGTCGCGTGCAGGATCGGTGGAGGTGGCGGCCGGCGCGATTGCTGCGTCTGCCGTCGTCGACGGTGGCGCCGAAACGGCGTCGGCAACCGGGGCGCCGTCGCGCAGTTCGACCACGCGCGCGAGCCGCGCGCCGATCGCCGCATCGCCCGGCGTGCGTTCGGCGAGCAGGAACAGCGGGCCTTCGAGCGCGCCGAGTTCCGCAAGTGCGCGTCGCCGGGTCGCGAGCCACGCGGCGGCGGGGCGCACCCACGACGGTTCGTAATGGATCAACCCGAGCTCCTGCGCGATCGCGCCGTGGCGCGCGAAGGCTTCAGCGGCGAGCGTGCGGCGTTCGGCCGGCTGCACGACCTGCGCGATACGGCGCCACTGGTCGAGCAGCGCCGCGAACGCGACGTCGATCTGCTTGCCGATGCTGACGGGCCAGATGCGTGTGAACACGAGATACACGACGACGTTGCCGAGCAGGATGCCGATCGTGCGATCGCGCGCGAGCGTGAGGTCGAAGCCGGGGCCTGCGCCCTGGATCACGCACAGGAAGAACGCGAACGCGACCTGGAAGCCCGCGTACGCGATGCGCGGCGAACCGAAGGCGACCCACGCGGACAGCCACGCGCCGACGAACACGAGGGCCATCAGCTCGCCGATCGACGACAGCGCCGGCACGACGAACACGAGCGCCGCGGTCCCGATCAGCGCGCCGACGATGCAGCCGGCGATCCGCAGCGTGAGTTTCTCGACCGTTTCGGCCGTCGAGCCGAGCGACACCATGTAGCAGGTGATGAAGCAGGTGTGGATGCCCGGCCAGTCGAGCTGCGAATACAGCAGGTAGCAGAACATCGCCGCGACGGTCGTCTTCAGTGCGTAGCGGATGTGGTCGGGGTTGGTTCGGGCGTCCGGCAGGAAGAAGCCGCCGCGCGGCGCGGGCGGTGCGGCGGGCGCGTTCGTCGGCGAAGCGGATGCGGCGGTCGGTGCCGTGGCCGGTATCGCCGGTGCGGTCGGTTCGGCGAAATGCGTGATGGCCGCGTGCAGGTCGGTTGCGACGACGCACGCGAGCGGCGGCAGCGTATCGGCCGGCGGCAGAGCGAGCGTCACGTTGACCGGATAGCCGCCCTGTTCGAGGATGCCGGCCATTTCGTCGAGCGTCGCCGCGGCCGGTTCCGCGAATGCGGCGGGCAGCTTCGCGTCCGGTTCCCGGTCGGCGAGCGCGACCGCGACGAGCAGTGCGGTGCTCGATGCGATGGCCTGTCGTAGCGCCGGTGCATCCGCAGCTCGCGTCGAGCCTTCGAGCGTCGACAGCTTGAGCCACGTGAGCAATTGCTTGTCGCCTTCACGCAGGCTCGCGTCGAAGGCCGTGCGTGCGTCCTCGTCGCCGCGCAGCCGCCGCGCGGCGAGCCGCAGCCGTTTCGCGAGCTGCGCGAGCGCGAGCTTGCGCGGCGACGGCGCGATCAGCAGGTTGACGACGATCGCGACGCCGACCGGAATCGCGACCATCAGCCAAGCGTAGAGCAGCGCGCGCGTCGCGGCTTCGCCGACCGGCGCGAGGCCGAGCTCGTCGAGCCCGAAGCCGACGATCATCGCGAGGATCGCGCCGACGGGGCGCAGCTTGCTCGCCGACGTGAGATACAGCAGCCCGACCGACAGCACGGCCATGCACGCGACGCGCAGCACCGAGTATTCGATGCTGAAGATCGCGACGCCGATCACGAGCGCGATCACGACCGTGACGAGCAGCAGCATCGCGACCGCGAGCACGACGCTCGTCACGCGGTCGGCGCGATTCAGGAAGAACACGACGTAGGCGGAGATCGCGGCTTCCGGCGTGCCGTAGCCGCTCGTCACGAGCACGACGAGCGCGCAGATCAGCGTGACCCGCACGGCCATCGCGGCGCGCCCCGGAAACGGCGCGAGCAGTCGCAGGACTTCGCGCGGGCCGGGCGAGCGGACTTCAGCGGCAGGCTGAGCCATGCCGGACCTCGACGATCGCGCTCGCGCCGACACGCACGAGCTTGCCGTCGGGTTCGTCGAGCTTCACGCGCACCGGGAAGCGCTGCGCGACGTGCACCCAGTTCACCGAGCGCTGCACGATCGGCAGCGTGCGCGGCAGGTTGATGCGATCGCTGTCCGCGATGCCGGCGCCGATGCCGACGACCTTGCCCGTCAGCGGGCGGCTGCGGTCGATCATCGAATAGACCGTCGCGCAGTCGCCGACCGCGATGCGGTTCAACGACGTTTCGCGGAAATTGCCGACGGCGAACCATTCGCTCGCATCGATCAGCGTGAAGATCGACTGGTTCGGCGCGAGGGTTTCGCCGGCGAGCACGGTCAGGCCCGTCACGAGCCCGTCGTGCGGCGCGCGTACGACCGTATCGTCGAGCGCGTGCTGCGCGCGGGCGAGCGCGGCTTCGCGCGCATGGAGCGTGGCGATCGCGTCGGCGTCGTCGCCGATCGTCTGCGCGGACGAGCGCTGCTGTTCCTGCGCCTGCGCGAGCGACACGGCCGCGTCGCGCTGCCGGACCTTCGCCTGGTCGAACTGCTGCGCGCTGACGTAGCCCTGCGCGGCGAGCGGCGCGAGCCGGTTCACGTCGCGCGTCGCGAGATCGTGATTCTGCGTCGCGCGCTTGACCTGCTCGGCGGCCACGGCCGCGTTCGAGCGCTCGCCGATCAGCGACCGGCGGCGCGTGTCGAGCGACGCGCGCGCGAGCTCGAGATCGGCCTGCGCCTGCGCGACCGTCAGCCGGTACGGCACCGGATCGATTGCATACAGCAGGTCGCCTTTCGCGACGCGCTGGTTTTCGTGTACCGCGAGCTGCACGATGCGGCCGCCGACGGGCGACGCGACGTGCACGACGTCCGCGTCGATCGATGCGTCGTCGGTGGACGGGTAGGCCGTCGTGCGGTGATACGCGTACGCGAGCGCCGCGATGCCGAGCGCGACGATCGCCAGCGCGATCACGCGGCCTTTCGTGGACGGGCGGGCGATGCCGGCGGCCTTCATGCGAACGGCCCCGTGCCGGCGAGCCACACGATGACGGCGACCACGAGCCCGATCGCGGTGCAGACGGCGAGCTGGTAGGGCACGGTGGCGGCCCAGCCGGTCGCGACGAACACGCGGTGCGCGACGATCGCGCCGACGATGCCGACGATCGCGCTGACGAGCCAGAGCGGGAAATACGCGCCGAACAGGACGTACGACGGCGCACCGCGCGACGTGCAGCCCGCGAGCGGCAGGGCTGGCGCCAGGGCGGCGGCGCGCAGGGGCGCGCGCGGCGTTGTTTTTCTCATGGTGTGACGAGCTCGACGTTGGGGGTGAATGCCGGGCGCGGCGCAATGCGGTCCGTCGCCGCGACGACGATTCCGCGATACGGAGCCGATCATAAATCAGCGCGATGCGGTCCGCCAGCGATGCCCGGCGTACCTGCCGCACGCACGGGGCTGCCCGGTGGGCGCTTCGGTGCGATCGATGGCGGTTCGCGATTCTGCCAGCGCATGACCCGGCAGGGTTGCTGACGGACTGTAAACGATCGTCAGACGAAACCGGGCCGATGCCGTTTGTCTGCCGATGAAGCGGGAATCGGCGAGCCGAATGCGTAATTGACGCGCAGTCGCGGATGAATCCGCGTTCGGGCCGCGCGGTGCGTCCGCCGTGGCCGTGACCGGTCGTGCCGGCCGGTATCTGTGTACCATCGTGCGAAGAGCGCGACGCGTGACGTGTGACGAGGCCTGATGGCACGGTCCCGTCCGATGCGCGGCGCGGAAGCGGTACCGCAACGAGGAAGAGTGTTCCATGCGAAGTTTCTTTGTCCGGTTCATTGCGATCGGCGTGCTGTTCCACTTGTACGTCGGGCTGCGGATCATTCCCGACGCCTTCGCGTCGCCGCTCGCGCGCACGATCGCGGCGCTGGTGCTGGCGAGCTTCGTCGTGCTGATTCCGGTCGGCATGTTCTCGCGCCGCTTCGATGAAGGCTGGGCCGCGACGCTGGCCGGCTGGGCCGGTTCGATCGCGATGGGCTTCTTTTCGTCGCTGCTGGTGCTGACGTTCCTGCGCGAGCCGGTGCTGCTCGGCGTCGTCGCATGGCGGCATCTGGGGCATGACGGCGCCTGGAGCGGCGCGGCATCCGATACGGCGCTCGGCGTGCTGGCGGGCGCGGTGCTGATCAGCGCGATCGGATTCGTCGGCGCGCGCCGCACGGCCGCGGTCAAGCGCGTGTCGATTCCGGTCGACGGGCTGCCCGCTGCGCTCGACGGGCTGACGATCGTGCAACTGTCGGACATTCACGTCGGGCCGACGATCAAGCGGCCTTATATCGAGCGGATCGTGCGCGCGGTCAATGCGCTCGAGGCCGATCTCGTCGTCGTGACGGGCGACGTGGTCGACGGCTCGGTCAAGCGGCTGCGCGAGCACACGGCGCCGCTCGGCCGCATGCAGTCGCGGCACGGCAGCTTCCTCGTGACGGGCAACCACGAGTATTACGCCGGCGCGCATGCATGGATCGACGAGTTCAGGCGGATCGGTTTGACGGTGCTGCTCAACGAGCACGTGCTGATCGAGCACGACGGCGCGCGCGCGGTGCTCGCGGGCGTCACCGATTTCACGGCGGGCGGGTTCGATCCCGAACATCGCAGCGACCCCGAGCAGGCGCTCGCGGGCGCGCCGCACGACGTCGCCACGAAGATCCTGCTCGCGCACCAGCCGCGCAGCGCGGAAGCGGCGAGTCGCGCCGGGTTCACCGTGCAACTGTCCGGCCATACGCACGGCGGCCAGTTCCTGCCGTGGCCGCCGTTCGTGCGCCTGCAGCAGCCGGTGATCGGCGGGCTGAACCGGTTCGGCGCGATGTGGCTCTACACCAGCCGCGGCACCGGCTACTGGGGGCCGCCGAACCGTTTCGGTGTGCCGTCCGAAATCACGCTGATCCGGTTGGCGCGCGGCCGCTAGCGCGCGTCAGACGATGCGCGCGATATCGTCGAAATCGAAGCGCGGGCTGCGCGGGAACAGGCCCGCCGGGTCGCCGTAGCCGAGGTTCACGAGGAAGTTGGTGCGGATCGCGGTGCCCGCGAAGAATTCGGCATCGACCTTGGCGGCATCGAAGCCCGACATCGGGCCTGCGTCGAGGCCGAGCGCGCGCGCGGCGAGGATCAGGTACGCGCCCTGCAGCGACGCGTTGCGGAACGCCGTGGCTTCGATCAGCGCGTCGTTGCCGGCGAACCAGCTGCGCGCGTCGGCGTGCGGGAACAGGCGCGGCAGGTGCTCGTGGAACGCGAAGTCCATGCCGACGATCACGGTGACGGGCGCGGCCATCGTCTTCGCGAGATTGCCTTCGGACAGCGCCGGTTTCAGGCGCGCCTTCGCTTCGGCCGACTTGACGAACACGAAGCGCGCGGGGCTCGAGTTCGCCGACGTCGGGCCGAATTTCGTCAGGTCGATCAGCCGGTGCAGCAGCGCATCGTCGACGGGTTTGTCCTGCCATGCGTTGTGGGTGCGCGCGGTGCGGAACAACTGGTCGAGGGCGGAATCGGAGAGCGTCATGGCGGGTCCTGGAAGAAATCGGCCGGGTCGCGCCGGCCGGCATTGCGGAAGAACGCAGCGTCCTGGATAAGGACGCGCTGCGACACGGCGCGATGATAGCGTGGCACGCGAAAACGCACAGGCTTCGCGATCGGCGATTCGAGCGCTTGGGCGTGTGACGCGCCGGAATGACAGCGCATGGCGACGCGCGTCGCCGTTGGCTACCATGCAGGCATGGTTCGCCCGCATCGTTCACTCCTGCCTGATTCCGACATGTCGACGCCCGATCTTTTCGCCGATACGCCCGCGCCCGACGTGGACTGGTACCCGGACTGGCTCGCGCCGGCCGAGGCCGATCGCGTGCTGGCCGCGCTGATCGACGAGGTCGCGTGGCGGCAGGACACGATCCGCACGCCACGCGGACGCATTCCGCTGCCGCGGCTCACTGCGTGGCAGGGCGAGCCCGACGCCGTCTACGTGTATTCGGGAATCCGCAACGTGCCCGCGCCGTGGACGCCGGCCGTGATCGACCTGAAGCGTGCCGTCGAGGCGACCTGCGGCGCGCGTTTCAACAGCGTGCTGCTCAATCGTTATCGCAACGGGCAGGACAGCCTCGGCTGGCATGCGGACAACGAGCCGGAGCTCGGCGACGCGCCGGTGATCGCGTCGGTGAGCCTTGGCGCGATGCGCGTGTTCGACCTGCGTCATCGTGCGACCGGCGTCGTGCATGCGTACCGGCTGACGCACGGCAGCCTGCTGGTGATGCGCGGCCGCACGCAGGCCGAATGGCAGCATCGCGTGCCGAAGGCGCCGGCCGTGCTGGGCGAGCGGGTCAACCTGACGTTCCGGCGGGTGGTGACGGCCGAGGCGGGCCGGTAAGCGCGCCGATCGGATGATTTGCTACCCGGGGTCGCGACCCGTTTTTGAACTGATCTAATTGATCTGCGGTCCATGCGGCACGTTGCCGCACACGTCGCGTACGCGCGGCGGAAATAGGCCCGTGAGGCCCGTGCCATAAGGATTTCAGGTGGATTTCATCGACCGCCGGGTTCTGATAGGCAGGTGTAAGCCCTGATGGTGCGTCGCAACATTCCTTGACTAGACTGTCGAATGGCTGAAACGCGCCGCGAACCGGCGCATCTTTTCGACATGCCCGACGCGTGGCCGATGCGACGCGCAGGGCAGGAGCACAACCCTTGACCGTACTGGACTCATCCCTCGAACCCTCGCTGCACGTCTTCGAACAAGACGGCGGATGGCAATGGGCGCTGACGGTGAAGCGGGCATCCGGCGTCGGTGTGAAAGTCGTCGCATTCAGCACGGACGGCTTCCGTGGCGAAGCCGATGCCTATGCCGCCGGCCAGCTCGCGCGCGCCGAGTATGACGCAGCAGTGACGGCCTGAACGCCGTCGCGCCGACCCCGTGCACGGATCGGCGCGGTCATGCTTTGCCGGTCGCTTTTCCTCCCTTTTTCCAATTTTCCCGTTTCCCTCGCTTCGCCGGTGCACGTCACGCATCGCGTGGCGTGCCTGCGTGGCGCCCGTCGCGCAAGCCGCCGCCACGTTCGCCGGTCGCGGATGCACCCGGCGACGTTCCGATGGGCAGTCCTGTCTATCGCTGTTATTCTTTCGATCGCATCAGGCTATATGCCGCTCCGGCGGTCCGGTCGGGCGCATCGGGCCGTCGGCCGCGTGAGCCGGATCGTGTTGATCCGGTCCGGTCGAAAATCCATAATCAAGCATTGCGGGTCTTTCGTGAACGCTTCCATTCCGTCCATGTGCAGAGGGTCAATCCAACGATGAGCGGCGCATCGAAACCGCCGGCGAAGCCGGCAAGCGCGCCGCGCGCGACAGCGGGCGACGACGTCGACCACGACGCGCCGAAGCAGGGCGCGGGCGACGACGAATCGTCCGGCGGCGCGTCGTCGTATCTGGTCCCGGGCCTCGAACGCGGGCTGCGGATCCTCGCCGAATTCTCCGCGCGCGAGCCGGTGCTCGGCGCGCCCGAGCTGTCGAAGCGCATCGGCATCCCGCGCACGACCACCTTCCGCCTGCTGCAGACGCTCGAGGCGCTCGGCTTTCTCGAGCGCGTGAACGGCGACCGCTATTTCCGGCTCGGCGTCGGCGTGCTGCGGCTCGGCTTCGAATACCTGAATTCGCTGGAACTGACCGATCTCGGCACGCCCGTGCTCGAACGGCTGCGCGACGCGACAGGCCTGTCGACGCACCTGCTGATCCGCGATCAGCGCGATGTCGTGTTCGTCGCGAAGGCGCAGAGCAACACGTCGATGTTCGGTTCGGTGAAGGTGCACGTCGGCACGCGGCTGCCCGCGCACGCGACCGTGCACGGCCATGTGCTGATGGGCGACCTCACGCGCGACGCGTTGCGCCAGCTGTATCCGGAAAAACGGCTCGAACAGTTCACCGAGCGCACGCCTGGCACCGTCGACGAGTTGTACGAGCGCGTGCGTCACTACGCGCGGCTCGGCTATGCGGTCAGCGAGGCCGCGTTCGAGAGCGGCATCTCGGCCGTGACCGCGCCCGTGCGCGACCATTCGGGCGCGATCGTCGCGGCGATCACCGCGACGGTGCCGCGCTCGGAGATCGGCGAGGCCGGCGAGAAAGAGCGGCTCGTCGAAGCGGTGTGCGGTGCGGCGGTCGACCTGTCGCAGCGCCTGAACTACCGGCCGCTCGAAAGCGACCCGACGTTCGCGCATGCGCGCCACCGGGTCGCGATGTTCTGATCCGCCGTGCGGGCCGCGTCGTGCGGCCTTATCGATCCATCGCCAATGAAAAAGAGCAGCCCGCGGGCTGCTCTTTTCGTTTCCGGCCTCGGGCGCGTGCGCCCGTTGCCGCTCAGAACGAATGGTGGATGCCGGTCAGCACGATCACCTGGTTCGCGGTGCTCGACGCGCCGGCCGTGAAGAACGCGGCCTTCGCGCCGCCCGAACCGTGCTCGTACAGCACGTTCGCGTACAGCTGCGTGCGCTTGGACAGCGAATAGATGTCGCCGAGCTCGACCTGCGTCCAGCGGCGGCCGGCCAGCGTCGTGGTCGCCGCGCCGCCCGCGATCGTGTTGAACGCGCTGCTGCGGTAGTTCACACCGGCGTCGTAGCTCTGGAACGTGTCGGAAAACCCGTTCGACTGCATCTTCGTGCGCGTGTAGAGGCCGTGCACGAGGAAGTCGCCGAACTGGTAGGACGCGCCCGCGCCGATGTTCTCGACCTTGTTCGCGAGGTAGCCGTTCGCGGTGTTCTGCCCCTGGAACGACGTGATGCCCGTCTGGCCGATCAGGATCGAGCGGTCGTGCTCGTTCGAATACACGGCCGACGCCTTGAACGGCCCGTTCGCATAGTTCAGCGCGACACCGACCGACTTGCCGGTCGAGAAGTTCGTCGTGTTGCCGAGCGCCATCGTCGCCGCGGCCGAGAAGCCGGCGAAGCTCGGCGAACGGTACTTGACCGCGTTGTTGTACGGCACGTTGCCGGTCGCGGCGAGCCCGTCGATGTTGCCCGGGTGGAACGCATACCAGCTCATCGCGAGATACGCGGTGCTGAGCGGATCGAGGTAGTCGAACGACAGCGGCGTCTGCCGGCCGAGCGTCAGCGTGCCGTAGCGGTCGGAGCTGAGACCGACGAACGCCGCGCGGTTCCAGATCGTGTTCGCGGTCGCGAACTGGCCGTTGTTCGTATAGAAGCCGTTTTCCAGCTGGAAGATCGCCGACAGGCCGCCGCCGAGGTCTTCCTTGCCTTTCAGGCCCCACCGGTCGGGCTGCGTGTTGCCCTGAATCATGGCCCACTTCGCATGGCCGCCGACGTTGTTCACATAGGCGACGCCGGCATCCATGCTGCCGTACAGCACCACGCTGCTCTGTGCCCAGGCGCCCGAGACCGCGCCCATTCCGATGATTGCTGCTGCTACCGCATGCTTGACCATTTGATCTCCTGACTCTCCAAACCTGATGAGAAACGTGCCGTGGCGGCGGGCACGAGGACGGCCGGCCGTCGCGCGCTTTCTTCACCACCGGCGGGCATTTTTATGTTCCATATAAGGAACAATGTGCCTCTGATGGAATGGAGTATAGAGGTGTCACGCAAAGTATCAAAAATAAATTTATCGGGCCGGATGGGCTTGAAGACGATCCGCAACAGCAGTTCGAGAATCCTGGAAATCGAGCTTAAATCCCCGCAATAAAACAAAAAATCACAATTGGCGCGGGTGGCGGGGCAGACCGTCGACCGGGCGGTCGGTGTTTTCCCTAGGACGTGCAGCTTTTTGTTTTACTCGTGGAAAGTCGCTCCTATAATCACCATCCATAAACTGCTGTTCCGGATATGGAACAAATCCGGAGCGAACCGAGAGTCGATCAGAAGGAAGGGTGTGAGATGTCTGAACAATGGGTTTGCGCCGGGCACGCCGGCGCGCTGTCGGAAGACACGCCGATCGAGTTCAAGCGGACCGACGGCGTCGAAATCGGGATCTACCGCGTCGGCGACGAGGTGTATGCGCTCGAGAACGTGTGCCCGCATGCATACGCGCTGCTGACGCAGGGGTTCGTCGACGAAGGCACGGTCGAATGTCCGCTGCACGAGGCCGTGTTCGACATCAAGACGGGCGAATGCCTGAAGGGCCCGGGCGGGCGCGCGCTGAAGCAGTACGCGGTGCGGCTGGCCGGCGAGGAAATCCAGATCAAGGTGGAATGACATGAAAGAAGCGACCGTCAACTTCAATCCCTTCCTGAAGCCGTGGGTGGCGCCGCAGCCGAACAACGTCGCCGGCAAGGGGCAGATCGAGATCCCGGGCCAGGTCGAGAACCGCGTCTGGCAGAACCGCAAGGCCGAGCCGACCCAATATGAAAACGACCTCGGCGATGCGCTCGAACGCGTGTTCGAGAGCGGCGCGACCGAGCTGGACGATGTCGTCGCGGGCCTGAACCGCATCGGCTTCCGCGCGCCGGACGGCACGGCGTGGACGCCCGAGCGCTTCCGCGCCGAAATGGCCTCGCTGGCGGAATGAGCGCGCGCGCCGCGTGACCGCCGACCCGACGACAACCGCATCCGGAGCACACTGATGACGTCCCCCGCACAACACGAAACACAACACGACCCGGTCCGCGACTATCTCGACCGCGGCATCAAGAACTACTGGTATCCCGTCGCCCCGAGCTGGCAGGTGTCGAACGCGCCCGTCGGCCTCACGCGCCTGTCCGAGCAGATCGTGCTGTGGCGCGATCACGAGGGCAAGGTTCACGCGCTGGAAGATCGCTGCCCGCACCGCGGCGCGCGCCTGTCGCTGGGCTGGAACCTCGGCGGCAACATCGCCTGCTGGTATCACGGCATCGAAGTCGACGGCGGCGGCACCGTCAATCGCGTGCCGGCGGTCGCGAACTGTCCGCTCGAAGGCATGAAGTGCGTGAAGTCGTATCCGGTCGAGGAGAAGGCCGGGGCGATCTTCCTGTGGTTCGGCGACGAGGCGCATGGCGAGCCGGCGCCGCTGAACCTGCCGGAAGAACTGGTCGCCGACGAATACGGCCACTTCCTGTGCGTGTCGAACTGGAAGTGCAATTACCAGTACGCGATCGACAACGTGATGGACCCGATGCACGGCGCGTATCTCCACGCGACGTCGCACTCGATGGCCGAAGGCGACAAGCAGGCCGACATGCGCGTGCGCAAGACGGAAACGGGCCTGATGTTCGAGAAGATCGGCCAGCGCGACGTGAACTTCGACTGGGTCGAGCTCGGCGAAACGGGCTGCCTGTGGATGCGTCTCGCGATTCCGTACAAGCAGAAGTTCGGCCCGGGCGGCAACTTCGGGATCATCGGTTTCGCGACGCCGGTCGACGGCGACAACTGCCAGGTCTACTTCTGGCGCACCCGCAAGGTCAGCGGCTGGCAGCGCGACGTGTGGCGCTTCATGTACCGCAACCGCCTCGAGGGCCTGCACTGGGACGTGCTCGAGCAGGACCGCTACGTCCTCGAAAGCCTCGCACCGAACGCGCGCGATCACGAATACCTGTACCAGCACGACGTCGGCGTCACGCGCGTGCGCCGCATGCTGCGCCAGCGCGCGCAGGAGCACCTGTCCGCGCTCGACGCGCACCGTGCGGCGCAGGCCGCGGCGGAGCCCGCGAATGGCTGAGTTCGCACCGGTGGTGTCGCTGCCGGGGCGCCGCGTGCTCGTCACGGGCGGCGCGCGCGGTCTCGGCGCGGCGTTCGTGAAGGCGCTGGTCGCCGCGGGCGCGCGGGTCGCGTTCGGCGATGTGCTCGTCGAAGAGGGCCGTGCGCTGGCCGCGCAACTCACGCAAGCCGGCCACACCGCGCATTTCTTCGCGCTCGACCTGGCCGATCCGGCGAGCGTCGACGCATTCGTCGCGCAGGGCGCGGCGGCGCTCGGCGGCGTCGATGCGCTGATCAACAACGCGGCGATCACGAACTCGGGCGGCAAGCTGTCGACGGAACTCGACGTGTCGACCTGGGATGCCGTGATGAACGTGAACGTGCGCGGCGTGTGGCTCGTCAGCAATGCGGCGCTGCCGCACCTCGCGCAGTCGGGGCGCGGCGCGATCGTGAACCTCGCATCGGACACCGCGCTGTGGGGCGCGCCGAAGCTGCTCGCGTACGTCGCCAGCAAGGGCGCCGTGATCGCGATGACGCATGCGCAGGCACGCGAGTTCGGCGCGCACGGCGTGACGGTCAACGCGATCGCGCCGGGGCTCACCGAAGTCGAGGCGACGGCCTACGTGCCGGCCGAACGGCACGCGTTCTACATGCAGGGCCGCGCGCTGACGCGCGCGCAGGTGCCCGACGACGTGACGGGCCCCGTGCTGTTCCTGCTGTCGGACGGCGCGCGCTTCGTGACGGGTCAACTGCTGCCGGTGAACGGCGGCTTCGTAATGAATTGAATTGAAGTTTTCACTCTGAATGAAGGAGAGGACGATGGCGGACGCAGATCTCGAACGCAAGTCGTGGGACCAGCCGGACGGCGCAAGCTTCGGCGACTGGATGGAAGGGCGTGTCGCGCGCTACGCGACGCGGCGCTACGACTGGGACGCGCTGAAGTTCCAGGCCGACTACGACCCGAAGTATCGCCGTGCGCAGATGCGCTACGTCGGCACGGGCGGCACGGGCGTCGCGAAGGACGTCAACACGGTGCCGGCCGGCAACTTCACGTTTTCGACGATGGTCATTCCGGCCGGCAACATCGGCCCGAGCCACATCCACATCGACGTCGAGGAAATCTTCTTCGTGCTGCGCGGCAAGATGAAGGTGATCTGCGAGCGCGACGGCGAGACCTGGGAAGCGATCCTCGGCGAGCGCGACCTGATCTCGGTGCCGCCGGGCGTGTATCGCACGGAAATCAACATCGGCGAGGAAGACGCGCTGATGTGCGTGATGCTCGGTTCGCCGAAACCCATCACGCCGACGTATCCGCCGGATTCGCCGCTCGCGAAGATCAAGCGCTGAGACGGGGCGGAGCAAGCAATGAGTGTCATCGACAAACGTGAACGCGACCGCACCGCGGCGTTCGCCGCGCTGCTCGGGCAGTTTCCCGAACGGCGCTGCGCGGCCGGCGCGGCGGGCACGATCGGTTATCGCGAGGCCGGCGCGCAGCATGCGGGCCACGCGCTGCCCGTCGTGCTGCTGCACGGGATCGGCTCGGGCGCCGCATCGTGGGTGCGCCAGCTCGACACGCTCGGCGCGTCGCGGCGCGTGCTCGCGTGGGATGCGCCCGGCTACGGCGTGTCGACGCCCGTGCACGGCGCGTCGCCGACGGCCGCCGATTACGCGGCGTCGCTGAACGCGTGGCTCGAGGCACTCGGCATCGAACGCTGCGTGCTGGTCGGGCATTCGCTCGGCGCGATCGTCGCGGGCGGGTTGGCCCGCGAGATGCCCGCGCGGATCGCCGGCCTGCTGCTGATCTCGCCCGCGGGCGGTTACGGCAGCGCGCCCGCCGAGACGCGCGACACGCGCCGCGATGCACGCCTTGCCATGCTCGAGGAACTCGGCCCGGCCGGGCTCGCCGAGCAGCGCAGCGGCAACATGCTGTCGGGTTTCGCGAGCGAGGATGCGCGGGCGTGGGTGCGCTGGAACATGGCGCGCATCGTGCCGGCCGGCTATGCGCAGGCCACGCATCTGCTCGCGAACGCCGATCTCGCGTCCGATCTCGCCGGCTTTCGCGGCCGCGCCGCGGTGGCGGTCGGCGCGAACGACGCGATCACGCCGCCTGCCGCGTGCGAGCGCATCGCAGCGGCCGCGCACGTCGGATTGCAGGTGATTCCGCAGGCCGGTCATGCGGGTTACGTGGAAGCACCGGCGGTTTATTCGTCGCTGATCGACACGTTCTGCCGTCAATGCGATCGCCAACGGGGGCTGGAATGAGCGAACCGTTGCAACAACAGGATGCGGACGCCGCGAAGTCCGAGGCCAACTACGTGGTGCCGGGCCTCGAACGCGGTTTGCGAATCCTCGCCGAATTCTCGCCGCGCGAGCCGGTGCTCGGCGCGCCGGAGTTGTCCAAGCGGCTCGGCATTCCGCGCACGACGGTGTTCCGTCTGCTGCAGACGCTCGAATCGCTCGGCTTTCTCGAGCGCGCGGACAAGGATCGCAACTACAAGCTCGGCATCGCCGTGTTGCGGCTCGGCTTCGAATACCTGAGCTCGCTCGAGCTGACCGATCTCGGCCTGCCGGTGATCGAGAGCCTGCGCGACGCGACCGGCTTCACGACGCACATCGTGATCCGCGACGGCCGCGACGTGGTGTTCGTCGCGAAAGCGCAGAGCCAGTCGCCGGTGTTCAGCTCGATTCGCGTGAACGTCGGCACGCGGCTGCCCGCGCATGCGACGACTCACGGTCACGTGCTGATGGGCGACCTGTCGCTTCAGGCGCTGCGCGCGCTGTATCCGGAAACCACGCTGAACCGGATGACGAGCGCGACGCCGGAGACGGTCGATGCGCTGTACGAAGTGATCCGCGAGGATGCGCTGCGCGGCTACGGCGTCAGCAATTCGTCGTTCGAACGCGGCATTTCGGTGGTTACGGCGCCGGTGCGCAACGATACGCAGCGGATCGTCGCGTGCATCACGGTGACGGTGCCTCGGCCGGAGATCGACGCGACGCTGATCGCCGACGGCCTGATCGACAAGGTGCAGCGCGCGGCGGCGGAACTGTCGCGGCGGCTCAATTACCGCTCGGATGACGAGCACACGTTTATGAAGGCTTTAGGACTCCGATGATTGAGATCGATCTGACGGGGCAGGTGGCGGTGGTGACGGGCGGTTCGTCCGGCATCGGCCTCGCGACTGCCGAGCGGTTCCTGCAGGCCGGCGCGTCGGTCGCGATTTGCGGCCGTGACGGCGAACGCCTCGCGCGCGCGCAAGCGCTGCTCGGCGAGAAATATCCGGGCGCGCAACTGCTCGCCGTGCGCTGCAACGTGCTCGACGAAGCCGATGTGGCCGCGTTCGCGCAGGCCGTGTCCGACCGCTTCGGCCGCGCCGACATGCTGGTCAACAACGCGGGCCAGGGCCGCGTGTCGACCTTCGCCGACACGACCGACGACGCATGGCGCGAAGAGCTCGAACTGAAGTACTTCAGCATCATCCGCCCGACGCGCGCGTTCCTGCCGCTGCTGCGCGACGCACAGGCGCCGACGATCACCTGCGTGAATTCGCTGCTCGCGCTGCAGCCGGAGCCGCACATGGTCGCGACGTCGTCGGCGCGCGCGGGCGTGCTGAGCCTCGTGAAGTCGCTCGCGACCGAACTCGCGCCGCAGCGCATCCGCGTGAACTCGATCCTGATCGGCATCGTCGAGTCGGGTCAGTGGCGCCGCCGCTACGAAGCGCAGGCGCAGGCCGGTGAAAGCTGGGAGGACTGGACGGGCGCGCTCGCCCGCAAGAAGAACATTCCGCTGAACCGCTTCGGCAAGCCTGACGAGGCCGCCTGGGCACTTTTTTATCTCGCAACGCATCTGTCGTCCTATACGACGGGCAGCCATATCGACGTTTCTGGAGGCTTTGCACGCCATGTCTAAAAAAACCACGGTTGGCGAGCTGATTGCCGCCTTTCTCGAACAGTGCGACGTCAAGACCGCATTCGGTGTCATCTCGATCCACAACATGCCGATCCTCGACGCGATCAACTCGCGCGGCAACATCCGGTATGTCGGCGCGCGCGGTGAAGCCGGCGCGGTGAACATGGCCGACGGCCTGGCGCGCGTGTCGGGCGGCCTCGGCGTGGCGTTCACGAGCACGGGCACGGCGGCGGGCAACGCGGCCGGCGCGATGGTCGAGGCGCTGACGGCCGGCACGGCGCTGCTGCACATCACGGGGCAGATCGAGACGCCGTATCTCGATCAGGACCTGGCCTACATCCACGAAGCGCCGGACCAGCTCACGATGCTCGACGCGATCTCGAAGGCCGCGTTCCGCGTGCGCACGGTCGAGACCGTGCTGCCGACGATCCGCGAAGCGGTGCGCATCGCGCAGACCGCGCCGACGGGCCCCGTATCGGTCGAGATTCCGATCGACATCCAGGCCGCCGAAATCGAATGGCCGGAAGACCTCGCACCCGCGCACGTCGCGGTGCGCGAGCACGACGCAGCACGCGTCGCGAAACTCGCCGACGCGCTGGCGGCCAAGCGCCGTCCGCTGTTGTGGATCGGCGGCGGTGCGCGCCACGCCCGTGCGGAAGTCGAACGCCTGGTGAAGCTCGGCTTCGGCGTCGTGACGAGCGTGCAGGGCCGCGGCGTGCTGCCGGAAGATCATCCGGCGACGCTCGGCGCGTTCAACGTGCATGCGTCCGTCGAGGCGTTCTACAAGACCTGCGACGCGCTCGTCGTGGTCGGCTCGCGCCTGCGCGGCAACGAGACGCTGAAGTACAAGCTCGCGCTGCCGCAGCCGCTGTTCCGCATCGACGCCGACGCGCTCGCCGACAACCGCGGCTATCGCAACGAGCTGTTCGTCCACGGCGATTCGAAGCGCGTGCTGGCCGAGCTGGCCGATCGCCTCGAAGGCCGCCTGTCCGTCGATCCGCGGTTCGCGGCCGATCTCGCGGCGGCGCGCGAGCAGGCCGTCGCCAGCGTGTCGGAAGGCCTCGGGCCCTACAAGACGCTGGTCGATACGCTGCAGGGCGCGGTGGGCCGCGACTACAACTGGGTGCGCGACGTGACGATCTCGAACAGCACGTGGGGCAACCGCCTGCTGAAGATCTTCGAACCGCGCGCGGGCGTGCATGCGCTCGGCGGCGGCATCGGCCAGGGCATCCAGATGGGCATCGGCGCGGCGCTGGCCGGCGCGGCGGCGAAGACGGTCTGCCTGGTCGGCGACGGCGGCCTGATGGTCAACGTCGGCGAGCTCGTGACGGCCGTGCAGGAAAACGCGAACGTGATGATCGTGCTGATGAACGACCAGTGCTACGGCGTGATCCGCAACATCCAGGACGCGCACTACGGCGGCCGCCGCTGCTTCGTGCAACTGCACCAGCCGGATTTCGCGCAGTTCTGCGCAAGTTTCGGCCTCACGCACTACCGGATCTCGTCGCTCGACCAGGCTGAAGCGATCGTGCGCGAAGGAATCGCGAAGGAAGGGCCGGTGATGGTCGAGGTCGACATGCTGTCGGTCGGCTCGTTCGCATCGGCATTCGCGGGCCCGCCGGTGAAGAAGGAAGAAACGCCGTCGGAGCGGCAGTATGCGTAACGGCCACGCCCGCGGGCATGCGCCCGTCGACATCGCGATGATCGGCTTCGGCGCGATCGGTGCGGCCGTGTATCGCGCGGTCGAGCACGATGCCTCGTTGCGCGTCGCGCACGTGATCGTGCCCGAGCACCAGCGCGACGCGGTGCAGCGCGAGCTCGGCGGCGCGGTGGAGGTCGTGTCGTCGGTCGACGCACTGGCCCGCCGCCCCGAGTTCGCGCTCGAATGCGCGGGTCACAGCGCGCTCGTCGATCACGTCGTGCCGCTGCTGAAGGCCGGCACCGATTGCGCGGTGGCATCGATCGGCGCGCTGTCCGACCTCGCGCTGCTCGACGTGCTGTCGCGGGCCGCCGACGAAGGCGACGCGACGCTGACGCTGCTGTCCGGCGCGATCGGCGGAATCGACGCGCTGGCGTCGGCGAAGCAGGGCGGGCTCGACGAGGTGCTGTACGTCGGCCGCAAGCCGCCGCTCGGCTGGCTCGGCACACCCGCCGAGGCGTTGTGCGACTTGCGCGCGATGACCGAAGAGAAGGTCATCTTCGAAGGCACCGCACGCGACGCCGCGCGGCTGTATCCGAAGAACGCGAACGTCGCGGCGACGGTCGCGCTCGCGGGCCTCGGCCTCGACGCGACGCGCGTGCGCCTGATCGCCGATCCGGCCGTCGCGCGCAACGTGCACCGCATCACCGCACGCGGCGCGTTCGGCGAGATGTCGCTCGAAATGAGCGGCAAGCCGTTGCCCGACAACCCGAAGACGTCCGCGTTGACCGCGTACAGCGCGATCCGCGCGCTGCGCAACCGCGCGGCCCGCTGCGTGATCTGAGCGGGCGACGCAGCCATTCGGGCCATTGAACGGCCGCCGGCGCCACGGCGCGGGCGGCTGCGCAGAGACAGATTTGTGGGACTTGTGACATGACTCCATTCGATACGAGCCTCGTACCCAACGGCGACATCCTGATCGGCGGCGAGTGGCGGCGCGGTCGCGGCGCGCCTTACGCGAGCATTTATCCGGCCGACCAGTCGCTGAACATGGAAGTATCGACGGCGAACGCGGAAGACGCGGCCGACGCCGTCGTGGCCGCCGACGCCGCGTGGCGCCGCGCGGACTGGTCCGGCCTCAAGCCGCACCAGCGCGCGCTGGTGCTGTACCGGATCGCCGACCTGATCATGCAGCGTCACGAGGCGCTCGCGAACCTGCAGCGCCGCGACAACGGCAAGCCGATCGGCGAGACGCGCGTGCTGGTGGCGAGCGCGGCCAACACGTTCCGCTATTTCGCGGCGTGCCTGGAGACGCTCGACGAAGAACTGACGCCGTCGCGCGGCGACTACCTGACGATGAGCGTGCACGAGCCGATCGGCGTGATCGCGGCGATTACGCCGTGGAACTCGCCGATCGCATCCGACGCGCAGAAGCTCGCACCGGCGCTCGCCGGCGGCAACGCGGTGGTGCTCAAGCCGGCCGAAGTCACGCCGCTCGTGTCGCTCGCGCTGGCCCGCATCTGCGAGGAGGCCGGCGTGCCGAAGGGCGTGCTGAGCGT
Organism: Burkholderia sp. RF7-non_BP4; assembly: GCF_001521935.1. Lineage (NCBI taxonomy): Bacteria > Pseudomonadati > Pseudomonadota > Betaproteobacteria > Burkholderiales > Burkholderiaceae > Burkholderia > Burkholderia sp. RF7-non_BP4. The sequence goes on along the minus strand of NZ_LOTA01000025.1, from coordinate 22,458 downwards.
GCTGCCCGGCAAGGGCTCGGTGATCGGCGACGTGCTGGTGCGCCATCCGCTCGTGAAGAAGGTGTCGTTTACCGGCGGTACCGAAGTGGGTCGCGGCATCGCGCGCATCGCGGCGGAAAAGCTGATGCCCGTGTCGCTGGAGCTCGGCGGCAAGTCGCCGACGATCGTGTGCGACGACGCGGATCTCGATCACGCGGTCAACGGCGTGCTGTACGGCATCTTCAGTTCGTCGGGCGAGGCGTGCATCGCGGGTTCGCGGCTGTTCGTGCAGCGCTCGGTGTACGACGAATTCATGAAGCGGCTGGTGGCCGGCGCGCGCAAGCTGCGCGTGGGCGACCCGACGCGGCCCGACACGCAGATGGGCCCGCTGATCACCGCGAAGCATCGCGAATCGGTGGAGCGTTACGTCGCGCTCGGGCTGGAGGAAGGCGGCCGTCTGCTGTGCGGCGGCGAGCGTCCGTCGGGCGACGGGCGCGAGGACGGCTTCTTCTACCAGCCGACGATTCTCGAAGGCTTGCCGAACAGCGCGCGCATCTGCCAGGAGGAAATCTTCGGACCGGTGCTGGTCGCGATGCCGTTCGACGACGAAGCGTCGCTGATCGCGCAGGCGAACGACAGCGTGTTCGGCCTCGCCGCTGGCATCTGGACGCGCGACTACAAGCGCGCATGGCGCATCGCGCGCGCGCTCGAGACGGGCACCGTCTGGATCAACACGTACAAGCTGTTTTCGATTTCCACGCCGTTCTCGGGCTGGAAGGAGAGCGGGATGGGCCGCGAGAAGGGCCGTCTCGGCATCCGCGAGTACATGCAGCAGAAGAGCCTCTACTGGGGCTTGAACGACGCGCCGCTGCCGTGGGCGAACTGAGCGAAGGGGAATGACGCAATGAGCATCTTGGGTATCGAGCAGATCACGTACGGTGTCGACGACCTCGCGACGTGCCGGCGCTTTTTCGCCGACTGGGGGCTGAAGGAAGTCGCGCACGACGACACGCGCGCACGCTTCGAAACGCTGAACGACTGCACCGTGCTGGTCGTCAAGGCCGACGATCCGTCGCTGCCGCCCGCGTTCGAGGCGGGCCCGACGCTGCGCGAAGTCACGTGGGGCGTCGCGACGCAGCAGGAAGTCGACGCGCTGCGCGCGAAGCTGGCCGGCCAGCCCGGCTATTACGCGCAGGACGATGCGGTCGGTTGCATCGACCCGAACGGCATGGCGATCCGCATCGAGGTGACGCGCAAGCGCGCGCTCGACATCACCGGCTCGCCGTCGAACGTGTGGGGCCGGACGGCGCGGGTCGACCAGCCGAGCCCGATCTATGCGCGCGCCGAGCCGGTCGAGGTCGGCCACGTCGTGTTCTTCACGAACTGCCTCGACGCGCAGGAAAAGTTCTATCACGAGCTGCTCGGCTTCGAGACGTCGGATCGCTATCCGGGCCGCGGCGCGTTCATGCGCTGCGCGCCTCACGGTGGCCACCACGACCTGTTCCTGCTCGCGTTGCCGAACGGAAAGCGCGGCCTGAACCACGTCGCGTTCACCGTGCGCGATATCCACGAAGTGTTCGGCGGCGGCATGCACATCGACCGCTGCGGCTGGGAAACGCAACTCGGCCCGGGGCGTCATCCGGTGTCGTCCGCGTACTTCTGGTACTTCCAGAATCCGGCCGGCGCATTGATCGAGTACTACGCGGACGAGGACGTGCTGACGCCCGAATGGCAGCCGCGCGAATTCGAGCCGGGCCCGACCGTGTTCGCCGAATGGGCCGTCGACGGCGGCCTCGACGGCAATACGCGCCGGCAAAAGAACGCGAAGGCGCCGGAAGGCAAGTTCATGACGGAGCGCAAATCATGACCGAAGCGCACACGCAAGCGCCGGCCGTGCCGGGCACGGTCGTCGTGGTCGGCGGCGGCCAGGCCGCCGGCTGGGTGCTGAAGACGCTGCGCGCGGAAGGGTTCGCGGGCCGCCTCGTGATGATCGCCGACGAGCCGCACCTGCCGTACGAGCGCCCGCCGCTGTCGAAAGCCGTGCTGGCGGGCGATGCCGACATCGAAACGGTGCGCGTCGTGCGCCCGGACGAATTCGACGCGCTGAACGTCGAGGCGTGGCAGCCGGAACGCGCGGCGTCGATCGACCGTGCGCGCCGCGTGGTGAAGACCGAAAGCGGCCTCGTGATCGAATACGACCGCCTCGTGATCGCGACCGGCGGTACGTCGCGTCGCTTGCCCGACGCAATCATCAGGACGCCGAATCTGCACTACCTGCGCACGCTCGACGAAGCGGCCGCGCTCGGCGAGAAGCTGCGTGCGAGCCGGCGCGTGCTCGTGATCGGCGGCGGCTGGATCGGCCTCGAAGTCGCCGCGACCGCACGCAAGCTCGGTGTCGAAGCGGTCGTCGTCGAAGGCGCGCCGCGTCTGTGCGGGCGTTCGGTGCCGCAGATCGTGTCGGACTTCCTGCTCGACCTGCATCGCGCGAATGGTGTCGACGTGCGCCTCGGCGCGGCGCTCGCGTCGCTCGACGCGCAACCGGACGACGCGTCGAAGGTGCGCGCGACGCTCGCCGACGGCACGACGATCGATGCGGATTTCGCGGTGGCCGGCATCGGCCTCGCGCTGAACGCGACGCTGGCGAGCGACGCGGGCCTGGCGATCGACGACGGTATCGTCGTCGACGAATTCGGTGCGACCAGCGACCCGGCGATCTTCGCGTGCGGCGACGTTGCGAACCATCACAACGGCTGGCTGAAGCGGCGCGTGCGGCTCGAATCGTGGGCGAACGCGCAGAACCAGGCGATCGCGGCCGCGAAGGCCGTGCTCGGCGTGCGCGCGCCGTACGCGGAGATTCCGTGGTTCTGGTCCGATCAGTACGACGTGAACCTGCAGATCCTCGGCGATCTGCCGGCCGACGCGCAGCTCGTCGTGCGCGGCGATATCGCCGCGCGACGCGCGACGCTGTTTTTCGTAGGCGATGGGCATGTGAGAGGTGTCATCGCCATCAACAACGCACGCGAGCTCAAGCTCGCACGCAAGTGGATGAACCAGGGCCGGGCAGTGGATACGGAAGCCCTGGCGGACACGACCAAAGCGCTTGCCTGACCGGCGAACGATCCAGGAGACACCCCGCATGAGCACTTTCGACAACGTCGTGGCCGGCAGGGCCACGATGGAAGCTGCCGCCTCCACGCCCGGCGCGATCATCGCGCGGCTCGAGCGGCTTCCGGCCAACGCGATGCAGATTCGCGCGCGCGTGCTGATCGGCACCGCCACGTTCTTCGACGGCTTCGACGTGATCACGATCGCGGCGACGCTGCCGCTGCTGATTCACAAGTGGGGGCTGTCGCCGACGCAGATCGGCATGCTGATCGCGTCCGGCGCGATCGGGCAGCTGATCGGCGCGTTCCTGTTTCCCGCGCTCGCCGAGAAGCATGGCCGTGTAAAGGCGATCGCGTGGAGTTCTGCCGTGATCGGCATCACGAGCATCGCGTGCGGTTTCGCGCCGACGTTCGAGGTGTTCGTGCTGCTGCGGATTTTGCAGGGGCTCGGTCTCGGCGGCGAATTGCCGGTCGCGGCCACGTACATCAACGAAATCACGCGTGCGCACGGCCGCGGCCGCTTCGTGCTGTTGTATGAAATCGTGTTTCCGATCGGTCTGCTGGTATCGATGGCGCTGGGCGCATGGCTCGTGCCGCGGTTCGGCTGGGAGATCATGTACTTCGTCGGCGGGCTGCCGTTGATCCTCGCGCTGGTGCTCACGCATCTCGTGCCGGAATCGCCGCGCTGGCTTGCCTCGCGCGGGCGCCTCCCGGAAGCCGGGCGCGCGGTCGGCGTGTTCGAATCGTCGGTGCGCGGCGAACTGCCGCCGGTCACGCAGGTGGCCGCGTACGACGAGATGGTCCGCCAGCACCCGAAGCGCCGGATGACCGATCTGTTCAGCGCCGCGTATCGCAAGCGCACGCTCGCGGTGGCGACGCTGTGGGCGACGTGCGGGTTCATCCAGTACGGGCTGTCCACGTGGCTGCCGACGATCTACAAGAACTTCTATCACGCGCCGCTGCAGCTCGCGCTGAATCTCGCGGTGATCGGCTCGGTGATGGGCGTGCTCGGTTCGCTCGCGTCCGCGCTGCTGGTCGACAAGCTCGGCCGCAAGCCGGTGATCGTGTGGTCGTTCGTGCTGTGCGCGGCGTCGCTGGCGTTCGCGGGCTTCTATCACGCAGCGTCGGTGTATGTCGTCGCGACCTTCTGCTCGCTGTCGTTGGGGCTGATGGCATCGGGCTTCATCACCGCATACGTCTATACGCCGGAGCAGTATCCGACGAGCATTCGTGCGTCGGGCTGCGGGCTCGGCAGCGCGTGGCTGAAGATCGCGTCGTTCGCGGCGCCGATGATCGTGCCGCACGCGATCATCGGCGGCAACCTCGCGCCGGCGTTCTACCTGATCGGCATCGTGCCGCTGATCGCGGCCGTGACCGTTCATTTCGTCGGGATCGAGACGAAGGGGAAAGTGCTCGAAGCGCTGGAAGCGTAAGCGCGGCCGGTCGCAACGGCTGACGTGGGAGGCCCGGACATCGTCCGGGCCTTTCTGTTTTCCGGCGCTCGGGTTCGCGCCTGTTCGCGGACAGCTTGCGGCCGCGCTGGTTCGTCGCGGGCGGCACGGGGCTCGCGCCGGTCTTGTCGATGCTCAGGCGCATGGTCGGGTATCAGGAGAGGGGTGACGCGCGGGAAATTGCCGTCGCGGCCGGCGTGCCGGACGCGCAATTCGCGAGCGAGCGATTCACCGTGTGATGCGCGTGCCGCCCGTTGCGGTGACGCAGGTGCGGCGCGTCATCCGGCGGACGACTTGCCGAATGGTCGGGTCGAACGTACTCTTTGTCGACACATCGGCCCACCCGCAGGTTATCCACCATGCAAGCCCATCCTTTGCGTCTTTCCCCCGGCGACGATCTGCGCGCATCGATCGAGCAGGCGTTGCGTCGGCTCGACGCACACGCGGCATTCGTGATCCAGGGGATCGGCAGCCTGAATGTCGCGCAGCTTCGCTTTGCCGGTGTCGACGCGCCGACCGAACTGCGCGGCGACCTCGAAATCCTGACGCTGGCCGGTTCGGTCTCGCCGGACGGCGCGCACCTTCATATGTCGGTGTCCGACGCGAACGGCCGCGTATCGGGCGGACATGTCGCGCGCGGCTGCGTGGTGCGGACGACCGCCGAGATCCTGCTCGTGCTGTTGCCCGCACATCGTTTCTCCCGTGAACCCGATGCAGGGACCGGGTTCGACGAGCTGGTGATTCGTCCGGAGCCAGGCTGATCGTGCGCACGGTCGGGCGCATGTGACCGATGTGGCTTACCCCGGCACGAACACTCCCATTGCCGCGATCGCCATCGCGAGCGTCGCGGCCCAGCCGCCCCATGCCAGCGCGCCCGTCACGGCAAACTTGCCCATGATGCGCCGGCTGCCGGCCATCAGCATCATCACGACCATGATCGGAACGGCGGTCACGCCGTTGATGACCGCACTCCAGTAGAGCGCGCGGATCGGGTCGAAATGCATGAACGTGATGGCGACGCCGCCGACGATCGCCAACGCGATCACCGCATAGAATTCGGGCGCGACGCCGAGCCGCAGCGCGAGGCTGTTGCGCCAGCGGAAGCTGCCTGCGGCCGCATAGGCGGCCGAGCCGGCGAGCACCGGCAAGGCCAGCAGGCCGGTGCCGACGATCCCGAGCGCAAACAGCGTGTACGCGAAGTGTCCGGCAATGGGCTCGAGGGCGCGCGCGGCGTCGGCGGACGTCTTCACTTCGATGTGGTGCATGTAGAGCGTGGCCGCTGCCGTCAGCGTGATGAAGAACGCAATGACGTTCGATACGCCCATGCCGACCCAGGTATCGAAGTTGATTCGTCGCAACTGCGCGGGCGCCTGATGCGGTGCGCGCCGTAACGCATGCTGGCTCGGCTCCGCATGCAGTTCCTCGACCTCCTGCGACGCCTGCCAGAAAAACAGATACGGGCTGATCGTGGTGCCGAGCACGGCGATGACCGTGGTCAGATAGGCGGCGGTGAACTGGACATGCGGCCGCACGATCGCGCGGCCGACCTCGCCCCAGTGGACGGGCACGATGAGCGCCACCGCGACATACGCGAGCAGGACCAGCGCGATCCATTTGAGCAGACGCGCATAGCGGTCGTACGGCACGAAAATCTGCAGCACGACCGACACGCCGCCCAGGCAGACGACATAGAGTTCCTGCGGGCCATGCAGCAGAAGATTGACCGCCGCGCCCATCGCCGACAGGTCGGCCGCGATGTTGATCACGTTCGCGATCAACAGCAATGCCACGGCGCTGTAGAGCAACCATGGCGGGTAGTGCGCGCGCATGTTCGACGCGAGGCCCTTGCCCGTCACGCGGCCGATGCGCGCGCTGACCAGCTGGATCGCCGTCATCAGCGGATAGGTCAGCAGCAGCGACCAGAGCAGTTCGAGTCCGAACTGCGCGCCCGCCTGCGAGTACGTTCCGATGCCTGAGGGATCGTCGTCGGCGGCACCGGTGACGAGGCCCGGCCCGAGGCGCCGGAGCCACGTTGCCGCGCGCGGACGAGGCTGCGCGGTACCGAGGGACTCGTTGTCGTTCATGGCGGCGACCCGTGGGGAGGGGCAGTCGAGTCGCAATCGGCGTGCCCGGGCCGTGGGGCGGGCGGTGCCGGTCGGTCAATGCGTTCCGAATACCGAACGCGGCGCGGCAGAAGACCGGCTTGGCCGACGTTGGGGAAGCCGGGGGATGCGGGAGAAAACGGACTGCGCTCGTGAAAGCGTGCGGCCGGGCGGCAGCGAGAGCGACGCAGCAGGGGCGATACGCGTCGGCGTCAGCGAGCCGCCATCGCAACGTTCCGATCGGCGCGCCCGGTCACCAGGCAGCCGGACATGAACGCCTCGCGCTGGCTGTCGGCGGCCGCGTTGCCGAAGCCGCGGCTGAGCGCGTCGTATTTCACCTGCTCGGCGCCCTGCGAGCACGCCATCGGGCTGGCGTCGCGGCCTTGCGCGTGCAGCAGTGCCCGATCGCCGATCAGGTAGGCCAGCAGCGCGAAAAAGGCGATGTGCACCACTCGTCTCATGATTCGTCTCCTTGTTACGCAAGCGTAACGCGGACACGTTTCGGGAGGCACTTGGGGCTTCCCCCGGTAAACGTCTGCGGAAATGGCGGCAGGCCGGGGCGCTCGCATACCGCTTTCTGCCGCGCGAACGAGGAAAGGAGCGGTGGCCCGCCGCACCGACGCGCGATTGACGCGAGTTTGACGAATGTCAGGTTAGGGGCAGGGCGAGACGGTCGCGCCGGCAGTCAAAGCGATAGCATGAATGCATGTTTCAACGGAACGCGATGCGCGGCAAGCGATGCGCGCAGCGGCTCCAGAACGCAGCAGGTACGTGCCGAACATCGCTATCGAAATAGTGAGGAATCCAAATGCTTAACGTCTCTTCCGTCCTGATCAGTCTCGCGCCGCTGTGGGCCATTCTGCTGATTGCATCTTCCGCCGCGACCTACCTCGTGTTCTGGCGCAAGGTCATCAAGTAAGCGCCGCACCGTTCATCGCACTGCCGTCACCGGCACATTCGAGATCCGCACGAGCCGGTCCATCACGCTGCGACGGAACATCGAGAGCATCGCGTGAAACGGATCCTGCCGCGGCGCGACGACGACGATTTCGTCGCAGCCGGTCTCGGCCGCGACGGCCGCGATCGTGTCGGCCACCGGCCCGACCTTCTTCACGATGCTGTACCGGACACCGGCTTCCCGCAGCACCCGCTCCGCCATCGCCAGATCGTCGCACGCGAACTTGTCCTCGATCGACTGTAGCCGCGACAGCGGGTGAAACGCCTCGAGCCGCGTCGACTCGAGCGGCGCCTGCACGTTGATCAGCACGATTTCGGATGCACAGCGTTCGCGATACAGGAAGGTCGCGTGGCGGACCGCCTGCAGCGAGCGGGGTGAGTGTCCGACCGGAACCAGCAGTTTGAGCATGGAAAATGCTCCGTAGTCGAGATGTTCCCAGCGTAGTGCGCCGCCGGATCGCGCGACCTAAATAGATTGGGCGGGCGCGTAAAAATGTCGTCAACGTCCGTCGCCTCGTGTTGCGCCTATTAGAAATATAAGAAATTTTGGTTTATGCGCATAAACGTTTACACCAATCGGCCGGGCAGCAGCCCGACGCTGGCGGTCGAGCGGCGCACCCCCCGCCGATTTAGTCGAATCCTCAATGAATCGCGGCGGAAAATATCGGAGGTCGAGCATCCGGCGTCGCGTAGAGTAGAGCATCGACCGCGGCCCGCCTTGGCCTCTTCCCGGCGCCTTCCCGGCCGTTCGCGACGGACCGCCGCCACCATGCGGCCCGCCATTCCATACCGATTCCAGGAGACCTCGCATGCCGCACGGCGCCCCGCAGCTTCTCGCTCCCGCTTCCATCACCGTCGACCCGATCGTGCGCCTGTCGGCCGGCGAGCTCGCGTCGGCCATTCGCGGCAAGGCGGTTTCGTGCGTCGAGACGATGCGTGCATATCTCGATCACATCGAGCGCGTGAACGGCGCGGTGAACGCGCTGGTCTCGCTGCGCGAGCGCGCCGTGCTGCTCGCCGAAGCCGCGGAAAAGGACGCCGCGCTGGCCCGCGGCGAGTATCACGGCTGGCTGCACGGGATGCCGCAGGCGCCGAAGGATCTCGCGATGACCAAAGGGCTGCGGACGACCTACGGCTCGCCGATCTTCCGCGATAACGTGCCGCAGGCCGACTCGGTCGGCGTCGGTCGAATGCGCGCGGCGGGCGCGATCTTCATCGGCAAGACCAACACGCCGGAATTCGGCCTCGGCTCGCATACGTTCAACGAAATCCACGGCGCGACACGCAATCCATACGACCTGACGAAGAGCGCGGGCGGCAGCAGCGGCGGCACGGCGGCGGCGCTCGCCGCGCGCATGCTGCCGGTCGCGGACGGCAGCGACTTCGGCGGCTCGCTGCGCAATCCGGCCGCGTTCTGCAACATCTACGGGTTCCGGCCGTCGCAGGGCCGCGTGCCGCGCTGGCCGGGCGTCGACGTGTTCATGCAGCAGCTCGGCATCGAAGGGCCGATGGGCCGCACGGTCGGCGACGTCGCGCAGCTGCTCGCGATTCAGGCCGGCTACGACCCGAACGATCCGCTGTCGCTCGCGGAAGATCCGGCCGTGTTCGCGAAGCCCCTCGACAAGGACCTGCGCGGCGAGCGCATCGCTTGGGTCGGCGACTGGAACGGTTATCTCGCGACCGAGCCGGGTGTGCTCGCGCAGTGCGAAAAGGGCCTCGCGACGCTGCGCGAGATCGGCTGCGACGTCGATGCGGCGCTGCCGGCGTTCGCGCCCGAGCGCATCTGGCGCCTGTGGCTCGCGCATCGGCATCTGCTGTCCGGTGGCGGGCTGCTCGCGCACTATCGCGATCCGGCACGGCGCGCGCTGCTGAAGCCCGAGGCGATCTACGAGGTCGAAGGGCTGCTCGCGATGCAGGGTGCCGAGGTGTTCGACGCGAGCATCGAGCGCACCGCGTGGCACCAGGCGGTGCTGAGCTTCTTCGACCGCTACGACTTCATCGCGGCACCGACCGCGCAGGTGTTCCCGTTCGAAGTCGAGCAGCGCTGGCCGAAGGAAATCGCGGGCCGCGCGATGGACACTTACCACCGCTGGATGGAAACGGTCGTGCCGTGGACCCTGGCCGGCTGCCCCGTGATCAGCGTGCCGGTCGGCTTCAACGACGCGGGGCTGCCGATGGGGATGCAACTGATCGGCCGGCCGCGCGCGGACCTCGCGGTGCTGCAGCTCGCGCGCGGCTACGAGCAGGCGGCCGACTGGGTCGGCCAGCGTCTGCCGGCGTGGATGGCTGCGTGATGCGCGCCGTGGCGTCGATCGCGGACTCCCGAAACAAGCGCGATTGATGCGGAAAAGGAACGAATCCGGACGCGTGCCCGGCATCGCGCGGCAAACGCGGACGAATGTGCGCGGCGAGTCGGGACGGCCGCGGAATTGCAAGCGGCCGCGGCGCGCGATTTCGTTTCGATGTGTTTCAGTCGTTGCGGCGGCGCGCGACGCGCTTCGACAATATCGGCCTCAATCACTCGGGCACGAGGCAAACAGATGAAGCATATTCGCGTGACGGGCAAGCAGCTGGCATCGGCGGGCATCGCACTCGGCATCCTGCTGGGCGCCAACGGCGCCGCGCATGCGCAGCTCGACCTGCAATCGATCGGCTCGGCGCTGCTCGGCGGCGGCGGGCAGCAACAGGCCGCGCCCGCGCAGGGCGGCGTCGCGCAGCTGATGCAGGCATACGTCGGCGCGAATCAGCAGGTGCTGGCCGGCCAGTCGTCGCTCGCGTCGGCGATGGGGCTCACCGGCGCGGCCGGGCAGGCGCAGCAGGCCGCCAGCCTGCTCGGTGGCGGCAACGCGTTGACGCCGGCCGCGCTGTCGCAGATGGGCGGCGCGCAGCAGTCGGTGTCGCAGGCGCTCGGCCAGGCGTTCGCGAGCGGCGGCGCGACGCACGGCCCGGTCGACAAGCAGGCGTTCAGCAACGGTCTCGCATCGCTCGGCCAGGGCCTCACGCAGTATTCGCAACTGCAATCGGGGCTCGGCAATCTCGGTTCGACCAGCGCCGCATCGCTGCTCCAGTCGGGCCTGAATCCGCAGAACATGCAGGCCGCGTCGTATATCGCGCAGAGCGCACCGGGCCAGTTGCAGTCGCTCGCGTCGACGCTCAGCCAGGCCGTGCAGTTCGCGACGAGCCAGGGCATTTCGGTGCCGGCGGTCGCGTCGTCCGCGCTGAAGCTGCTGCCGTAACGTTGCCACGAACCGCGCGCCGCGGTGCCGGCGGCGCGCGCGGATTCGGGATGGCCCTGCGCAACATGGGGATATCGCGCGATGCTATCGTTGCGTGTTCCCCGTTCCCGGTGCCGGTTCATGACTGACTCGTTCGACCTCCCGCGCTACTTCGCCCGCATTGGCTACGACGGCCCGGCCGAGCCGACGCTCGACGTGCTGCGCCGGCTGCATTTGCTGCACCCGCAGGCGATTCCGTTCGAAAACCTCAATCCGCTGACCGGCGCGCGTGTCGCGCTTGACCTGCCGGCGATCGTCGACAAGGTGATCGGGCGCCGCCGCGGCGGCTACTGCTTCGAACTCAACAAGCTCTTCTACACCGCGCTCACGACGATCGGTTTTCGCGTGACGCCGCTGATCGCGCGCGTGCGCTGGATGCGGCCGCCGGAGATCGTCACCGCGCAGACGCACATGCTGCTGCGCATCGATCTCGACGGCGCGGCGTGGCTCGCGGACATCGGCTTCGGCAGCGCGACGCTGACCGCGCCGCTGCGCTTCGTGCCGGGTGAGCGGCAGATGACGCCGCACGGCGCGTTTCGCGTCGTCGGCGCGCCGGTCGACGGCGAATTCGACATGCAGTTCGAGATCCCCGACGGCTGGCAGACGACTTACCGCTTCTCGCTGAAACCGGCCGAGTGGATCGATTACGACGCCGCGAACTGGTTCACGTCGACCTATCCCGAATCGATCTTCGTGAACGACCTGATTGCCTGCCGCGTGTTGCCGGCCGGCCGCGCGGCGCTGTTCAACACCGTGCTGACGCTGCGCGACGCGGCGGGCGCGGGGCGCACCGTCACCTTCGACGACGCGGCTGCGTGGGGCGAGTGCCTGCGCGACACGATCGGCATCGATACGACCGGCTTCGATCTCGACGCGCTGTTCGTGCGGGTGGCGGCGCGGTGAACCCGACATAAGGGCGTTGCGAGCGGCGAGGGGCTAGCGTGGGCGGGCGTGACGTCCGCCGCGCCGCCGGCTCCGGTGTCCCGATTGACATTTGCTGGATTGCTAGCATGCTAGCGCGCATGACCGACGAAGAAGTGAAGCAATTCAACGTGCATCTGCCGCTGGGCCTGATCCGGCGGGTCAAGCATCGCGCCATCGAAACGCAGCAGTCGCTGTCCGCGCTGGTGGCCGACGCATTGCGCGCGTATCTGACGGCACCGCAGCCGGGGGCCGGGCTGTCCACCACGGAGGAATGACATGTCATCCGAGCGAATCGAAGCCGTGTACCTGACGACGAACAACTGGGGCAACTCCGCGAAGTTCTTCCCGGCGCCGGGCAAGCCGGGCGCGTGAGGCCGCGACGATGACCGACCTCCATCACGACGCCCCCGACAGCACCGCCGCACGCGTCGCGCTGTGGCGCGCGCTGCACGTCGAACTCGATGCGCCGCCACACGTGCTCGCCGACGAAGTCGGCCTGCGCCTGCTCGCGCCGGCGCCCGGCTGGCAGCAGCGCGGCGACATGGATCCGCGGTTCACGCGGCCGTTTCGCGCATCGATCGTCGCGCGGGCGCGCTTCATCGAGGATCTCGTCGTCGAGCAGGCCGCGCGGGGCGTGAGCCAGTACGTGATCCTCGGCGCGGGCCTCGACAGCTTCGTGCAGCGCCGGCCCGAGATGGCGTCGCGCCTGACCGTCTTCGAGGTCGATCCGCCCGCGCCGCAGGCGTGGAAACGCCGCCGGCTGACCGAGCTCGGCTTCGGCGTGCCGGACTGGCTGCGGTTCGTGCCGGTCGATTTCGAGGCGAAGCAGTCGTGGCGCGACGCGCTCGTGCGCGCGGGCTTCGATCCGGGCAAGCCGGCGGTCGTCGTGTCCACGGGCGTCAGCATGTATCTGACGCGCGACGCGAACGCGGCGGCATTGCGCGAAGCCGCGTCGCTCGCGCCGGGTTCGACGTTCGCGATGACGTTCCTGCTGCCGCTGGAGCTTGCCGATCCGGACGTGCGTCCGGGGCTCGAGATGGCCGCGAAAGGCGCACGCGCGAGCGGCACGCCGTTCATCAGCTTCTTCCTGCCGGCGGAGATCCGCGCGCTCGCGACGGAGGCCGGCTTCGCGCGGGCCGGGCACGTGTCGGCCGCGGAACTTGCACGTCGCTACTTCGCCGATCGCACAGACGGCCTGCGCCCACCGGACAACGCGGAAGAGTTGCTCGTCGCGACGGTGTGATCCCGGCGCGACCCGGGGTCAACCGTCACGCGCGTTCGAGCACGGCCATCTCGCGCACGACCACCAGCAGCACCGCGAGGCTCGCGCCGCCCGACGCGCGCAGGTCGGCGAGCAGGTGCTCGTAGCGCTGCAGCGCGGCTTCGCGGCGTTCGCGCCATGCATGGACGATCGTCTCGGGCGCCGTCGAGTCGGCCGATTCCGCGAGCGCGCTGGTGGCGAGCGTGCGCTTGAGCCGCGCGATTTCCGCGAGCGCGGCCGCGCGCGCCAGCATGTCCCAGTGCGTCGGGGTCGGCAGCGTGGCCGCGCGTTCGCCGATCCACCCGTAGTTCAGCAGCGTGCCGAGCGAGAAGTAGACGCCCGCGACCAGTTCGAGGCTGCGGTCGCAGGTCGCGGCCACTTCGGCGATGTCGAGCAGCGCGGCGGAGATGTCGCCGCTCGCGACGCGCACCGCGAGCGCGCTGTCGACGCCGGCATCGACCAGCACGCGCTGCCGCTCGGACAGCGCTTCCAGATCGTCGGCCGGCAGCAGCGACGGCAATTGCGGCGCGATGCGCTGCACCGCGTCGCGGCAGCGCGCGATCAGTCCGGCGACGCCGCCGTCGGCCACCGCGCCCGACTGCAGCTGCCGCAGGAACCACAGCGCCGCGCGCTCCAGCAGCCGCGCGACGTCGACGAACATGCGCGCCTGCACGTCGTCGGCGACGCGGTTGTCGAGTGCGTCGATGTCGCGCCATACCGCATCGAGATCGAACACGTCGCGCGCCATGATGCAGGCGCGCACGATGTCGCCCGGCTTCGCGTCGGTTTCCTCCATCAGCCGGTGCACGAACGCGCAGCCGACCCGGTTGACGAGCGCGTTGGTCAGGTGCGTCGCGAGGATCTCGCGGCGCAGCGGGTGGCGATGCATCGGTTCGCTGAAGCGCTGCTGCAGCGGCTTCGGGAAATAGTCGACGAGCATCGCGGCGACGAGCGGATCCTCGGGCACGTCGGATTCGAGCAGCGCGTCGTACAGCCACATCTTGCTGTAGGCGAGGAGCACCGCGCGCTCCGGCGACGTGAGGCCCTGCTTCGCGGCCTGCCGCTCGGCGATCTCGTCGTCGGTCGGCAGGAACTCGATCACGCGGTTCAGGCGGCCCGCGCGTTCGAGCCAGCGCATCAGGCGCGCCTCTGCGTCGAGCAGCTCGACGCCGTAGCGGCCCGCGATCGACAGCGCCTGCGTCTGGTAGTAGTTGTCGCGCAGCACGAGCAGCCCGACTTCGTCGGTCATTTCCGCGAGCAGGGCGTTGCGCTGCTTCTCGGTCATCTCGCCGTCGGTGACGACGAGCCCGAGCAGGATCTTGATGTTGACTTCGTGATCCGAACAATCGACGCCGGCCGAGTTGTCGATCGCGTCGGTGTTGATGCGGCCGCCGCGCTGCGCGAACTCGATGCGGCCGAACTGCGTGCAGCCGAGGTTGCCGCCTTCGCCGACGACCTTGCAGCGCAGGTCCGCGCCATTTACGCGTACCGCGTCGTTCGCGCGATCGCCGACCTGCTGGTGGGTTTCGCGCGCGGCTTTCACGTAGGTGCCGATGCCGCCGTTGTACAGCAGGTCGACCGGCGCCTGCAGGATCGCGCGGATCAGCTCGGTCGGCGGCAGCGCGTGCGCATCGATGCCGAGCGCGGCCTGCACGGCCGGCGACAGCGGGATCGTCTTCGCGGTGCGCGGATAGACGCCGCCGCCCGCCGAGATCACGGACGTGTCGTAGTCGGCCCAGCTCGAGCGTTCGAGCGCGAACATCCGCTGGCGCTCCGCGAAGCTCGTCGCCGGATCGGGGTTCGGGTCGAGGAACACGTGCCGGTGATCGAACGCCGCGACGAGCCGGATATGCGGCGACAGCAGCATCCCGTTGCCGAACACGTCGCCCGACATGTCGCCGACACCGACCACGGTGAAGTCGGTCGTCTGCGTGTCGATGCCCATCTCGCGGAAGTGCCGCTTCACCGATTCCCAGGCGCCGCGCGCGGTGATCGCCATCTTCTTGTGGTCGTAGCCGACCGAGCCGCCGGATGCGAATGCATCGTCGAGCCAGAAGCCGTATTCGTGCGAGATCGCGTTCGCGTAGTCGGAGAACGTGGCCGTGCCCTTGTCGGCCGCGACGACGAGATACGGATCGTCGGGGTCGTGCCGCACCACGTCGGGCGGCGGCACGATTGCGTTGCCGGCGAGATTGTCGGTCAGGTCGAGCAGGCCGCGCAGGAACGTCTGATAGCACGCGACGCCCTCGCGCATCCACGCTTCGCGATCGCTCGGCGGCGGCGGGTTCTTCACGACGAAGCCGCCTTTCGACCCGACCGGCACGATCACGACGTTCTTCACCATCTGCGCCTTCATCAGCCCGAGCACCTCGGTGCGGAAGTCCTCGCGACGGTCGGACCAGCGCAGCCCGCCGCGCGCGACGCGCCCGCCGCGCAGGTGCACGCCCTCGACGCGCGGCGAGTACACCCAGATCTCGAACATCGGCTTCGGTTCGGGCAGGCCGGGCACCTTCGCCGGATTGAACTTGAACGACAGATACGGCTTCGATTCGCCGTTCGCGTCGTGCAGGAAATAGTTGGTGCGCACGGTCGCGTTGATCACGCCGAGGAACTGGCGCAGGATCCGGTCCTCGTCGAGGTTGGGGACCTGGTCGAGCGCCGTCTCGATCGCCTTCAGCACGCGTTCGACCTGCACGTCGCGCGTGCCGCCGGTGGCCGGGTCGAAGCGCAGCAGGAACAGCTCGACGAGCTGCCGTGCGATCGCCGGGTTGCCGGTCAGCGCGCGCTCGATGTACGCGTCGCTGAAGGTCGAGCCGACCTGCCGCAGGTATTTCGCATACGCGCGCAGGATCGTGACCTCGCGTGCGCTCAGGTGCGCGCGCAACACGAGACGGTTGAAGTCGTCGTTCTCGATCCGGCCGCTCCAGATGCGATCGAACGCGTCCTCGAACAAGTCCTTCACGCGCTCGATGTCGAATTCGGTATCGTCCGCGAGTTCAAGGCCGAAGTCGTGCACCCACGCGGGCGCGGCATCCTGCGTCTGGATCCGGTACGGCCGTTCCTCGTCGACGCGCACGCCGAGATGCTCGAGCATCGGCAGGCTGCGCGACAGCGCGATCGGGTCGCCTGCGCGATACACCTTGAAGCGGAACGCGCGGGCCTCTGCCTCGATCGGGCGATACAGGTTCATCGCGAGCTGGCCCGACTCCTTCACGCGCTCGATCAGTTCGATGTCGCGCACGGCCGTGCGCGCCGGGTAGTCGTCGCGATAGCCGGCCGGGAACGAGTCCGCATAGCGCTGCAGCAGGCGGTTGCCTTGTTCTTCTCCGAAGGCGTCGAGCAGCGCGTCGGCGAGATCGTCCTGCCAGCGGCGCGTGACTTGCACGAGCCGCGTTTCGAGTTCGCGCGTGTCGACGTCGGGCATCGTGCCCGGTTCGGCATGGACAACGAAATGAATTCGCGCGATCGCCGATTCCGACAGCAGCGGCGTGAATTCGACGTTCACGCCGTTGTACGCGTCGACGAGCAGCTTCGCGATGCGGCGGCGCAGGTCGGTGTTGTACTTGTCGCGCGGCACGAACGCGAGGCACGACACGAAGCGGTCGAAGCGGTCGCGCCGCACGAACAGCCGCGTGCGCTGGTGTTCCTGCAGGCGCAGGATGCCGAGCGCGATGTCGTAGAGCTGGTCTTCGTCGGCCTGGAACAGTTCGTCGCGCGGATAGGTTTCGAGCACCGTCACCAGCGACTTGCCGAGATGTCCCTTCGGCAGGAAGCCCGCACGCTTCACGATGTTCGCGCATTTGCGGCGCACGATCGGAATATCGGTGTACGAACCGAAATAGGACGTCGACGTATACAGCCCGATGAAGCGGCGTTCGCCGCTCACCTTGCCGTCGGCGCCGACGAGTTTGACGCCGACGTAGTCGAGATAGCCGGGCCGGTGCACGGTCGCGCGCGAGTTCGCCTTGGTCAGGAAGATGGGCCAGGGGCCGGTGATGATCTCGGCGGCGGCCGGCGGCAGCGGCGTCACGTCGGGCGCGCCGGGTGCGCGCAGCGATTCGCGCAACAGGCCGAAGCCGGAGCCTTCGATGCCGCGCAGCCCGAAGCCCGTGCCGTCCGACACGAGCGCGTAGTCGCGCTGGCCGAGGAACGTGAAGTGATCGGCGGCCATCCATTCGAGGAACGCGCGCGCCTCGATGTCTTCCGCGGTGGATTCGCGGGCCTTCATGTCCTTGATCGTCGCGCGCGCGATGTCGACGATCTTCGGCCAGTCCTCGACCGACGCGCGCACGTCGCCGAGCACGCGCGCGATGTCGTCGCGCAGCGTGTCGAGCAGCGCGGCGTCGCCGCAGCGGTCGACTTCGAAATGGATGAACGATGCGAGTTGCGACTGGCCGTCGCCGGGCGTCGCGCCACCGGCGTCGACGCGCTCGATTCCGCCGTTGCCGCCGCGCCAGATGCGGAACACCGGGTGCAGCGCGGAATGCAGCGCGAGCCCGAGGCGATTGACGGCCATCGTCACCGAGTCGACCAGGAACGGCATGTCGTCGTTGACGATCTCGATCACCGTGTGGTCCGAGTGCCAGCCGTGCTGTTCGAGGATCGGGTTGTAGACGCGCAGCCGCTCGCTGCCGGGCACGAATTTCTGGGCGGTCTGCCAGTGCGCCATCGCGGCGCCGTAGAGGTCGGCGATGCTGCGATTCTGCAGATCGTCGGCGTCGACGAAATCGTAGTAATGACGCAGGAACGGTTCGACGATCCGGAACGTGGCTTCGGGCAGGCGCCCGCGCGCGAATTCGACGACATCGGAGAGCAGGTGTGCGACGACTTCCTCGTTCTTCGCTTCCATGGCGGTCTCCCGGGTGGCCATTGGCTGCTGCGTGTGTTCGGCATTATGCGCCGATTGATGTGCCGGTTGCGTGACGAAGCGATGTGCGGACGCACAACGCGGAGCAGGGAAGGGCGGCCGCATGCGACGCCGGCGGCTTCAGATCGGGGTGCCGCGCGGAGAGCGGATTCATGATGTCGGGCAGCATCGTGGGCCGTAGCGGCGATACGAATTCGCGGCAGGCGCCGGATTCGTGTCGCGGGCGGGCCTCGTCGACCTGCCGAAGCGATCGATCCGGTTGCGCGCCCATCGAAAGGATCGTGTCGTTCAGTGCGGCGGCGATACGCAGCGCGGCGAGCATGCGGTAGCCCGAGCGCGCCGCATCGTGCGGCGCGTGCGTCCGGATGTCACCGCGATGTCACCACAATTCGAACGCACGTCGCAGGGCAGGTTCCACCGGCGCCGAACTTGCCGGTATCAGCGCTCGTCGCTCCACAGCTTGCCGGCCGTCGCCCAGTTTTCCTTCTTCACGTCGGCGAGGATGATGTCGACCGAGCCCGGGTCGCAACCGAGCGTCTCGCACGTGACGCGCGTGATCGCTTCGACGAACGCGCGCTTCTGCTCGACCGTGCGGCCTTCGAACAACTGGATATTGAAAGTCGGCATGACTGAATGCTCCGATGGTTGGGGGTGAACGATTCGTCGGGAGAGTGGCGATGGCGCCGTCAGTCGCGGTACGACGGATCGATCCGGTCGAGGCGGCGCAGCAGCGCCGGCCATTCCAGTTCGCCCTCGATCGCGCCGCCGTCGCGCAACTGCCCGGCCGTGCGGTCCGCGACGGCCGGCTCGGGCAGCACGAGCGGCCCGCCACCTGCCTGCGCGCGTATCTGGATGTCGCAGGCCTTGATCAGCGTATCCATCAACACATACGCCTCGGCAACGGTCCGGCCGACCGTCAGCGTGCCGTGGTTGCGCAGCAGCATCGCGGATTTCGCGCCGAGGCTGGCGGTCAGTCGCGCGCCTTCGGCCGGCGAGAACGCGAGCGCCTCGTAGTCGTGATACCCGAGATCGCCGTGAAACCGCAGCGCGTGCTGCGACGCGGGCAGCAGCCCGTCGCGCTGGATCGACACGGCGATGCCGGCCGTATTGTGCAGGTGCATCACGCAGACGGCGTCCGGCCGCGCGGCATGCACGGCCGCGTGCAGCGCGAAGCCGGTCACGTTGACCGCGTGTTCGCCGTCGCCGATCCGGTTGCCGGCCAGGTCGATCTTCACGAGATTCGATGCGCGGACCTCGTCGAACGTGAGGCCGAACGGGTTGATCAGGAAATGCCCGGGCTCGCCCGGCACCGTCGCGGACAGATGCGTGTAGATCAGGTCGTCCCAGCCGTTCAGCGCGACGAGGCGATACGCGGCGGCGAGATCGACGCGCAGCCGGCGCTCGGCGTCCGAGATCGGGCCGCCGGGCTTCACGGTGTCAGGACGGTGTGCGAATGACGACATCGGGTTCTCCGAGGGTGAAGCGGCGCGTGACGAGCACCGTGATCCATGACGCGAGCGCGAACGGGGCCGTGAACGCGGGGAGGCCCGCGCGCGTCGCGAGCCACTGGAGCAGCGCCGCGAGTGCGGCGGCCGCGAAAGCCGCGCGCGGGCCGCGCGGCATCAGCGCAAGCGCGGCGAGCGCGCCGTTGAAGCCGAGCAGGCCGTCGGCGAACGACGTGCCGTTCGCGCCGGACGCGACCAGCAGCACGGTCGACACGATCGCGCCGCCGAGCGCGAAGGCGGCCGCGCGGCGCGACGCGACGGCGAGGCCCGCGACGATCAGCATGCCTGCCCACGGGCCTTGCGCGAAGGCGGTCTGTGCGATGCCCGAAAACAGCGCGTCGGCGATGGAAGGCAGCGTAAGGGGCGCACCTGCCGTCGCGTCGGTCGCATGCTGCGATGCGACAAACGGTAGCCACAGCGCGGTGATGACGAGGCATGGGCTCGAATACGGGCATTGGCGCCAGCGGGCGAGCGGCACGCGCATCGCGCGCTGCACGAGCGCCGCGCCGATCGAGACCGCCGGCACCAGCGCGATGGCGGCGAGCGAAGACGGGGCGAACTGCACGGCGATCAGCGCGGCGAGCGCGCCGTTGAAGCCGTGAAGCCCCTGTTCGACGTCGCGGCGCTCCGTGCCCGTAAGCACGGCGGTCATGCTGGCGGCGGCCGAGCCGACCAGCGCCGCGGACGCAAGCCGCAAGTCGGTCAGCGCCAGCGCGGCGAGCAGCAGCGCGCCGGTGACTGCATTCGCCTGCAGGACGATCTGCCCGATGCCGCGCAGCAGGGTGCGCAGGTCGATCGACGGCGAGACAGGGCGGGCGGTAGGCATGGCGGCGGTGGAGCAGGACGAGCCGCGAGCATAGGACACAATCCCGTGCACCGGAATAGGGAATTCTGGATAGTCAGGATTTGTGGCGGATGCCCCGAATTGGGGAATAACGATGCTCGGGGGGCTGCCGCATTGGCGTTTTCGGGTGAATTGCGGTTTCAGAAGTGAATTCGGGCAATGGCCGGTTCTTTTGGCCCAGGTGCGCGTCGGGGTTCACGTCTTCGATCGGGATTCGTGCGACGATCCCCTGCATCGGACCAACCGGGAGGCGAAGGAATGCGCGAGGTGCGTTGGGCGTCGCTCGAGGGCGACGGAGTCGAACATCTGACGTTCGACCGGAGTGGCGGCGGCATCGTCGTCGAAAGCGCGGTGGTCGGCCAGCGGTACGGCCGCGCATACGGGCTCGCGTATCGTGTCGAGTGCGATCCGCACTGGCGCGTGACGTACGCGGTGCTCAAGGTGATGGGCGGCGGCACGCTGGAACTGCACGGCGACGGCGCCGGGCACTGGCGCGACGGGTCAGGCCGTGCGCTGCCGGAACTGGAAGGCTGCGTCGACATCGACATCGCGGCGACGCCGTTCACGAACTCGCTGCCGATCGGCCGCCTCGGTCTTGCACGCGGCGAGCGGCGGCCGATCGACGTCGCATACGTGTCGACGCCGGACCTGAAGGTGACGCCGGTCAAGCAGGCGTATGCGTGCATCGAGCCTGGCCGGCGCTACCGCTACGAAGGCATTTTCCGGAACTTCACGGCGGAAATGGACATCGACGCCGATGGGCTCGTGATCGATTACGAAACGCTGTTCAAGCGCCTGCCGGCGCTGACGGGGCGCTGAATGGTGGCGTTCGTTACCGCCGAACCAGCGACGGCACATGCCGGTTGACGTGCGCGACTAAAGCCGCAGAAGCAGCGCAGATAGCGCAGTACCAGCCACGATTGGGGGCGCGACATCTGGCGATAATGAAGCCGACCTAACACCGAGGCGCCCCATGTACAACGCACGTGGGTGCTGGCCGCCGGCACAAATCCGATGTCTCGAGGTGTTGGATTATGGCTCGCATTTATTTGACGGTGCGTATTCCTGTTTCGTGCAAGTCGGTGATCATCCGACAGATGATCGGCCATTCCACATAGCTTGCCGCCTGCCGGCAGTCAGTTCCCACGACGATCTTCTCGATTCAGGCTCACCGCCCGACGCAAACGCCTGATATAGGCTGATTTGTCGTTGGACGGTGCATCGTTTCGCATGGCAATCAATTTTCAGATTCGTCCCATAGACGTGAGTATCGCAGTGGCTGACCATCGCTACTGGACGTCTATCGCGCACTGCTATGCGCCATCAACGGCTCTCGAAGGACGGCTCGCGTTGCTCGCTGAAGGCGAGACAAACTGGTGGATCAGCTCTGCCGAATGCGCCCATGTGGAACAGCGTGACCAATGATCTGCAAGTCGATGAACTCAGATCACACGGCAAAAGAAGCGTGTTTCGATGTCGCTGATACGAGCAGTTGTTCCGCAGAGAACGGTAGGAAATCCATGGATCTCCGCAGCGGTGGGCCGGGTTGGCGAAAGTTCCGAGCTGGTTTGTGCGGCGGACTTCACTCGCCACCGCCTATCCGTCGACCTATGACGAGATAGGCTTGTCTTGCAGGGAGCTTAACTATGCCCACGCAATCCGACCTGCGCTTTACCTTTACCGCCGGCGACGAGTCGTTCGAAGTGGTGGAGTTCACTTTGCACGAAGGCTTGTCCGAGACCTTCCGCTTGCAGGTGGAACTGGCCAGCACCAACCCTGCCATCGACTTTGGTCAGGTGCTGGACCGTAATGGCTTGCTCACCATATGGCAGGGTGGGTTGCCGGTGCGCTATGTGCACGGCGCCATCTCATCGCTCGCCCAAGGCGAAACGGGATTTCGACGGACCCGCTATTCCGCGGTGGTCGAGCCGCGCTTGGCGCGCCTGAAGCTGTCCTCCGACTGGCGCATCTTCCAGACCCTGAGCGTGCCCGAGATTGCGACGGCCGTGCTCAAGGCACACAACCAAACGCTGGACTACGAACAGCGCGTTACCGCCGAGCATTTGGCGCGCGAGTACTGCGTGCAGGCCGGCGACACCGACTACGACTTTATCGAGCGCATCCTGCGCGAGGAAGGCTTTTTCTATGCCTTCCAGCACAAGGCTGATAGTCACCGCCTGATTCACTGT
>NZ_LOTA01000024.1:0-1639 GCF_001521935.1 Burkholderia sp. RF7-non_BP4 | reverse complement strand
GGCCGAGGCTGTGTAAAAACAGCAGCGTCGGGCATAGAGCACCGGCGTCAGGGGATTCGCGCGGCGCCACTGTGCTCAGCGTAAGTTGAACGTACGCCGGTTAGCGGTGCCAGCGCGCGAACTCACGCGCCGACCAGCTTCATCGCACCCATCGCTTTTTCGAACCCGAGGATCTTGATGACGCGCTTGAAGTTGTAGGCCAGGACGTGCAAGCTCATTTCAGTCGCGACGCGACCAATGGTACGTGTCTGGAAGTGCGTCGATCCCATCCAATACTTTAAGATACCGAACACATGTTCGACGGTCCGGCGACGTATCGTCATCACGTTTGGCTGACGATCTAGCCGCTGCTGCATAGCCTCCAGCACCGCTTCATGCTCCCAGCGCCGGATGCGCCTGTAATCGGCCGGCGTGCACTGGTTCTTCAGCGGACAGCGCGGGCAGGCGCTACTCCAGTAGGTACGCAGTGTCAGTCCACCACGCTCGATCGAACTGTATCGGTAAGTCGCGCGCTGCCCCGCTGGGCATTGATACTGGTCGTCTGTGGCGACGTAGATGAAGTCGCCACGATCGAACCGCCCATCAGCCTTTGCACCAGAGGTTAGTGATTTTGGCACCATCGCCACGATGCCGGCGTCATCGCACGCTTTGATTTCCGGTGCGTTGAAATATCCGCGATCCGCCAGCGCCTTAACTTTCCTCTTCCCCATGGCATCACGTGCGGCCTTCGCCATCCGGCTCAACTGCGTCCGGTCGCTGCCAACGTTCGTGACTTCGTGCGTAACGATGAGATGATGTCTGGCGTCGACGGCGACCTGCACGTTGTAGCCAACCACGCCCGTGCCTTTGGCCTGCGAGATCATTGAACGCGAGTCGGGATCCGTTAGCGAGATCTGTTTTTCGGGCAGATTTTTCAGTATTTCTCCTGCCCGAGCCAAGTCACGCATCTGCTCGCGCAGCATGTCGATCTTCTCACGCAGCCGTTTCGTTTTCGTTTCGACTTCGACCGGTTGCGTACGGTCCGCCGTCTCAAGTGCATCCAGGTAACGCTGAATGCTTTGCTCGATCTGTTCCTGACGCCTCTCGATCTTGTTGGGCGTAAAGTTCTGATCGCGGCTGTTGACCGCCTTGAACTTGCTGCTGTCGATGGCAACGATTGCATGTGTGAACAACTTCAGATCACGGCACAACGTTACAAACCGTCGGCATACATTGCGTATGCCTTCGCCGTTGCCTCTCCTAAACTCCGCGATCGTCTTGAAGTCCGGCGCGAGCCGACCGGTCAGCCACATGAGCTCGACATTGCGCTGACATTCACGTTCCAGACGCCGGCTCGACTGCACTCGATTGAGATAGCCGTAGATGTAGATCTTGAGCAATACCGCCGGGTGGTAAGAGGGCCGGCCCGTGGCCGCCGGCGTGGCGCTCTGGAATCCGAGCGAGATCAGTTCAAGTTCGTCTACAAACGCGTCGATGATCCTGACTGGATTGTCCTCGGCGATGAAGTCATCGAGACATTCCGGAAGCAACGTGACTTGCTTGCGGTCCTCGCCTTCGACAAATCGCCCCATCGTCGCCTCTCTTCGGAACGGGTTGATTCAGTCTAGGCGATCGAACGCGTTTTTACACAGCCTCGGCC
>NZ_LOTA01000023.1:0-1749 GCF_001521935.1 Burkholderia sp. RF7-non_BP4 | reverse complement strand
GTCGACAGCGAAGCGACCGAGCTATCGGTCGAGCTGAGGCCCGTCGACAGCGAGTTGATCGAACTGGTCGCCGACGACAGGCCGGTCGACGTCGAAGTCGAGAGCGAAGCCACCGTGCTGTCGGTCGAGCTCAAGCCCGTCGACAACGAGTTGATACCCGTCGAGGTCGACGTGGACAACGAGCTGATCGAGCTGGTCGCCGACGACAAGCCAGTCGACGTCGAAGTCGACAGCGAAGCCACCGTACTATCGGTCGAGCTCAAGCCCGTCGACAACGAGTTGATACCCGTCGAGGTCGACGTGGACAGCGAGCTGATCGAGCTGGTGGCCGACGAGAGGCCCGTCGACGTGGAGGTCGAGAGCGAGGCCACCGAACTGTTGGTCGAGCTGAGGCCCGTCGACAACGAGTTGATACCCGTCGAAGTCGACGTGGACAGCGAGCTGATCGAGCTGGTTGCCGACGACAGACCGCTCGACGTGGACGTCGACAGCGACGCCACATTGCTGTTCGTCGTGCTCAGCCCCGTCGACAGCGAAGTAATGCTGCTCGTTGTTCCCGACAACGTCGTTGACAGGCTATCGACGGCAAGATTGGTCGCGAACAGCTGAGATCCATTGATCGCGTCAGTGCTCGTTGCGCTCACCTGGCCGGCTGCCACGTTCGTGATTTGACGCTCCGCGCCCGCCGCGCCAACGCTCACCACGCTGCTCGGATTGGTGCCGGCGTAGCTGTATGTCACACCGCCCACGGTTCCTGTCGCGGTCGGATTCGGTGCAGCCGTCACCGAGCCACTGCCCAGTGCCACGTCGCCCGGGCTGGCTGTCGCGATCGCGCCGTTACCAATTGCCACGCTTCCCGTCGTCGCCCCGGCCGTACCAGCCACCGAGTTCTGACCCAGCGCAATCGACCCGGGACCTTGTGCGACGTTCGTATTGCCGATCGCCAACGCGCCATTGCCCGTTGCCGTGTTGTTCGCGCCCAGCGCAACCGCACCGTTGCCGGTCGCCGTGTTCGGATCACCAATCGCTACAGCGCCGTCACCATTAGCCGTTTGACTCTCGCCCAACGCGATCGCACCCGTACCGGACACGACCGACGAATTGTGGCCGCCGGCAATCGAGCCGGCACCGGCTGCTGCCAATACCGTGTTGCTGTCACCAAGTGCGACAGTCGAGGCTGCGGCCGCAGTCGAGTTATTGCCGATTGCTACACTCTGAATCCCCGCGGCGTTCGCCGCATTACCCACCGCAGTGGCAGCGTTGCCACTTGCCGTCGCATTGACTCCAGCTGCCAGCGAGTTGATTCCCGTCGCACCGTCATTGCTGTAGTTGCCCTGCTGGACACCGTTGTCGTTGACGCTGTAGTAATGAGTGCGCGTCGCCGAGACGACTGTCGACAGAGATGTTACGTTGCTGTTTGTCGTGCTCAGGCCCGTCGACAACGAGTTGATACCGGTCGAGGTCGACGTGGACAGCGAGCTGATCGAGCTGGTCGCCGACGACAGACCCGTCGACGTCGAGGTCGACAGCGAGGCCACCGTGCTGTCGGTCGAGCTGAGGCCCGTGGACAGCGAGCTGATCGAGCTGGTCGCCGACGAGAGACCGCTCGACGTGGATGTCGACAGCGACGTCACCGTGCTATTGGTCGTGCTCAAGCCCGTCGACAACGAGTTGGCCGTCGTCGACGTCGACGTCGACAGCGAGGCCACCGTGCTATCAGTCGAGCTGAGGCCCGTCGACAACGAGTTG
>NZ_LOTA01000022.1:0-1749 GCF_001521935.1 Burkholderia sp. RF7-non_BP4 | reverse complement strand
TAGCCGCCGTACTCGCGCACGGGCGACCAGTCCGGCATCGCGGGCGGAATCGGCGCGTCGTGCGACGCGAACGGCCCCGCGCCCCACACGATCCTGCCGCCGACCACCGTCAGCAACGCCGTCGTGCCCGCGATGTCGTCCTCCGCGCACGCGAAGAAATCGCGATCCGGGACCACCAGGTCGGCAAGCTGCCCGACCGCGATGCGCCCCTTCTTGCCTTCCTCGTTCGAGAACCACGTCACGTACTCGGTCCACATGCGCAACGCCGTTTCGCGATCGAGCAGGTTGCGCTGCGGATACATGCGCAGGCCGCCGACCGTCTTGCCCGTCACGAGCCATGAGAGCGACACCCACGGGTTGTACGACGCCACGCGCGTCGCGTCCGTGCCGGCCGATACCTTGAGCCCCTTGCCGAGCATCTTCGCGACCGGCGGCGTGGCTTCGGCCGCCTGCGCGCCGTAGCGCTCGACGAAGTATTCGCCCTGGTACGCCATCCGGTGCTGCACCGCGACACCGCCGCCGAGCGCGGCGATCCGGTCCATCGATTTCTCGGAGATCGTTTCCGCGTGATCGAAGAACCAGTTCAGCCCTTCGAGCGGGATGTCCTTGTTGACCTTCTCGAACACGTCGAGCGCGCGGCTGATCGTTTCGTCGTACGTCGCGTGCATGCGCCACGGCCAGCGGTTCTGCGCGAGCACGCGCACGACGCCTTCGAGATCGTCTTCCATCTGCGCCGGCAGATCGGGACGCGCGACGCGGAAGTCCTCGAAATCGGCCGCCGAGAACACCAGCATCTCGCCCGCGCCGTTGTTGCGGAAGTAATCGGTGCCGTCGTGATACTTGACGCTCCTGGTCCAGTTCACGAAGTCTTCCTTCTCGGCGTTCGGCTTCTGCGTGAACAGGTTGTACGCGATCCGGATCGTCATCTCGCCCGCGTCGTGCAGCTTGCGGATCACTTCGTAATCGTCGGGGTAATTCTGCGAGCCGCCGCCCGCGTCGATCACGCCCGTCACGCCGAGCCGGTTCAGCTCGCGCATGAAGTGACGCGTCGAGTTGTACTGGTATTCGAACGGCAGCTTCGGCCCCTTCGCGAGCGTCGCGTAGAGGATCGTCGCGTTCGGGTTCGCGAGCAGCAGGCCCGTCGGGTTGCCCGCGGCATCGCGCAGGATCGTGCCGCCCGGCGGCTCGGGCGTGTCCTTCGTGTAGCCGACCACGCGCAGCGCGGCCGCGTTCAGCAGCGCGCGATCGTACAGGTGCAGGATGAACACCGGCGTATCGGGCGCGGCCGCGTTGAGCTCGTCGATCGTCGGCAGGCGCTTCTCCACGAACTGATGTTCGGTGAAGCCGCCGACCACGCGCACCCACTGCGGCGCGGGCGTGATCGCGACCTGACGCTTGAGCATCTCCATCGCGACGGCGAGCGAAGGCACGCCGTCCCAGCGCAGCTCCATGTTGTAGTTCAGGCCGCCGCGAATCACGTGGCAGTGGTTGTCGATCAGGCCCGGCAGCACGCCGCGGCCGTCGAGGTCGACCACCTTCGTCGCGCGGCCCGCGAGCGGCATCACGTCCGCGTCGTGGCCGACCGCGACGAAGCGGCCATCCTTGATCGCGACGGAGGTCGCGACGGGGTTCGTGCGGTCGAGGGTCGTGAATCTTCCGTTATGGAGGATCAGATCCGGTTGGGTCCCGGTTGCGGTCATGTGCATCACCTCGCTTCGATCAGAAGCCAAAGAGCTGTTTGAGGGTGGG
>NZ_LOTA01000021.1:0-17581 GCF_001521935.1 Burkholderia sp. RF7-non_BP4 | reverse complement strand
GCGACACGATGACCGGCACGCTGACGATTGAGGTGCCGGGTGGATACAGCGGTGTAGTTCTCAGTGCGAGCGGTTACACCCCGCGAATCCAAACGGATGGCGCTGGAAAGTTCGTCGGTGTCGTGAACGGCGAGAACACTGCCGTGAACATGTGGGTGTATGACGGTGGCCAGGTCGCGACCCGTAGCAATTTGACCGTAGGCGGGACGACGGTGGGCGGTGGCAACAACGCCACGTTCGCAACTGACGGCAACGTGTATGGACCCGTATGGAGCGGATGGTTGAGCACATATCTATCCAACACCTACGTGTCGCGCGGTACGCCTAACATGTCGGGCCGACTGATTATCTCGCGCGACGGCTGGCAGGCAGACATCCAGCTTCAGAACCTGTATTCGCAGGACTCGAACGTCTACTTGCGTGCACGCATCGGTGGCGGCCTGGACATCATCAACAGCGCTTACAACGCTATTCCGTGGCAGGTATCGGACGGCGGCGAGACGTGGCAAAACTACACCGCTCACGTGGGGGAAGCGTCAGTCCTTACCGACGGCAACGTATGGGGCGCCGTGTGGGGAAACGATTACTTGTCGAATTGGATGGGGCGACAACTCGGCACCAAGGCGAACGCTGGCGCTCGCGTCCAGTGGGATTCGGGCGTCAACAACTTCGGCGCTATCTCGACCGTCAACGGGCCGTTGCCAGCGCCGTGGGTCGTTTGTGGTCTGGCTGGACCGGGTAATGGTACGGCCAATGCAATCACCGTCTACGGTATCGTGCTGAGGAACCAATAATGGGAGAAACGAACATCATTGATGTCGAGCAAGCGGCGTTCATTCTGGCAAAGAAATATCCGCAGCTCGTTCGCGGGCGGGACTATTGGGTGGCACATCCGGTCGACGAGCAGACACTCAAGCAAACGAAGACGGCATGGGTGCCGATTTGGGAATCCAAAGACATCGATTGCCCGACTCCGGAGGACTTGTTGGACTGGTGGCCTGAATACAGCGCGGAGTATGCGGTGATCGATGCGACCGAGAGTGTCCGGAAGAAGCGTGATGACTTGCTTATTCAAGCTGACCGGCTTGTCGAGATTGCGACGGATGCGGGGAACGCGGATCTCGAACTCGCCCTGCGAAAGTACAGAAATGCGCTGCGCGGTATCCCGGATCAAAAGGGCTTCCCGCTGGACGTGAAATGGCCGGAGATGCCGAACGCGTAATTTCACGTGTGCATCACACGGTGTTCGACGAGCATCTGCGGCAAAAGACAAGGCGACCGGCGTGTGTGTTGGAGCACCCACGTCGGACACCGCTCACTGAACGGAACAGTGAGAAGCCAAGGCCCTGCCACCTCCCGGGAGGCGGGCGAATTCTATCAAATTCGCGAAGGTAATGGCACAACCAATCATTCCGTGGCTTGGTGGCAAGCGCCGTCTTGCCGACCAACTTATCCCGTTGTTTCCGCAGCACGAATGCTATGTCGAGGTGTTTTGCGGCGGAGCTGCGCTGTACTTCTTGCGGCCGATGCCGGCTCCCGTCGAGGTATTGAATGACATCAATGGTGAATTGGTGAACTTGTACCGCGTCGTGCAGCACCATCTCGAAGAATTCGTGAGGCAGTTCAAGTATGCGATTTCGAGTCGGGAGGTCTTCAAATGGCATCAGCTCGCGGCCCCCGAAACGCTCACGGACATTCAACGCGCAGCCCGTTTCTACTATCTGCAACAGCACGCGTTTGGAGGCAAGATCGACGGTCAGACGTTCGGCACCGCTACGACCGCGCCTTCGGTGAACCTGTTGCGAATTGAGGAAAGCCTATCAGCCGCGCATCTTCGTCTGGCAGGCGCGTATGTCGAGAATCTGCGTTGGTATGAATGCATGGCGCGATACGACCGACCGCACACGTTTTTCTATTGCGATCCACCGTACTGGCAGACCGAGGGCTATGGAGTTCCGTTTCCGTTCGAAGAATATGAGCGGATGGCGGCTATGATGCGCGACAGCAAGGGGAAGGTAATGGTCAGCATCAACGATCACCCCGACATCCGGCGAGTGTTTGACGGCTTCGCGATGCTCGGCTTGTCGATCAAGTACAGCGTGAGCAATGTAACCGGCGGCCCGTCAGCGAGCCGCGAATTGGTGATCACGAACTGGGAGCTAGGTACGGAAACCGGTGGCTTGTTCTGACCGCCGGCGGCACTTACGACGTTTGAGCCTTCTCGAATATGAGAATTTGCGAGCGGCCAAACATGAGCTTGTAACCAGTCAATAGCCCGTGCAATGAATCGACCCCGGGATACGTTCCCGGGGGTGTTTCCTTGGCGATTTTCCGCGTCCAGAGGTACAAGAATGGCTTCATCGCGAGATAAAGCGGTATAAGAGCCTTTCGCTTTGCTCGATCGATGCGAACCTCGGTGAGCTTGCAGCCCATTGAGCCAATCAGGTAGATCAGATGAAGCGGCGTGTATGGACTGATGTGGCCACGATCGATCAACGCACCGTTGGTTTGCCGCATTCCGCGTGCGTCGAACTGAAAGAAGGTGCCAGTAAAGAAAAACTGGAGCCGCGAATGAAGGTTCGCGATGTTGGGGGTCGAGATGATGATTCGGCCGTGCGGCGCGGTTACCCGAACTAGTTCCTGTATTAGACCCATTGGGTTAACCAGGTGCTCGATGCCTTCCAAGCACGTCACGACGTCGAATTCACCGTTGGACCACGGCAGCGGAAATTCCATGTTCGCGTGGACGAATCCCGCCTTTCCGTGGATGTCCGCTTTCACCACCTTATGTCCCAATTGTTCGAGGGAACGCGCGAAGACGCCCGAGCCCGCTGGAATGTCCAGAATCTTCACGTGCGGTGGCGAGTTCTCGCCCAAGTATGCAAGTACCTGGTTCATGTAGCCCGTCTTGCCACCCTGATAGTAGCTGTAGTCTCGTTCTTTCATTGGTTCTTCGGATCGGCACGATCTGGAACGTGAACGAGAAATTCTAGAGCACGGATTGTATTGTCAGATGATTGACTTCGACTCGATGAGCGATTTCTACAACAGATCATCGGAACGGAGAGCGGTTATATCGTCGAGGGCTGCAATTTTGACGGACGTGTGTCGTGTCAATTCGGCCACGAAACGGAGAAAGCGGCGTTGCGCTACGTGTCAAATTGGTCGCTAAACGGTGTCAAATTGGTCGCGACGTTACACCTGCGCGTGTGCGATGCCGGTCCATTTGCCGAACACCGAACATCAGCTCGACGATACAGTCGTCAAGCGGTAGCACGAGTGAAAAGCCCCGCGCGGGGCGGGGCTTGGTTTAGTGGGGCGACAGCCTCTATATCCGAGATGTCGGCGAGTAAGTGTGGGGAGGTGCTCGATTTGACACGGGGAGAACCAGTGCCCCGAATCAGCCCAAACGCCCGTCATACAAGGCGCTGGGCGATTTCGGCGGACGCGGCGACGCGCGAAGGGTTCTGCCAGAAATGACCGCGAAATGCGCGGATTTCGCAAAGATTTTGACACCGGAGTAGGCGGGGAATGGAAGTTATCCACACCCCTACATCTGACGGCCAGCCCAGACCACTCGGCCGATGATCTCGAAGTCCGATGGCGGCTGCGCCATATTGACCTCGAATGGCTCGTATGCGGTGTTCGCGCTGCTTACCTTGAGAATGCCTCCCGGCAGTCGTTGCAGCGTTTTGACGATCACGTCTCCATCAATCCGCAGCACGTAAAGCCCGGCGGAACCCGTCGTCTGGCTGCGATCGATAAGGATCACGTCCCTATCGTTCAATATCCCCTGAAGCGAATCCCCTTTTACCGATAGCACGGACAGGTCCGTCGGACACGCGTGCAAATAGTTTTCGATCCAGTACCGACGAAACGCCATCGAGTGCTTGGGTGCTTCGTCGGTGACCGCTTGGCCGTGTCCGGCTGCTGCTTTGACGTTGTACCGGGGAATAAAGACAAATTCGGAGACGTCCACCGGGTTTCCGAGCGTGTCTTGAACCTCGACCGCTTGAGCGGCTGCGCCGGGGAGCATGCTCGCATTACTGCCGCTCGCAGGCGGAGCAGTATCCCCGAACGCCACCCAGTCCAATCCCGCGCCTGCTGCTCGCGCGAGATTTGCGATGACTTCGAACGGGGGCTTGCTCTCCCCCTTAATGTACCGACGCAACATCACCGCCGAAACGCCGGCAACCGCCGCCGCAGCTTCCCGGTCGCCGATCCTGCGGCAAAGCTCATCGATCCGGTTTTCGATTCCGGGAGCAAGAAACGAAACCGACACATCTGTTCGGTCATCGGCTTTCGATTCCGTCATAGGTCATTGATCCGAAAAGTAAATTTCGGTCGCCGCGAAAATTTGTGTCGCCCAGCAACCGAAAAAGAAACGAAACTTTCGACACGCTGCAAATTTTCGATTGCACAGTCGAAACAATCTGATTAATATGTGCTCACATGTTTAGCGAAGGCGATGAGCACATGAGCACATCTGATACCTCAAAAAAAGCCGCCGAAGATTGGGACAAGGCGGACATCAAGCATGCCCTCGAAAAAAAGGGCTGGAACATTAGGCGACTGGCGAACGCATGCGGCTACAGCAACTCGAGTGCGCTTCGTAAGGCGTTCGACAGTTCATATCCGAAGGCCGAACGCATCATCGCGAACGCAATCGGAGTCGAGCCCGAAACTATCTGGCCGAGCCGATACGAGAAACGCAATTTTACGCCCGTTTTGTCACCGTCATCTCCTGTTTGTGTGCCACGAAATGTGCGGTCCCCCGCTGTGGCGATGGATTGAATCGTATCCGCCCCGAATCTGGCGCGCTACCGGCGCAATTCTCGATCTAGAGATCATGACGATGAGAAAACGGACCTGGAAATCCCTGCACGCGACGAGCCTGAGCGAGGCATTCGAGCTGTGCGTTGAACATGCCGACGAACAGCACCGCCCGGCGAAGGTGCTGGCCGATCTGATGGGCGTCGAAGTGAAAACGCTGTATCGCTGGCTCGCCGATACATCGATGCCGCTGAACCGCGTGCGTCAATTCGAAGAATTCTGCGGCGCGCGCTTCGTCAGTGAATACCTCTGCATCGCGGACGGCCGTCGCGTCGTTATCGAAATCCCGACCGGCCGCCGCCCCCGCGTCACTGATCTGGCGTCACTGCAATCGGCGTTCGCCGACGCGGCTGCCGTGCTGTGCCGCTATTACGAATCCGGCCATGAACAGGCGGAAGCGGTCACGGCGCTCACTCATGCGATTACGCAAGCCGGCTATCACCGCGAGAACGTCACGAAGGATCGTGCTCCTGAACTGCGGTTCGACGCAGCGGAGGCCGAGTGATGCAGATCGTCGTCAAATCGCACTACACCGCCCCGGAACTCGCGATGCTCGGTCTGCCGGGGGTGCCGACCACCGAACAAGGCGTGCGCTACAGCGCAACCAGAGAGCAGTGGTCGGCACGCCGACGCGTCAAAGGCAAGGGTCTCGAATACGCATTCGACAGCCTTCCGACCGATGCGCAGGCTGAGATTCGCCGCCGCGCGTCGGTCGCGCTCGTCGCTTCCATTCCAGCACCGTCGCCCAAGGCCGTCGTTCGTCGCGAACAGCAGTTGCAGCTCGTCGAAACCGACACGCAGCGCCTGCGTGCCGACGCGCGCAAGGGCATCCTGTCGATGCTCGACCGCATCATGACGCAGTGTCGCGTCTCGCGTGAAGCGGCGATGCACACGCTGCTGACGCAGGCGCGCCTCGGCTCGCTCGACGATCACATGACGGCCATGCTGCGCGCGGCGAAAGACCCGCGCGGCCGCAAGGGTGATGAGTTCCCGACAATCCGCTCGCTGAAGCGCTACCTCGGCCTCGCGAAAAAAGGTTCGCTCGCGCCGAAGGTGCCGAAATCGAGCTTCGTTGTGCCGGAATGGGCCGCGCTGTTCCTCGAACAATATCAGCAGCCGCAGAAGCCGTCGGTCGGCCACGCCTATCGCGAATTCACGATGGCATGTGCCGTGCAGCGTGTCGCCTACGACGTGCCGAGCATCCACCAGGTACGCCGGTTCCTCGACAAGCTCGGCACCGTGACACTGCATACCGGTCGCATGGGATCGCGCGAGCTGAAGACCATGCTGCCGTTTATCCGGCGCACGTTCGACAAGCTGTTGCCGAACGACATCTGGTCGGCCGACGGTCATACGTTCGATGCCGAGGTCCAGCACCCGCTGCACGGCCGTCCGTTCCGCCCGGAGATCACGTCGATCATCGACGTCGCCACGCGACGCGCGGTCGGCATCTCGCTCGATCTGGCCGAGTCGTCGTTTGCGGTGCTCGACGCGCTGAGTACCGGCGTGCTCAAGAACGGCGTGCCGTGCATGTTCTACGTCGACAACGGGTCGGGCTACAAGAACGCACTGCTGAAGGACGAAGGCGTCGGCGTTCAAGGTCGCCTGGGATTCGTCGTCACGCATTCGATTCCGTACAACTCGCAGGCCCGTGGCGTCATCGAGCGGCTTCACCAGACGCTGTGGGTTGCCGCTGCGAAGAAGCTGCCGTCATACATGGGCGCGGACATGGACCGCCAGGCCAAGCACGTGATGTTCAAGATCACGCGCGACGCCCTCAAGCACGGTGGCGCGATGCCCTTGATGGGGTGGGACGCGTTCATCCAGTTTTGTCAGGAACAGGTCGATGCATACAACGACCGTCCCCATAGCACGCTACCTGCTATTCGCGACCCGGACACCGGCAAGCGTCGCCACATGTCGCCGAATGAAGCATGGGCGACGCACGTCGCGAACGGCTGGCAGGCCGACACGCTCGACGAGTACGAAGCACGCATGGTGTTCAGGCCGCGCATCAAGCGCACGGTCGCACGGGGCGAGGTCCGGTTCCTGAACCACCACTATTCGAACCCGGTGGAGCTGCTCGAATTCCACGATGAAGAAGTCCAGGTCGCCTACGACATTAACGACGCGCGATACGTGTGGATTTACGCACTCGACGGCCGCTACATCTGCCGCGCCGAAGCTGCAGCAAACGAACGCGATTACATGCCGCAATCTGCCGTCGAACAGGCACGCGAGAAACGTGCGGACGCACGTGTGAATCGCAAGCTGGCACAGATCGACGAGATCGAGGCGGAGCGTCGGGGCCAACCGGCGCTGACGCTCGAAACGCCCGAGGTCATCACGATTCCGGGCTTCGGCGACATCACGCGCGATGCGCTGAATCGCCGTTTCGCCGACGTCGAACCGGTTATCGAAACCGAACCGGCCGCATTCACGGTCATTGAGCCGGCACCGGAACCGGAGGTCGCCGCCGAAACCGCCACCGTGTTTCAGCTTCCGGAAACGCCCAAGTTGCGATTCGCTCGGTGGCAAGCCCTGCACCACCACATCGAAACAGGAGGCCTTCCCGATCAGGACGAATTGCAGTGGTACGGCAAATACGCGTTGAGCAAAGAATTCGCGGCGCAAAAGCGCCGCGCGGAACAGGCTGAAGAGTTACAGCTCGCCAGCCATCAGTAAGACCAACCGGAGCAATCATGACACAACTCGAATCGACGCTCAAACCGATTGTAGGTGGCGTCGCCCAAATCACCAACCTGAACCTGTGCGACATCGCGATCGAACGCGCTGTCTCGCGCAGCGCGAATCTGCCCGGTCTCGTGTGCTTCTACGGCCCGTCCGGCTACGGCAAGAGCATGGCCGCGACCTACGTGGCGAACGTTCGCCGCGCGCGATACGTGCAGGCCAAGTCGGTCTGGACGAAGAAGCACTTCCTGAAGGCGGTCCTGTTCGAGATGGGTATCAAACCGGTCGGCACGATCCCCGAGATGACCGATCAGGTCGCCGAGGAACTGGCCGCCTCCGGCCGGCCGTTAATCATCGACGAGATGGACCACTTGGTCGACCGCAACGCTGTCGAGCTAGTGCGCGATCTGTACGAGTCGAGCCAGGCCCCGATCCTGATGATCGGCGAGGAAGCGCTGCCGGCCAAACTCAAGAAGTGGGAGCGCATGCACGGTCGTGTACTGGCGTGGGTGCCGGCACAACCCGTCACGATCGACGACGTCCGCCAACTCGCAACGCTGTACTGCCGCCACATCACGGTCGCGGACGATCTGCTCGCGCGTCTCGTCGAACTGGCGCACGGATCAGTGCGGCGCGTATGCGTGAACTTGGAACGCATCCAGGAAGAAGCGCTGATGGCCGGCAAGGATGCGATCGACCTCGCGCAGTGGGGCAAGCGTGAACTGTACACCGGCGAAGCGCCGAAGCGGAGGGTTTGAGCATGAAGTACGCATCGACTCAGGTATGTCCCCGCAGCATCCGCCTCGAATCCGAATTGATCGATCCCTGCCACTTCATCTTGGACGACAAGGATTCCGTGATGGGAAAAGGCCGCGTAATTGCGGACGTCGGCTACGACACTCCGGTGGCTCAAATTCAGCTCATCGCTACTGCCGATGACGGGTCGGAGCGCCGCATCGATGC
Organism: Burkholderia sp. RF7-non_BP4; assembly: GCF_001521935.1. Taxonomy (NCBI): domain Bacteria; kingdom Pseudomonadati; phylum Pseudomonadota; class Betaproteobacteria; order Burkholderiales; family Burkholderiaceae; genus Burkholderia; species Burkholderia sp. RF7-non_BP4. The sequence continues at coordinate 9,094 of NZ_LOTA01000021.1, read as the reverse complement.
CAGCTTGTTCCTCAGCCTCGACCAGTTGCGCGGCCTGATTGAGATGTTGCAAGCAGCGCTGCCAACGCTCCATGCGATCGAGTTCGATCTGGAGAACGCATGATGGCCCGCAAACCCGCACACCTCGAAATGACGGGCGGTAAGGGGCCGCGACAACGCGTATGGGAAGCGATTCGCAGACAGCGCGACGACTTCACCCCGCACAGCATCGTCCGTGCGGCTGACATCGACAAGGCAACCGTCCAGACGTATTTGCAGGCGCTGGAACGCGGTGAGTACGTCGAGCAGATCGGCGAACGCAAGGTGATCAACGAGCGGAAGCACTATCGCCTCGTCCGCGACGTAGGCGTCGAAGCGCCGCGACTCGACCGCAAGGGTCTGCCCGTCATGCAGTCGCGTGGCAACGAGCATATGTGGAAAACGATGCGCATCATGGGCGACTTCACGCCGCGCGAGCTGGCTATGCGTGCGTCGACGCCCGAGGTCACGATTACCGACTCGACGGCGCAGTCGTATGTCAAATATCTGTCGCATGCCGGTTATCTGATGCTCGTCGACGCGGGGCACTCATACATCCGTGGCAAGGGCGCGAAACAGGCGCGCTATCGCCTGATCGCGTCGAAATATACCGGCCCACGCCCGCCAATGATCCAGCGCACGAAATCGGTATACGACCCGAACCTTGGGAAGGTCGTATGGCAAGAGGAGCCGGACCATGACGCATGCTGATCCGGATTGGCTCGCCATGCTTCGCGAGGCCGTCGCCGCGACGTCGCAAACCGACGTGGCCAAGCTGCTCGACGTCTCACGAACAACCGTTTCGCTTGTCCTGTCGGGCAAATACTCCGGCAAAACCGATCGCGTCGCAGCCCGCGTCTTGAAGACGTTCGGACAGGTGCAGTGCACGCATACCGGGCAGCCGATCTCGCTGACGGTATGCGTGTCCTTCGCCAATCGCCGCGCCCCGATCAATAACCCGATGGAACTGAGCCACTGGCGCACTTGCCGCAACTGCCCGCTGCGCCCCGTTAAAGGAGAGTCCAAGTGATGACGAATTGCAACGCACTCAACCCGGCCGTGCCGCCGATCAATCAGCTCATGCAGCTCACAGCGCTGCGCCTTGCAGCGACGATCGAGACGCTCACCACGCAGGGCTTCACGGTCATCGGCATCGAATTTTCGAACGGATCGAAGCCGACGATACAGGTGCAGAACTGCGCCATCTGCGCCGACATGGTCGAAAAAGGCGAAGCCACGTACTACCGCACGGGCGGCTCCGGTATCTCGCGTTACCGCACCGGCCAGTTCAAGGTTGGCGACATTCGCGTCCTGTGGACCGAGCGAGGCCACTGATATGCGCTTTCACATCATCGCCCAAGCTCAAACGGGAGAGCGCTTTCGACGGATCGAGGTCGACGGTGAACGCGTCGACTTCCCTCAATACAGAACTGAGTCGTTCGCCGCTCACGCAAATCCGCTCGCCGGGACCAAGGGCGAACCGGCGTACGTGGTGTCGCACGTCGGCACGGGCATGCGGCTGTCGGGCGGCAAGACACAAGCCTCCGCGATCTCGACTGCTCGGCAGCTCATCGCCGAGAAGTCGACCGAAGAATTCTGGCGCGCGATTGCAGCCGCTCGCCAGTACATCAAAGCAACCCAAACCCTCGCTTGAAAGGAATCACCATGGCAACCGTAAAACAGATTCTCCAAGCCATCATCGACCACCCGGGTTCGTCCGGCGCGCAACTCGGCGAAATGCTCGACATCGACAGCAAGGAAATCCAGCCGCGCATCGACCCGTATATCCGACAAGGCCGCGTTATTCGCGACAAAAAGGTCATGGACGGCTCGTCGCCGATCAACCTGTACTTCCCGACCGACGACCTGATTCGCGAATTCGACGGGACGAAACAAACCGTGACAAAAGCTGCGCGAAATTCGCACGCATTCACGCCCGCCGATGTTGCCCCCGGCGAATTCGTGTGCGGCTTCTCGACCGCCGGTCGCCTGACAGTCACCAAGGGTCGCAAAACGATCGAGCTTACGCGCGAGGAGACAGCTCGCCTGCTCAAGTTCGTCGACTGCATCAACATCGAGGCGATTGCGGGAGCACAAGCATGACGATGGAAGCCATTGTGATGATCGGCCCGACGATCACGAACCCGGAAAAACTCGACACGGTCGCGGATTTGCGCCGAGAGCTGCACCGCGTCAATCAAGAACTGTTCGATCAGAGCGCGCGGCTGGCAAAGCTGAACGCGACGGGCGTCCAGATGGCGGGATTCATCGAAGGCGTTCTGAAGGAGCACGTTCGCGCTGATGCTGATGCGGTCGCTGCACGCTGCGCCGCCTATCTCGACGCGCGCCCGCGCTTGCGTGAAAAACTCGAAGAGTCGGTCGAAAGTGACGCGATTCGCACGACGCACTGAACCTTTTTTCATTCCAGGAAGAAACATGACGAACACACAAATCCCTGCTGGTTACGTGCAGGACGCACGCGGTCGACTCGTTCCGGCATCGCTTGTCGCACCGATCGATCAGCTTCGCGATCAGACGATCACATCGCTTGTTGCTGAGGCGAAGCGTCTCCAATCGGAAATGTCTGAGTTCAAGGCACGTGCATTCGGCGACATCGCGGCATTCGTCGAGACGAGCCACGAACAATACGGCGTCAAGGTCGGCGGTGCCAAGGGCAACATTTCGCTGATCACGTTCGACGGCCGCTACAAGGTCGTCCGCAAGATCGCCGACCACATTCAGTTCGATGAACGCCTTCAAGCAGCGAAGGAACTGATCGACGAGTGTCTGCGCGAGTGGACCGAAGGTAGCAACGACAAGATCAAGGTGCTGATCAACGAAGCCTTCCAGGTCGACAAGGAAGGCAATGTGAACACGGGACGCATCCTCGCGTTGCGCCGCCTCGCGATCGACGATCCGAAGTGGACCAAAGCTATGCGCGCGATCGTAGACAGTATCCGTGTCACCGGCAGCAAGCCGTATATCCGACTGTACGAGCGTGTTGAAGACACGGAAGAGTATCGCGCGATCAGCCTCGATCTCGCAGCGATTTGAGAGGTCCATAGCCATGTCCACCGAAGACAGCACCTCCTTGAGCATCTCTGCCACGAGCCTGCGGCGCGATCTACATTTCGTCTCGTCGTCGTATCAACCGATCATCACGATCGCCGACGATGGCCGCGTAACGATTGCCGACCATCTGACCGTCGACGAAGCGGCCCGTGAATTTTGGAACGCAGTGCTGCGCCTCAATCCGTTGCTACTACGTCCCGCGCCCGCAGCGCCGGTCGAGGAAATGATTCGGTTCTGTCCCGAATGCGGCCACCTCGGTGAAATTCCGGCCGGATACGAAGCTTGCTGTCCGGACTGGTCACATGCACGCGTGGTGCCGAAATGCTTCGCCGATCAGTGCGCTGAGACCTTCAGGTTGTGCGTTGGTCAGCCCTACGCGACGACGTCCGCACGCTCGCTCGAAGATGTTCGCGCCGACGAAGCGGAACACTTGCGTTTCCGGTACTGGCAAAACTGGTTCGTGAATCACGTCGGTCGTCCGATGGAGCCTATAGACGCGTGGCAGGTGCGTGCAATGTTTTCCGCCGATGTGCAGGCTGACCCAAGATCGGCATAGGGAGGAACCATGTCAAAACTCTCGCGAAAAGACATCGAGAAGATCGACATGGAGCTGTCGTTCCCATATGGCTGTGTCGTGCTCCGTTGCGACGGCTACACGGTGACGATCGAAGTGCAGCGGACGAAACCACGTCGATACGATTTGATGGTCTTTGTGAACGGCCGGTTTCGAGGAAGCTATCTGAAAGAGGACGCGCCTGAGCATCGCTTCTATCGGCCGGTGAAGATCAGCGCCTACAAGCCGTCCGAACGCGCACACATCGAGAAGCAATTCGGGAAGCGTAACGCACGGAAGTACTTCCCCAATTTGGACAAAACCTCAACGATTTTCGCGATGACGTGGATTTCCACAGGGGCCATGCTTCGCCATTTTGCGCGCGTCTGTGAATCGGTCACATTGGTTTCGGTTGGCGTGGTGGTCAACACGTCGGTCGACACCGCTGAATCGGAGGCGGCGCATGTCTGACTTCGTCGTCATCCTGGCTGGGATAGTGTTCCTGGTGTGTCTCTGCCGCAAGGAACTGCGGCGCTGGTGGAGGTCGTGATGCTGATCGCAAAAACAACGGTAGCAAAAATCCACGTCGCAAAACAGCAGCTCGCGATGACCGACGACGAATACCGCACGGTGCTTCGGAGTGTCGCCGGCGTCGATTCGTCGAAAGACCTGACGCCGGAAGGCGCGCACAAGCTGCTGAAGCACTTCGAACGCTGCGGGTTCCAGCCAAGGCGGGATGCCGGTCGGCGGCCGAATGTGGCGTGGCCGCGTGATGCTCAAATTCGCAAGATCGAAGCGCTGCTCGCCGAGGCGGGCCGTTCTTGGGATTACATCGGCGGTATGGTGAAGCGAATCTGCAAGGTCGATGCAATCGAGTTCTGCGATGACGTGATGCTCGGCAAGCTCATCGCGGCGCTGCAATACGATGCGAAGCGGAGGTCGGCATGAAGTTCGACGGTGTTGAACACCTGTTGCCAGACGTCGTGAAAACGATCGTCAAGCTGATTGGCTTGCCGACAACGGTGCGCCTGGTCGAACAGCTCGGCGGCACGACGTTCCCGGTTGCGATGCGCCGCTCGCGCCTGGGCGAAATCCGCTACGAGGCACTGGCGGAGATCCTTGGCCCGGACGCGGCCGACCAGCTCACCGCGCACTTCGGAGGCGACGTGCTGTACATACCGCGTTGTGTGAAGGCCATGCGTGAACTGATGTACCGCAGCATTCGCGCCGAGTTCGACGTGCTGACCCGCGACCACGCTGCGAATCACGCCGTCGCGCAGCTCGCACTTCGCTATCAGATGGCCGATCGACATGTTTGGCGCATCCTGAAGCGCGCCGACGCATCCGAACGCACCGTTCCCCAAGCGGAGCTGTTCTAGCGTTAGAATCGCGCCATGATTAAACGAAGCCCCGCCACGTGCGGGGCTTTTTGTTTGCACTGACACCGATCCACTAAGGTGTCGGCAACACGCAGCCTACAGTCGTGCCATTCAATCGGAGATGGCAATGAAGCAACAACGACTGTCCCCCGCAGGCTGCAATCTAATCGAGGATTTCGAGAGCGATCGACTCGTTGCGTACCCCGACCCCGCGACGGGTGGCGCGCCCTGGACGATTGGGCGCGGCCACACCGGACCAGACGTCTACAAGGGGCTGACGATCACGCAAGCCGTGTCCGACATGCTCTTCGCACAGGACATCCGCACACGCGGCGAGGACATCATCAATGGCCTCGATCTCGAATTGACGCAAAACCAGTTTGATGCACTGGTGTCGTTCGTGTTCAACATCGGCCCGGGCAAACCGGGAGTCAAGGACGGTCTCGTGTACCTCCGTTCCGGCGGCCCATCGACGCTGCTGCGCTTGCTGCGTGCGAAGAATTTCGCGGGAGCGGCCGATCAATTCCCGCTGTGGAATAAGGCGAACGGCAAGCCGATGGCCGGTCTGACACGTCGTCGGCTCGCCGAGCGCGCACTGTTCGTGAAGGCGGCGTGACGCGCCATGCATATCTCCGACCTCATCACGGGACACGACGGCAAGCTTTCGCACGCGAAGCTCTGGCCGAACGTCGCGGCGGCTGTCGCGACCGGCATGTTCATCTATCAGGGCTACCGGAATCAGCTCACGTTCGATACGTGGCTGATCTACCTCGGCTGCGTCGGCGGCTACTCGGCCGTCATCCAAGCGCTTGCTGCATGGCGCGGCCGTCCCTCCAAGGAGGCCGCAATTGACGGAAGCAATCAGTAAATGCGCAAGGGTGCTGGCCGGCATCGTCATCGCAGCGCTGGTCGCGCTTGCATTCGCGAAAACGTACCAGCACGGCTATAGCGTTGCGGCCGCACGTGGCGACAAGGAACTGGCCGATTACCGCGCCTCCGTCGAGCACGCGTCGGCTTCGGCGGCGAGCGATGCCTTCGGCCGGTACGCGGCCGACGTAGCACGCGCATCGGCCGCGGAATCTGGCTATCTCGCCGTCCAATCCGCGGCCACACAAACCAAAGCTGCACTGAAGGAGCGAATTGACCATGTCACGCAACCTCGCCGTAGCCCGCCGGTTCCCGGCCCGAGAAATGATGCGCCTGTCGTTGGTTGTGTGTTCAGCCGTGGCTTTGTCCGCGTGTGGAACGACGCAGCAGGCATCGTCGACGCTGGTGATTCCCCCGTGCCGGCAAGCGCCGATCCCGCCGCTGCTGTTGTCGGCCCCGACGCCGATGCCGCCGCTGACTCCGGGGTATCACAAGCCGACGTCCTCGCCTGGTTCATCGACTACGCCGCGCGCACTCGAAACACCGAATCGAAACTGAAGGCGGTGAAGGCCGCACTTCCGGAACAAGAGGACCAGCAATAGATGGATGACTTTGATCACGCGAGCGACATCGAAGAACAGTATCGCGCGCTCGCGATCGCAGCGGCAACGCGACACGTCCGCAGCACCGTCGAATCGGAAGTGTTCTGCCAGAACGAGGCATGCGGCGAACTCATTCCAGAGGAACGTCGACGCGCGATACCGGGCTGCCGATTCTGCATTGAATGCCAGGAACGTCGTGAGCGGGTTATCAACCGGAGGCATGCGTGCAAGTGACATTCGATCCGGCCGCGATTTTTATGGGTGTTATCACACTTCTACTCGGAGCGGTCAATCTCTTTGGCGGTGTTGTGATTCGCAGCGTCCTGAAGAAGTTGGAAGACAACGAAGCCCGGGACGCTGGTATCCAGCGCGAGCACGCTGCGTTTCGCGAGATGGTGGCGCGCGAATACGTCCGTCGCTCCGAGAACCAGGCAATGCGCGATGAGTTTCGAGACGGTCTGCGCAGCATTGACCAGAAGCTGACCGACATCAACAACAAACTGGACAAAAAACAGGACAAGCAATGAGCGACATCAAGGCGGAAGACAGCCCCGAAATGAAGCTGCTGAGGAAGATCGACGCGGGGGTCAGCGAGCTGAAGGAACGGGTCGCCAATGGCGAGAAGCGTGCGATCAAGTATGGCGCTGCGGCTGGTGCTGGAGCCGGAGCAATGGCGGGCGGCATAGTCGCGATGGGTATCTCGTTCGCTCGCGCGAAGCTGGGCCTGTAACGCACATGGCCTACCCGAAGGAAGTTCGCGACAAGGTGCGTCGAGCGTTCGTGTTCGACCGTCTGTCGCTCGAAGTCGCCGCCATGAAGAGCGGCGTCAACTATTCCACGGCGCGGCGATGGAAGGATGACGCACGTGCTGCCGGTGACGATTGGGATAAAGCCCAGGCCGCGCAGTTGATGGCTGGTGGCGGGATCGAAGGTGCGGCCCGACAAATGCTCGCCGGCATGATCACGCAGTATCAAGCGACGATGGATCAGCTCGACGCCGATACCGTAATGAAACCGGCCGATAAGGTCGCCATGCTGGCCAGTCTCGCCGACGCGTACAACAAGACGATCAACGCGTCCAAGCGTGTGCTTCCGGAGACGAATGAACTCGCGGTCGCTATGGGCGTCGTGCAGCGACTTGCCGCGTTCGTGAAAGAGCGCTACCCGAGTCACGTGGAAGCGTTCGCGGAGATTCTCGTGCCGTTCGGTGAAGAACTGAGCGTCGCCTACGGATAGGAGTTTCCATGATCATCAAACTGGATCGCTACCGCGCGGTGAATACGGACCATATCGTCTCGGCCAAGATCGATACGTATGGCGACACCTACCTCGACGTCGCGCTGATGACGGGCGAAAAGATTCGAGTCGGACATACACCCCATTGCTACGATGGCGTTGACGTCTACAAGCTGTTCGATCGCATCACGGCTGCGCAGGAATGACATGGCGCAGAAGTTCACCGAGAAGGATTTCAATAAGGAAATCGCGGAGCTGGCGTCCGAGCTGCGGCGCGACATCGAGGCCCACGCAACGGGCCTCGATCCGTCGCCGGCCGCGCGCCTGGAACGCCGCCGACGTGTGCTGGTCGACGGCGATTACCAGTTCTTCGCGTACACGTACTTCCCGCATCACATTCGCGGGACGCCGTCGCTGTTCCAGGCGCACTTCTGCGGGCGGTTCCCGAAGCTGCTGCGCCGGGCCGGCGGCACGCGTGAATGGTGGGTCGCGCCGCGCGGCGAGGCGAAGTCGTCGATGTGTACGAAGATCGGCCCGGTTTATGTCATCGTTCAAGGGCTGTTGCAGCGCGAGGACATCCGGCGCGAGGTCGGATGGACGGACGCGCTCCCGGAGTTCCTCGACTACATCATCCTGCTTGGTGCCGAAACGTCGCTGCCTACCAAGCTGCTCGAAGTGGTTAAAACGGAGCTGACCGCTAACGCGGCGCTTCAACTCGACTTCCCCGAGGTGTGCGGCAAGGGGCCGACGTGGAAGGTCGGCGAATTCGTCACGAAGAACGGCGTCAAGGTCGAACCGTTCGGTGCCGAGCAGGCGATTCGCGGCACGTTCCACGGAGCGAGCCGCCCAAAGGTGCTGATGGGCGATGACCTGATCACCGATGCCGAGGCGAAGAGTCCAACCGAACGCCAGAATCGCTGGACGTGGTTGGAAAAGGCCATCGACTACCTCGGCCCACCGGACGGCAGTGTGAAGTACATCGGCGTCGGCACGGTGCTGGACAAGGATGATCCGATCTCGCGCGCGAAGCGCACTATCGGTCACATCGTCCATCACTTCCGCGCGATCGCGCAGATGCCGACGAACATGGATCTGTGGCAGCGGTGCGAAGAGCTGATGCTCAACAACGACAAGCCGGCTATCGAAGCCGCCGCCCAGCGCGGCGAGACGATCGCCGACGCAGACCTGCCGTCGTATCAGTTCTACGTGGAACACCGCGCCGAAATGGATGCCGGCGCCGTCACGTCCTGGCCGTCGGTGCGCACTCTGTTCTATCTGATGCGCCAGCGTGCGAAATCGCCGCGTGCGTTCGCGACCGAGATGCAGGGTGATCCGCGCACCGAAGAAGACAAGGTGTTCGGCCACAT
>NZ_LOTA01000020.1:0-530 GCF_001521935.1 Burkholderia sp. RF7-non_BP4 | reverse complement strand
CGAGCGCCTTGCACACGGCGAGGTCTTCGGCGGCCAGCGCATTCGCGTCCGTTTTGTCACCTACCGGAGGATTGCCACCCGTCTGCGTGCCACCGAGTGCCTGGATCGGTTGCGCGGTCGCGACGAACTGTTTCAGTGCGGCGACATCGCTCTTGCCCAGGTCGCGCGCCCAGCCTTCTTGAGCGGGCAGCAGGCGGCCGTTCTTCAACGCGGCCGTCACCAGCTCCTCGACTTCGTTGCCGGTCAGCTTCGCGTTGGCTGCGTCGAGCTGCGCGCGCAGGTCGGTCATTACCGAAATCGGCACGAAACGCGCCGGGTCGACCTGGTTGGCGGACAGCATTGCGATCTGCGCGCGCTGCGAGTCGAGCAGCACAGGCAGGTTCACGCTGGCAGCGGCAACGCCCTGGCCGCCGGACAGCGATTCGATCAGTTTCTTAAGCTGCGCCGTGACGTCGTCAGCGGTTGCGCCGACCGGCATGTTCAGCAGCCAGCGCAGTTGTTCCAGGAGTTCTTCCATATTGGGAGCCTCG
>NZ_LOTA01000019.1:0-1511 GCF_001521935.1 Burkholderia sp. RF7-non_BP4 | reverse complement strand
TCGGTCGAGCTGAGGCCCGTGGACAGCGAGTTGATACCCGTCGAGGTCGACGTGGACAGCGAGCTGATCGAGCTGGTTGCCGAGGACAGGCCGGTCGACGTCGAGGTCGACAGCGACGCCACCGTGCTATCGGTCGAGCTCAAGCCCGTCGACAGCGAGTTGATACCCGTCGAAGTCGACGTGGACAGCGAGCTGATCGAGCTGGTCGCCGACGAGAGACCGCTCGACGTGGACGTCGACAGCGACGTCACCGTGCTATTGGTCGTGCTCAGGCCCGTCGACAGCGAGCTGGCCGTCGTCGACGTCGAGGTCGACAGCGAGGCCACCGTGCTATCAGTCGAGCTGAGGCCCGTCGACAGCGAGCCGATCGAGCTGGTCGCCGACGACAGACCCGTCGACGTCGAGGTCGACAGCGAAGCCACCGTGCTATCGGTCGAGCTGAGGCCCGTCGACAACGAGCTGATCGAGCTGGTTGCCGACGAGAGACCGCTCGACGTGGACGTCGACAGCGACGTCACCGTGCTATTGGTCGTGCTCAGGCCCGTCGACAGCGAGCTGGCCGTCGTCGACGTCGACGTCGACAGCGAGGCCACCGTGCTATCAGTCGAGCTGAGGCCCGTCGACAACGAATTGATACCCGTCGAGGTCGACGTCGACAGCGAGCCGATCGAGCTGGTTGCCGACGACAGACCCGTCGACGTGGAGGTCGACAGCGAAGCGACAGAGCTGTTGGTCGAGCTGAGGCCGGTCGACAGCGAGTTGATACCGGTCGAGGTCGACGTGGACAGCGAGCTGATCGAGCTGGTGGCCGACGACAGACCCGTCGACGTCGAGGTCGACAGCGAAGCCACCGTGCTATCGGTCGAGCTGAGGCCCGTGGACAGCGAGTTGATACCCGTCGAGGTCGACGTGGACAGCGAGCTGATCGAGCTGGTCGCCGACGACAGACCCGTCGACGAGGAGGTCGAGAGCGAGGCGACCGAGCTATTGGTCGAGCTGAGGCCGGTCGACAGCGAGTTGATACCCGTCGAAGTCGACGTGGAGAGCGAGCTGATCGAGCTGGTTGCCGATGACAGACCCGTCGACGTGGAGGTCGACAGCGAGGCCACCGTGCTGTCGGTCGAGCTCAAGCCCGTCGACAGCGAGTTGATGCCGGTCGAAGTCGAGGTCGAGAGCGAGCTGATCGAGCTATTCGCCGACGAGAGACCCGTCGACGTGGACGTCGAGAGCGAGGTCACCGAGCTATTGGTCGAGCTCAGGCCAGTCGACAGCGAGTTGATGCCCGTCGAAGTCGATGTGGACAGCGAGCTGATCGAGCTGGTTGCCGACGAGAGACCCGTCGACGTGGAAGTCGACAGCGAAGCCACCGAGCTGTTGGTCGAGCTGAGCCCCGTCGACAACGAAGTGATGCCGGTCGACAGCGACGAGATCGCACTGCTGGACGACGACACCGTCGTCGACAGCGAATCCACGACGGAATTGGTCGCGAAGAGCTGGGAGCCGTTGATCGC